>JAFXXH010000063.1 GCA_017542425.1 Oscillospiraceae bacterium | reverse complement strand
TGACATCGACGCCAACGGCATTGTGAACGTAAGCGCCAAGGATCTGGGCACCGGCAAGGAGCAGCACATCACCATCACCTCCTCCACCAACATGAGCAAGGAGGACATCGACAAGGCCGTCCGCGAGGCCCAGCAGTACGCCGCCGAGGACGCCAAGAAGAAGGAAGAAGTGGACGTGCGCAACCAGGGCGACCAGATGGTCTACCAGACCGAAAAGGCCCTGGAGGACATGAAGGACAAGATCTCCGCCGCCGACCGGGGCGAGGTGGAGACCGCCCTGGGCAAGCTCAAGACCGCCCTGGCCGGCAGCGACACCGAGGCCATCCGCCGGGAGACCGAGGCCCTGACCCAGGTCTTCTACAAGGTCAGCGAGCGCTTCTACGCCCAGGCCAACCCCCAGGGCGCGCCCCAGGACGGCCCCCAGGGCCAGCCCGGCGGCCAGGGCCCCAACGGCCAGCAGTATTACGACGCGGACTACACCGTGATCGACGAGGACAAATAATCATTTCAAAACCGCTTCGCTGGGTTTTGAAATGAGAAGGTTGCGCTGCGCGTGCGCCCCCTTCGGGGACACACACTCCGCGAGGCAACCGGAGTTCTGTTACGAGAAAACGAACCAGGCGGCGGGAGGCGGCGCGAGCCTCCCCCGCCTGTGTCCAAGGGCAAGCGTTCAGCAACAGCGTGAAACCGCTGCCGTCCCCAGGGGCGGCGCGGCGTTTGGAGATTTGACTTATGGCGGAGAAGAGAGACTACTACGAGGTGCTGGGACTGCAAAAGGGCGCCAGCGACGAGGAGATCAAGAAGGCCTACCGCAAGCTGGCCAAGCAGTATCACCCCGATCTGCACCCCGGCGACAAGCGCTGCGAGGAACAGTTCAAGGAGGTGGGCGAGGCCTACGAGGTCCTCAGCGACCCGGACAGGAAGGCCCGCTACGACCAGTTCGGCCACGCGGCCTTTGACCCCAACGCGGGCTTCGGCGGCGGCGGTCCCGGCGGCTTTGGCGGCTTCGGTGATTTCGGCGACCTGAGCGACCTGCTGGGCGGCATTTTCGGCGGGGGCTTCGGCTTCGGCGGGGGCCAGACCCGGCGCAGCGGCCCCATGAAGGGCGAGAGCGTCCGGGTGCGCCTGACCCTGGACTTCCAGGAGGCGGCCTTCGGCTGCACCAAGACCCTGCAGATCCCCCGGATCGAGAACTGCGACGAATGCGGCGGCACAGGCTGCGCCAAGGGCACGACCACCGAGACCTGTCCCGAATGCGGCGGCAGCGGCTCCGTGCGCACCCAGCAGCGGACGCCCTTCGGCGTCATGAGTTCCACCGGCGTCTGCCGCCGCTGCAACGGCAGCGGCAAGGTGGTGAAGACCCCCTGCCCCAAGTGCGCCGGCAAGGGCAAGCTCCGCCGGACGCGGACCATCACGGTCCAGGTCCCGGCGGGCATCGACGACGGCCAGACCTTCCCCGTCCGGGGCGAGGGCCACGCCAGCCCAAACGGCGGCCCGGCGGGCGACCTGCTGGTGACCGTGGCCGTCCGGGCCCACGCCCTGTTCGAGCGGGAGGGCAGCAGCGTCCTGCTGGAGCTGCCCGTCTCCTTCCCCCAGGCGGCCCTGGGCGCGGAGGTGGAGGTGCCCACCCTGGACGGCAAGGTGAAGCTCACGATCCCGGAGGGGACCCAGACGGGCAGCGTCTTCCGCCTGCGGGGCAAGGGCATTCCCTTCGTGGGCGGCGGCGGGCGCGGCGACCAGTTCGTCACCGTCACCGTGGAGACCCCCCGCAGCCTGACGCGGGAGCAGAAGGAACTGCTGCTGCGCTACGCGGAAGCCACGAACGGCGCGGAGGGCGTCAAAAATCGGAAGAAACGGCGCTGAGATTTCGATTCAGAACCGCTTCGCTGGGTTCTGAATCGAGGGGGTTGCGCTGCGCTCGCGCCCCCTTCGGGGACACTCGCTCCGCGAGACGTATTTTTGGCGAAAACGCGGTTTCCGCCAAAAATGGTTTTTGAATTTCTTTCGCGCCTGCGGGCGCGAAACTCTGCGAGGCTACGGGGGCTGCTGAACAGTTACGTTGAAAGGACGAAACATATATGACAACGAAGGTTGACATTTTCTCCGGCTTTCTGGGGGCGGGCAAGACCACGCTCATCAAAAAGCTCATCGCCGAGGCCTATCAGGGCCAGCAGCTGGTGCTGATCGAGAACGAGTTCGGCGAGATCGGCATTGACGGTGGCTTCATGGCCGAGGCGGGCATTCGGGTGAACGAGCTGAACTCCGGCTGCATCTGCTGCTCCCTGGTGGGCGACTTCGCCCAGGCGCTGCAGCAGGTGGTGGAGCAGTACCACCCCGACCGCATCCTCATCGAGCCCAGCGGCGTGGGCAAGCTCAGCGACATCCTCCGGGCTGTGCAGGGCGTGGAGGGCATGGAGGTGAACTCCGCCACCGTGGTCTGCGACGCGGCCAAGTGCAGGATGTATATCAAAAACTTCGGCGAATTTTACGACGACCAGGTGCGCCACGCCGGGACCATCGTCCTGAGCCGCACCGGCGGCCTCGCCGAGGACAAGCTCCAGACCGCCATCGCCCTGCTGCGGGAGCGCAACCCCGGCGCGGTCATCATCACCACCCCCTGGTCCCAGCTGAGCGGGCAGCAGCTCCTGGACGCCATCGAACACAGCGATACCCTGGAGCAGGCGCTGAAAGCGCTGGAACAGCAGCAGAAGCATCACCACCACCATCATCACCATGCGGATGAAGAAGATGGGGAGGAATGCTGCTGCCACCGCCACGACGATGAGGACGAGGACAGGGAGGAATGCTGCTGCCATCATCACCATCACCACGACGAAGATGAAGACGCGGAGGACGGCCACCACCACCATCATCACCACCACGACCACGACGAGCACGACCACCATCATCAACACCACCATCACCACGACCACGACGCCGACGAGGTCTTTGTCAGCTGGGGCCTGGAGACGGCAAAGAAGTTCAGCATGGACGAGATCCGGGAGATCCTCTCCGCCCTGGACGACGGCGAGACCTACGGCCTGGTGCTGCGGGCCAAGGGCATTGTGGACGCCTCCGACGGCCAGGGCTGGATCCACTTCGACCATGTGCCGGAGGAGGCCGACCTGCGGCGCGGTCCGGCGGGGGTCACCGGGCGGCTGTGCGTCATCGGCAGCGGCCTGAAGGAAGACGCCCTGCGCGCCCTCTTTGGTGTCTGACATGGCCGGGCCGGAGAACAAGCAGGCCCTGCCCCAGGAGGTGCCGGTCTATCTCTTCACCGGCTTCCTGGAGGGCGGCAAGACCCGCTTCATCCAGGAGTCGCTGCAGGACAAGGGCTTCGACAGCGGGGAGCGGACGCTGCTGCTGGTCTGCGAGGAGGGCGAGCTGGAATACGCGCCGGAGAAGTTCCGGGGCAAGGTGGAGATCCTGAACCTGGACGACGAGGACGCGCTGACCCCGGCCTATCTGGCGGAGCTGGACCGCAGCCGCCGCCCGGAGCGGGTGCTGGTGGAGTACAACGGCATGTGGATGCTGGACACCCTCTACCGGGCCCTGCCCAGCCACTGGTCGGTGTTCCAGGAGTTCTGCTTCGCCGAGGCGGGCAGCTTCCTGAACTACAACGCCAACATGCGCCAACTGGTCTATGACAAGCTGAAAAGCTGCGACCTGGTGGTGTTCAACCGCTTTGACCGGAGTCAGGACGTGATGCCCTGGCACAAGATCGTCCGGGCCGCCAACCGGGCCTGCGACATCGCCTATGAGGACCCAAAGGGCAAGGTGCGCTACGACGAGATCATCGACCCCCTGCCCTTTGACAAAAACGCCCCTGTCATCGAAGTGGCAGACCGGGACTACGCCCTCTGGTACCGGGATCTGGTGGAGGATATGCGCTCCTACAACGGCAAGACCGTGCGCTTCAAGGCCCAGAGCGGCGTGGGCTACGGCCTGCGGGCCGGGGAACTGCTGGTGGGCCGCCCGCTGATGAACTGCTGCGCCGCCGACGTGGCCTTCGCCGGGCTGGTGGCCCAGAGCAAGCAGCCGCCGGAGGTGAAGCTGGGGGACTGGTTCATCCTCACCGGCGCCGTGCGCATCGCCCGGCACCCCGGCTATGAAAAGCCCGGCCCGGTGCTGCGCGTCCTGGACCTGCAGCCCGCCCCGCCCCCGGAGGACCCGGTGGCCTCGTTCTATTGAGCGAGTCGAAAGACCCCGCCGGGATCGGCGTCCCTTTTTTGCAGGGTGCGCCGATCCCGGCGGATTTGCACGCCCTCCGTAGGGGGCGTCGTCCCGACGCCCCGGCAGCAACGCCCCGGTTTTCGCCAGACCTCCGGCGAATCCGCAGCCGCCTCCCTGTAGGGCGCGCCGACCCCGGTGCGCCGCGCAGCAATTCCCGGTTTCCAACAAACCCCCGGCGAATCCGCAGCCGCCTCATTGTAGGGAAAGGACTTGCCCTTTCCGCGCAGCACACGGTCCAACAGGGGAACGCCCGGGCGAATGCGCTACACGCTTGCGGATTCGCCCAAGGTCGGCGGGGATCGGGACAGTCCCTGCCGGAAGGGGCAAGCCCCTTCCCTACGGGGGAACGGCTGCGAATTCGCCGAACGTTTTTGAAAATCCAACCGTTGCTGCGCGGCGCGCCGGGTCGGCGCGCCCTACAACGGGGGCTGCGAATTCGCCAAACGTATGTGATAATCTTGCGGCTGCTGCGGGGGGCGTCGGGACGCCGCCCCCTACATGGCGGCTGCGGCTTCGCCGAAAAATCATGAAAACCTTGCAGAAGCCGCCGTCCCTTTCCTTCCTCCAGCGGGGGAAGGTGGCATCCGCCGATCCCCCGCGAGGCGGATGACGGAAGAGGGGGAACCTTGCCGCTTGCTGACGGCAAAATCAACCGCTTTTCTCACGGCTGCCTGTCATTTCCACGGCGCGGTCCCGTCAGGTTCTCCCTCTCCCGCCGCCCTTGTGGGCGGCACCCTCCCCCGCTGGTGGAGGGACCGGACGGCTGCGTATGCGCCCGACGTTGTTCCATGCCATGGGTGTTCCTGCGCGGAAAGGGCAAGCCCTTTCTCTACAATGGGACGGGGGACGGCTGCGAATGCGCCCGGGGTGGGCAATTGGATTCGGTGCTGCTGCGTGGGCGTCGGGACGGCACGCCCTACAACCGGGTGGGTTCGGATTCGCCCGACCTTGTTCGGTGTCGCGGCTGCTGCTGCGCGGAAAGCCGGGGACGGCGTTCCCTACCGGGCTTGTGCGGATTCGCCGGGGGTGGGACCTTGCCTTTGGCAGCTGCTGCGGGGATGTCGGGGACGCCATCCCCTACGAACGGGTGGCTGCGGTTGATCGAAACAGGTTGCTTGACCCCGACAAAAGGCCAGATGTAGTGTTTAATGACCGAAAGGGGGGCAAGGGGTTCCACTTCTATCTTACCTATAAGGAATTGAGACTGTCCCGATCCATGAATGCCCAGGGCTCCAGCATTAGCTTCTATCTTACCTATAAGGAATTGAGACAGAACTCTCTTGGCAGTAGTGACAGGATTCGAACCTGCCTTCTATCTTACCTACAAGGATTTGAGACTTCAGCCCCTCGGGTAGTTCGGTGATACCGGTACCTGCTATCTTCCCTATCAGGAATCGAGACCATCTGCTTCAAGGTATCAGCTCCTTTCGAACGGCTGTCCTCCTTCCCGCCAGGAACGGAGGCCAGGCGCTCCCCCCTGCCATACGAAAACACGCCCGCCCGGAACCGCGCTTTGCGGCTCCGGGCGGGCGTTGTGCTTTTTTTGCTTTTTCCCAGTTCTGCGCGGCCCTCCGCCGGGGCGGGATGGGCCTTTCGGCACAGCGCGGGCGCGTCCGGTTTGGACGCGCCCGCGCTGCGGTGTTTCCGGGGTGGGGGGGCGCCGCGGCGGTCCGGCGGGCGCGGCGCGGCTGCTCCCCTTTTTTGTTTGCTTCGCCGCTTGCGCGGCGCTTATTTCGCCTGATAGACGCAGACGCCGGAGGACAGGGTGGTGACCACGATGTCCAGCTTGCCGTCGCCGTTCACGTCGGCCAGCACCGGGGCGGCGCGGCTGCCGTCGGCGTAGTAGAGGTCGTCGGCCCCCTGGTAGCCCCACCAGGGGGGCAGGGTGATGTCCGCAAGCTTCTTGCCCGTGTGGTCCAGCACGAACAGCTTGCCCCGCTCCTGCACCTGGTCGGAGCTGGTATAGGTGGCAAAGACCACCTCCTGCTTCCCGTCGCCGTTTAAGTCGCCCACCGCCGGTTTCGTGGCGAAGGACAGCACCTTCGTCTGCCGGGTGTCCAGGGCGTAGGGCCAGGCCCCGTGCTCCGTGCCGTCCAGGGAGAAGCAGTGCAGCGCCCCATCAAAGGAGCTGTACAAAATCTCCCGGTTGCCGTCCCCGTCCAGGTCCTCCACCACCGGCTCCAGGCTGGGGGTGGGCAGGTTCGGGTCGTCGCCCAGGGAGACGATCTCCCCTACGTCCGTGGGGAACTGGGTCCAGTCGAAGTCCTTAGCCTCGTTCCGGTAGCGGCTGCGGTCCCGGTTCAGGATGAAGGTGGTGAAATAGCGGGCCACGCCCTGATAGGTCTCGCCGCCGTTGCGCATCACCAGACCGCCGTCCAGGATCATGGAGACGAAAACCAGTTCCTCCTGCCCGTCGCCGTCCACGTCCACGGCCTTCACGCCGCCGAAGGTGCCGGTGTTGATGTTGCGGCGCTCCCGGGTCTCCCCCACCAGGCCCTGGCCGGAGGCGGCGCCCCCGTGCTTTCTGGCCCAGGCCACAAGCTCCAGCTCGTGGGCGTAGTTCTCCGCCAGGGGGATGCCCTTCCAGGCCAGGCCGGTGTAGGGGCTGCCGCTGGCGATCACGGAAGTCCCATCCAGATGGAAGGCGGCGATCTGGTCCTCGTCAAAGAGCATGACCAGCTCCTTCACCCCGTCGTCGTCCAGGTCCACGGCCTCCATGGAGTTGGAGTAAAGGCCGTAGCCGCACTTCTGGGGCCAACCGGGGCGGACGCTGCCGTCCAGGTTGAAGACGCAGACGGCCTCCTGGCCGCCGCTGCCCACGCCGTAGCCCACGGCCAGCTCATAGCGCCCGTCCCCGTCCAGGTCCGCGGCCTTGCAGGCCCGCGCCACATGGGGGGTGGTGAAGTGGGATTCAAACTGGCCTTTGGCGTTGTAGACCGCCACAAAGGTCTGGTCATAGATATAGTTGGTGGACAGCACCAGGATCTCCGACGCCCCGTCCCCGTCCAGGTCCAGCACCTGGGGGGCCAGGTAGCTGGCGCCGAAATACTGGTCCAGGGCCGCGCCCTCCGTGGTGTCGTGGCCGGAGGGGGTGCTCCAGCGGATGGTGCCGTTGGCGCCGTTCAGGCAGTAGACGGTCCGCACGGCGAATACGATCTCTTTTTTCCCGTCCCCGTCCAGGTCGGCCACGGCCGCTTCCGTGGAGGCGGGCTCCTCCACGCTCCATTTGTTGACGCTGCCGCCGCCCAGGTACAGGGCGCTGAGCGTCATGGCCTTGGTGTCGGCCACGGAGCTGTCATAGGACGGGCGGAAGATGCCGTCGTTTGTGAGCTTTTCCAGCAGGGTCAGCTCCGAGTCCCTGCAGGGGAGAGAGAGGGCGTTGTAGCACATCTCCGCCATGCCCGCCCGGAGAAATTCGCCCTGCCAGGCCTCCCGCTGGGCCGCCGACATCAGACCCCGGCTGACGGCGAAGTCCAGGGCCTCGGCGTACTGAAAGTCGCCCCTGGCCTCGTTGTAGCCCAGACTCCGCAGCACCATGGCGGAAAACTGCTGGGCCGTGATGGTCTGGTCCCCGCTGAAGGTGCTGGCGCTGGTGCCGTTGATCTGCCCGGCCTCATACAGCCAGGTGACGTAGGCCTCCGCCCAGGGTGTGGAGTCCCGGAAGGGGGAGACCAGCGCCCCCGCCTCCCGCTGGGCCAGGGCCTTGCTCTCCCGGCCCAGGAGGCGGATCAGCATGGTGGCCGCCTCGTTCCGGGTGGAGACGGCGTCCAGGGCGTAGTCGGGCGTCCCGTCGGGCGCTGTCCCCTTGCCCAGGAACAGGCCCAGCGCGTGCAGGGCCTCCGCCTTCTCCTGGGCCGTGGGCTCCGCCGCCGTGGCGGAAGCGCCCGGAAGAGCGCAGCCCAGCGCCAGGAGCAACAGCAGCCCCAGGGCGCGGCGCAGCATCGTTCGTTTCATCGTTTTGTCCTCCCTTTCTTGTTTGGATGGCGCGGTGCTTTGTCAGATCCCGGTTCCATGATACCATTCCGAAAAAGGCAATGTCAAGCGGCAGGTACGGCCCTTCTGCATCTTGCCCCGGGGCGCTTTTTGCGGTACAATGGAAGCGGCAAGCCGCCATTGCGGCAATCTTTGGAACGGGGTGGAAGGCCATGACGGAGACCTATTACAGAGAGGCGCAGAAGCTGGCGCAGCGGGAGACCCGGCGCTGTGTGGCGGCGGGGCTTTCCCCCTGCCTAAGCGTCATGGACGACTTCATCCCGGAGGAGCGGTCCATGCGGGCCGTGGACCTGGGGGTCATCGAGATCCCCACAGAGTTCCTGGTGGGCACCAAGACCCGGAGCCGGGTCAACGCCTTTGCCGCCAACTTCATGCCGCTGCTGGACCCCAAGAGCGAGTTCGGGGAGAAGTGGCAGCGGCTGTGCGAGGCGCATCTGGCGGAGGGCATTCGGGAACCCATTCTGGCCTATGAGTACCTGAACCGCTACTATGTGGCGGAGGGGAACAAGCGCGTCAGCGTACTGAAATACTTCGGCGCGCCCCAAGTGCGCGGGCGGGTGCTGCGGGTTCTGCCGGAGCGGGGTCCCGACACGGCGCTGTACTACGAATTCCTGACCTTCCACCGCCTCAGCGGGCTGAACAGCATCGAGTTTTCCCACCCCGGGGGCTACGCGGCCCTGCAACGGCTGGTGGGCAAGGGGCCGGACGAAGCCTGGACCCAGGAGGACCGGCGGCAGTTTTCCTCCGCCTGGTTCTACTTCCGCCAGGCCTACGACAGCCTGGGGGGCGGCAAGCTGCGCTCCACGGTTGGAGACGCGCTGCTGGCCTATCTGGAGGTCTACGGCTATCCCTCCATCTGCGGCAAGACCCGGCAGGAGATCCGCAGCGCCGTCGCCAGCGTCTGGGAGGAGATCGCCCTCCAGCAGGAGCCGGAGCCGGTGGAGCTGCGCCTTGCCCCCCGGGAAGCGCCCCGCCCCGGCCTGGTGCGAAAGCTCCTCTCCGCCGGGGAGGCCAAACGGACAAAAGTGGCCTTCGTCCACGACGGGGACCCCGCTTCCTCCGCCTGGACGGCGGGCCACGAACGGGGCCGGGCCTACGTCCAGCGGGTGATGGGCGGCAGCATCACCGCCAGCGCCTACTGCGGGGCCTTTGACCAGGCCCCGGAACAGCGCATCGAACAGGCCATCGCCGACGGGAACACGGTGCTCTTCACCACCTCCCCCCGGCTCCAGACCGCCAGCCTTCGGGCGGCAGTGGCCCATCCTGATGTGACCGTCTTCAACTGCTCTCTGAACAGCTCCCACCGCTACATCCGCACCTATTACGCCCGGATGTATGAGGTGAAGTTCATCATCGGGGCCCTGGCCGGGGCGCTGGGGCGGGGGGAACCCATCGGCTATGTGGCCGACTACCCCATCGCCGGGCAGATCGCCGGGGTGAACGCCTTCGCCCTGGGGTCGCGGCTGACCGACCCGAAGGCGGAGGTCTGCCTGGAGTGGTCCTCCGTGGGCGGGGCGGATGCGGCCCTGGCCCGGCTGCTGGACCGGGGCTGCCGCCTCTTTTCCTCCCAGGACCTGGTGCGCGCCGGGCGGGAGGGCAGTCGGGGCCTGACGCGGGTGGAGAAACAGGGCAGCGTGAACCTGGCCACGCCGCTCTGGCAGTGGGGCAGTTACTACGAGCAGCTGCTGCGGCTGCTGCGGGACCGGGCGCTGCAATCGGAATACCAGGGCAGTCCCCGCGCCCTGAACTACTTCTGGGGCGTCTCCGCCGGGGTGGTGGGGCTGCGGCTGTCCGAGGCCCTGCCCTGGTCGGCCCGGCATCTGGCGGAGGTGCTGGAGAGCGGCATCCGCGCCGGGTCCTGCGAACCCTTCCGCGCCCCCCTCCGGTCCCAGGCAGGGCTGGAGCTGGGCCCCGGCCAGACCCTCCCGCCGGAGGGCATCGTCCGCATGGACTGGCTGGCGGAAAACGTGCTGGGCGACATTCCCGCCTATGAGGACCTCTCCGCCCTGGGGCAGGCCACGGTGGACAGCATGGGCCTGCCCCGGAGTCGGGGCGGGGACGCGGGGTGAGCGCCATGCACATCCTGGCCGTGGCCGACGTGGAGTCGCGCTATTATTACGAACACTACGCCCCGGGCCGTCTGGCGGACTTCGACCTGATCCTGGCCTGCGGAGACCTGAGCCGGGACTATCTGGAGTTTCTGGTCACCATGGCCCGCTGCCCGCTCTTTTACGTCCCCGGCAACCACGACGGGGGCTTCCTCAGCGCGCCGCCGGAGGGCTGCGTCTGCCTGGACGGGCGGGTCCTGCGCTATCAGGGTCTGCGCTTCTTCGGGCTGGGGGGCGCTTACCGCTACCGTCCGGGGCCATATCTCTACACCGAGGAGGAGATGCGCCGCCGGGTCCGCCGGGCCTGGCCGGGGCTGCTGCGCCACGGGGGCTTCGACGTGCTGGTGACCCACGCCCCGGCGCGGCATCTGAACGACCTGGACACGCTGCCCCACCGGGGCTTCCAGTGCTTCAACCGGCTGATCGAACGCTATCAACCCCGCTGCTTCGTCCACGGGCATGTGCATCTCTCCTATGGGATGCATCTGCCCCGGCGCGTGGAAGTGGGGGGAACGGCGGTCATCAACGCCTATGAGCATTGCGTGATCGAGCTGGAACCGCAGCCCTCCCGCCGCATCGGACTGGAACAGAAAGGAGCCTCCAAATGCACGAGCAAAGCCTGATTCCACAGGATTCCTCCCGCATCACCCTGGGCCAGGACGGGAAATACCGCTGGGTGTATGAATACCACCTGTTGAAAAACCCCGGCATTTTCCTGCTGGTCTGGAGGATTCTGTTTTTCATCTCCCTGGCCATCTGCGCCGTCTCCTCCCTCTCGGACGGCCTGCAGTGGGGCTGGGACCACGCGCTGGAGGCTCTGCGCTTCTGGGGCTGGTTCCTTCTGGGCATGAGCGCCGTGACCGCCCTGGGCTATCTGGTCTACGCCGCCGCCATGGGCTGGCGCTATGCGGTGGCCTTTGAACTGGACGAACAGAGCGTCCTCCATCGGCAGGTCCCGGCCCAGGCCCGGAAAGCCCGCCGCTTGGGGGAACTGACCGCCGCCGCCGGGCTGGCCGCCGGGCGGCTCAGCACCGTGGCCGCCGGGCGCAGCGCCCAGCGGACGGAGATGTACACCCGGTTCGACCAGGTGCGCCGGGTGAAGGCCCGTCCCCGGCAGCACACCATCAAGCTCAGCGGCCTGCTGGAGCACAATCAGGTCTACGCCGCCAAAGAGGACTTCGACTTCGTGTTACACTTCATTCTGGCCCGCTGTCCCAGGTTGAAACGCTGAGCGGGCCGGAGCAAAGGTTCAGGCAAAGCTGCGGAAGGGGCAAGCCCCTTCCCTGCAAGTTGGGTGGAGTGTTTTGTTCTCCACCAGATCTTGTGGGGAAGGGGCTTGCCCTTGCGTTTTCGCTTCAAAGCCTGAGGCGGTATGCGCAGCGGCGGGGGATGTCGTATGCCGCGATGTAGGCTTCTTCCAGGGGAATCCAGCGCTTCTGAAACACCTCCAGCCGCGCCGGGCCGTCCCTGGCCAGGATGCGCCGCCGCTGCTCCGCCGGGTCCACGTCCAGAAAGACCCGGAGGGCGTAGCAGTCCCAGAGGGCGGGGTGGCAGGCGTAGGCCCCCTCCACCAGCGTCACCGGGGCGGCTGGGACGACGCGGCATTCTGCGGACAGGCGCTGCGCCCGGCAGTCGAAGGGGTGGTAGCTGGCGCACTTCCCCGCCAGGAGCGGGCGCAGGGCCTCGGCCAGCACCCGCTCCCGGTCCAGATTGCCCCCGGGCTCGGCCAGGCGCTCCGGCGTCCGCTGTTCCGGGCGGGGGAAAAAGTCGTCCAGGTGGACCACGCTCCAGCCGTATGCATCCGCCAGAGACTTGGCCAGGGTGGTCTTCCCGGCGGCGCAGCGGCCGTCCAGGGCCACCAGGATGGGGGCGCTGCGGGCGGCAAGCCGCCGGATGCGGGAGATCAGATCCTCCAGTTCGGGGGCCACGTCAGTCGTCCCGCCGGAAGCGCAGCAGGCCCGCCCGGTCCAGGGCCGCCATGATGAGGGGAATCAGGACCAGCTGCAGGATGATACCGGGGACGGCGTTGCCCACCGCGCCGGCGAAAAAGGCCTCCCAGGTGAACGCGCCGCCCTGCACACCCAGCAGCAGAAGCATCACCGCGCCCCAGACCAGCCGCCCGGCCACCATGGCCGTGAGCAGCGCGCAGTACAGTGCCGCCAGGTTCTGCCGCCGGAACAGGCCGTAGACCAGCCCCACCACCAGCCCGTAGGTCAGCAGCTCCGGGGCCATGGCCACGGCGGTGGGGAACAGCGGCGGCATCCCAAAGATGACAGAGCGCAGCAGCGGCAGCACCAGCCCCACCGCCGCCCCCCAGGGCCAGCCGCAGATCAGCCCGCAGAGCAGGACCGGGATGTGCATGGGCAGGAGCATGTTGCCGATCTCTTTGATCTGCCCGGTGAGAAACGGCAGCGCCATCCCCAGCGCCAGAAATATGGCGGACAGCGCAAGATTTTTCGTGGTTTTGTTCATCAAAGCGTCTCCCCTTCCGTCCCGTGCGGACAATTTTTGCCCGCACGCGGTTTTTCGCCATTGTATCACCTGACAGGGCGGAACACAAGCCCCGCTTCGCAGGAGAGGCGGCGCACAGCCCGTGGCCGGGCCGGCAGCACACGGATACGACCTGGTTCCGCCTTCGACGAATCGGCACACGCCCGGTAGGGAACGCCGTCCTCGGCGTTCCGCGCAGCAAAACCGCGTTTTCAACAAACCTCGGGCAAATTCTCAGCCGCCATTTCCTTCCCACAGCGGGGGAAGGTGGCAGCCGCCGATCCCCCGCGAGGCGGATGACGGAAGAGGGAGAACGTGACCGCTTGCAGACGGTAAAAAAGTTGCTTTTCTCACGGCTGCGGTCATTTCCACATGGCGGTCCCGCCACGTTCTCCCTCTCCTGCCGCCCTTGTGGGCGGCACCCTCCCCCGCTGGGGGAGGGAACGGGAGAGGGCGCTTTGTAGGGAGCGGCGTCCTCGACAGCTCCGCAGAACACAGGTACGACCTGGTTCCACCCTCGGCGAATCCGCACAAGCCCGGTAGGGAACGCCGTCCCCGGCGTTCCGGGCAGCAGCACAAAACGGAGGCTACCCGTAGGGCGAATCCGCATATAGCCTGCAGGGCGCGCCGACCCCGGCGCACCGACCCCGGCGCGCCGCGCAGCAGCACCCCGGTTTTCAGAAAATCCCCGGCGAATTCGCACCCGCTTCCTTGTAGGGGCCGGCGTCCAGCCCATGGCCGGGCCCGCGGCAGAATCTTCCCACATGAAACCATTCGGGCGAATCCGCAGACGCATTGACCGGCGTTTTGCGAATTCGCCCGAATTTGCGGAAAACGTGGGTGTTGCTGCCGGCGCGCCGAGGTCGGCGCGCCCTACAAGGGATGGATCGCCCTACAGGGTAAATGCGGATTCGCCCGACGTGGTGCGTGGTTTTTGGCGTCTGCCGCGCGGAACGCCGGGGACGGCGTTCCCTACCGGGTGGGATGCGAATTCGCCGAACATTTGGGATAATCTCGCCCTTGCTGCGCGGCGCGCCGGGTCGGCGCGCCCTACAACGGGGGCTGCGAATTCGCCAAACGTATGTGATAATCTCGCCGCTGCGCGGCACCCTCCCCCAGAGGGGGAGGGAACGGGTGAGGGCGAACAAGCTGTCCGTGCAACAGACGGGTCCCCCCTGTCAGCCCTTCACGGCTCCGGCGGCGACGCCTTTGATGATGTGCTTCTGGCAGAGCAGATAGAACACGATCATGGGGATGATGCTGAGCAAAATCAGCGCCATGGTTGCGCCCAAATCCACCGTGCCGTAGCTGCCTTTCAGGTACTGGATGTGGATGGGGATGGTGCGGTACTCGTTGATGTCCAGCACCAGCACCGGGAGCAGGTAGTCGTTCCAGATCCACATGATCTCCAGAATGCCCACGGAGATCATGGTGGGGCGCATCATGGGCAGCACCACGGAGAAATAGGTGCGCAGCGGGCCGCAGCCGTCGATGGCGGCGGCCTCCTCGATCTCCAGGGGGATGCTCTTGACGAAGCCCGCGAACATGAAGATGGCCAGGCCCGCCCCGAAGCCCAGATAGACGATGGGGATGGTCCAGGGGGTGTTCAGGTGCAGGCTGTCCGCCGTCTTGGACAGGGTAAACATGACCATCTGGAAGGGCACCACCATGGAGAACACGCAGAGGTAGTAAAAGCCCCGGCAGAAGCGGGAGTTGACCCGGGAGATGTACCAGGCGGCCATGGAGGTGAACAGCAAAATCAGCCCCGTGGACAGCACGGTGATGACCACGGAGTAGACCACACTCTTCCAGAAGGGATAGTTGCCGAAGGTCATGCCCTTGACGAAGTTGGCAAAGCCCGCGCTGCTCTCCGCCGTGGGCAGGGCGAAGGTCTCCGTCTTGACGAAGGTGTTCAGCTTGAAGGAGTTGACCAGCACCGTCAGCACCGGCAGCACATAGATCACGCAGATCACGGCCAGGACGATGCTGAGGATGGTCTTCCGGCGGCGCTCGGAGGTGAGAGTCTGTTGTCTGTTCATTGCTGCACCTCCCGCTTCCGGGTATAGGCCAGCTGAGCCAGCCCCAGTCCCGCCACAAGGATGAAGAACAGCACGGCCTTGGCCTGAGCGGTGCCCTGGGAGGCGGTGCCCTGGCCGTAGAAGGTGTTGTAGATGTTCAGGGCCAGCATCTCCGTGGTCTTGATGGCCGAGCCGTCGGCCTGCATGATGAAGGGCTGCCCCCCGGTCAGGGCCAGGTTCTGGTCGAAGAGCTTGAAGCCGTTGGTCAGGCTCAGGAAGGTGCAGATGGTGATGGAGGGCATGACGTTGGGGATGATCACCCGGAACAGAGTCTGTCTCCGGCTGGCCCCGTCGATCTTGGCGGCCTCCAGGATGTCGTCAGGCACGGACTGGAGCCCGGCGATGTAGATGATCATCATGTAGCCGATCTGCTGCCAGCACATCAATATGATGAGGCCCCAGAAGCCGAAGCGGGTCTCCAGCAGGATGGAGGTGCCGAACCGGGACAAAATGCCGTCAAAGATCATGCTCCAGATGTAGCCCAGCACAATGCCGCCGATCAGGTTCGGCATGAAGAACACCGTGCGGAACAGGTTGCTGCCACGGATGCCCTGCGTCAGCGCGTAGGCCACGGCGAAGGCCAGCACGTTGATGAGGACCAGGCTGACCACCGCGAACAGCGCCGTGTACCAGAACGAGTGCAGAAAGCTGGGGTCCCGCAGCGCGGCCAGATAGTTGCCGAAGCCGATGAACTGCGCGTCGCGGATCAGGCGGAAGTTGCAGAACGAAAGATAGATGCCCTGGACAAAGGGCCACACAAAGCCGATGACGAAACAGATCAGCACCGGCCCCACGAACAGCCAGGCCCAGCGGCGCATGGGGTTTTTGAAAAAGGCTTTCAGAGAATCCTTCAAGGCGTTTCATCTCCCTCTCTCTTGAAAAACAAGCGAGGACGGGCATGGTCTGCCCGCCCCCGTATGGTATGCATAGCTCAGCCGTTGGCCTTCTGGTACTGGAGGGCCCAGCCGTCCACAAAAGCGGTGCGCACAGCCTCCCAGTTGGCGTCGGACTGGTCGGCGCAGTACTGGTTCAGCGCGGAGACCAGGGCGGCGCGGTAGTCGTCCACGTTGGGCTGATAGTTGGTGGCCCAATCCATCACATAGCAGCCGGCCTCGGAGTAGGCGTTGGCGTCGTTCAGGAAGCCGTTGGCGGATGCCGGGGCGTTTTTATAGGGGAGGACGCCCAGCTGCTCCACCATCTGCCCGGCGGCCTCCGGGTCGCTGACCAGCCAGACCATGAAGTCGATGGTGGCCTGCTGATCGGCCTCGCTGACACGGGCGTTCACGGCCCAGCAGTTCTCGGTGCCGCAGTTCAGCCCGGCCATCTCCTCGCCCTCGACGCCGCAGTAGTAGGGGATCATGGTGGCCCGGGGCACGTCGCCGGAGACGGCGGCATACTCCCAGGAGCCGTTCACGAAGAAGGCGGCCTTGCCGGTCTTGAACTCGTTCTCCGCGTCATGACCGCCGGTGGCCAGCTCCTTGGGGTCAGTGGTGGAGTTGTTGATGCACAGATCGAAGAGGTTTTTGTAGTTGTCCATGTAGTTGCCGGTCAGGGTGGCGGGGCACTCGGTCCAAACGGCCCCGGCCTCGCGTTCCTCATAGACGTACTCCAGGTTGGCCATGTGGCCGGTGAAGCGCCAGGAGCTGCTGGCGTCCATGTCGCTGGCGGAGAAGGCGTCGAAGCCCAGCTCGTCGGCGCGCGCGTGGATGTCCTCGGCCACGGCCTTCAGCCCGGCAAAGTTCACCAGCTCGTCCATGCTGTGCCCGGCGCGCTCGATCAGGTCCGGGTTCACGATGATGCCGTAGCACTCATAGCAGTAGCCGATGGAGACCAGCTTGCCCGTCTCGTCATAGAGGTTGAAGCCGTCGGTGTTCAGCTCCTCGGCGATGGCCGTGCCGGTCAGGTCCAGGGCGTAGTCCTTCCAGTCCTTCACGCCGGCCTGGTTGCCCACGACGAACAGGGTGGGGGGATTGCTCTTGTCCATCTCGGCGATCAGGGTCTGGCTGTAGGTGCCGGAGGCGGCGGTGTAGACCTTCACGGGCACGCCGGTCTTTTCGGTGTAGGTCTTCGCCAGCGCCTGGGCGGTCTCGTCCAGCTCGGGCTTGAAGTTCAGCCAGTAGACGCTGCCCTTGGCCTCCGTCCCGCCGCCGCCGCCACCGCCGCAGGCGGCCAGGCCCAGGACCAGGATCAGGCAAAGCGCGAGTGCAAGGATACGTTTCATCTTCTGTCGCTTCCTTCCATATGTTTTGTTTATTTTCACGCCGAACGGCGGGAAAACCGAAACCGGGGTTTGTTGGGAGTTCTAGGTCTATTTATACAAGTATTTCATGAATTTGTCAAGATTTATTGTAAGAATTGTGCAGGGCGCTGGGTCGGGCGGGGAGAAACTGGTCAGTTTCGCGGGGCTGGCGGTCCTGGAAAACGGGGCGGCAGCAGGCGGTCAGATTCTCCCTCTTCCGTCATCCGCCTCGCGGGGGATCGGCGGATGCCGCCTTCCCCCGCTGGGGGAAGGAAATGGGGGAAATCCGCAGCATGTTCCATGCGGAGTAGGCGCAAGCCCTTTCCCTGCATGATGTGAGGTTCTTCTCAAACCACCGCATATCGCAGGGAAAGGGCTTGCCCTTTTCGTATTCTCACCCGCGCTCCGGTTCAGACGGACGCGGCCTCAGAGTGCCGCGAAGGCCGCCGCGCCTTTTGTGTCCAGCCAGCGCAGCAGCAGCGCTGCGGCGGCGGCGAAGAGAACGCACCAGATCAGCAGGTAGGCCACGGCCCCGATGGAGCTGCCCAGGAGCAGATAGCCCCCGCCCAGCACGGCGCAGAGCAGCCAGCTGCCCAGCAGCGCCAGGGTGACCGCCCCGCTCTGCTTGATGGGGACCAGTTCGGCAGTCCAGGTCAGCAGCGGCATTCTGACGCCGATGGCGGCGCAGGCCAGGGCGTAGCAGAGACTGTACAGCGCCACGGTCAGGCACAGCAGCCCCCGCGCTGCCAGGGAGCCGGGGAGTACCGCGGCGGCGCAGACCGCGCACAGCAGCGCCGCCGGACCGCTGAGCAGGAGTTGCAGGGCCGCCTTGGCCCGCAGGACGGTTTTCGGCTCCAGGGGCAGGGACTGGGGGATCCAGAGGCTCTTTCCCTCCAGGGACACGGAGGGAGCGGCCAGGTCGTTCATGGAGACCAGCAGACAGACGGCGGCACACAGCAGCACGGCGGCGCTGTCCGGCGCTGCGGCGAACACGGTCTCCAGCAGCGCGCCCAACTCCCGCCCTTGCAGCAGCAGCAAAACCCCGCAGATCGGGAGCAGCAGCACCGCCAGGCCGCAGTTGAGCATATAGTTGGGGCTGGCGGTGAAGCGCCGCAGCTCTTTTCCCACCAGGGCGGCGAAGGGGCTGCGCGCCCTTGCCGTTTTGGCGGCGCGCCGGTCCCCCACCTTTTCATGGCTCGTGGCCAGCCGGAGGAAGCTGCGCCGCAGCAGCGCCCAGACCAGGGCCGCCAGCGCCGCCAGAACGGCGCACACCGGGGCCGCAGCGGCAAAGTCTCCCTCCCCCACCCGGCCAAAGAGGTAGAGACCATAGGCCGCGCCCCGGATCTGCGCCCCGTAGACCGCCGCGTTTTGCAGCAGGTCCCGGATCAGGTCCACGGCTTTGAAATAGAGGAAATAATAAAGGCCGATGAAGACCAGGGCCAGCAAGACCGTGAGGCCGCTGCGGTTTTTCAGCTTCATGCTGACGGCGGCCACCACCCAGCCCAGCAGGCAGGACAGCAGCAGCACGATGAGCGTGACCAGCAGGAACAGCAGCAGCCCGCCGAGCACGTTCGCCGCCGTGGCCCCCGCCGTCAGCCAGTAGACGATCAGGGCCGGGAGAAAGGCCGTGGCGGCATACAGGGTCCCCAGCAGGTAGACGTTCATCAGCCGGGCACACAGGATGGTCCGCAGGGGGATGGGCATGGCCAGGAGCAGATCGTTGTCTTTCGAGAGATAGAGGCCGGAATAGGTGTTGAACACGCTGCCGAAGGCCCCCAGCACCACGGCCACGCCGCCCAGCAGCAGGAAGTACAGCCAGCCCATGTCCGCCGCCGCCAGGCCGGGGCAGAGGCTCAGGGACAGCGCGGTGAACATCCCGCCCAGGACCCCCACCATGACCACGGCGAAAAAGACGAACCAGCCCGCCACGGCCCACCTGGAGCGCATCCGGTTGGTCTTCGGGTTGTAGAAATAGTTCCGGAAGACCTCCGAAAGCTGTTTTTTCAGCAAAACCTTCAGCATTTACTCCGCCTCCAGTTCCAGGAACACCGCCTCCAGGCTCTCGTCCCCCCGGACGGCCTCCATGGTCCCGGCTTTCACCAGGCGGCCCTGGCGGATGATGGCCACTTTGTCGCAGAGCTTCTCCGCCACCTCCAGCACATGGGTGGAGAAGAAGATGGCCCCGCCCGCGTCACAGTGCCGGCGCATCATCTCCTTCAGGAGATGGGAGGCCTTGGGGTCCAGGCCCACGAAGGGTTCGTCCATCACGATCAGCTTCGGGGCGTGGAGCCAGGCGGAGATGACCGCCAGCTTCTGCTTCATGCCGTGGGAGTAGGCGGAGATGGGCTGGCCCAGGTCCCCCGTCAGTTCCAAGAGGGCGGCGTATTTGCCGATGCGCTCCTGCCGCAGCGCGGCGGAGATGCCGTAGATGTCCGCCACGAAGTTCAGGTAGCGCTGGCCGCTCATGAAGTCGTAGAGGTCCGGGTTGTCCGGGATGTAGGCCAGCTCCCGCTTGCAGCGCAGCGGCTCGGCCCGGAGATCGACCCCGTTCACCCGGATCGTGCCCGCGTCCCAGGGCAGAATGCCCACGGCGCATTTCAGGGTGGTGGTCTTGCCCGCCCCGTTGTGGCCGATGAAGCCGTAGATCTCCCCCGGCCGGATGTGCAGGGACAGGTCGTCCACCGCCGTCTTCGCGCCGAAGCGTTTGCTCAGGTGTTCGATGTTCAGCATGGTTCCTCGCTCCTTTTCCGTTCTCTTGCCGGTCCGATGCCGTCTGCTCCATCATAGCAAAGCCGCGCCCGGCTGACAAGTGGCAATTTGGTCCCCCGGGGCGCAAAAAAATCCGCCGTCCTCCCGCTTTGGGGGGACGGCGATCTGCCGCTTATTCCTCCCGCACCTCGATGATGCGGATGGCGCTGGCACTCAGGCCGGTCTCGGTGGTGACGGTGTCGGTAATGCGGGCCACGCTGGCCTCGCTGAGGCCCTCCGCCGGGGCCGGTACCGCCACGGTGACGCCCTCCTCGGAGAGATAGACCACGCAGTCGGAAAACTCCCGTGCCAGCAGCAGGTTCTCGATCTGGGTCTCCTGCATTCCCCAGGTGGCCATGGCGGCGATGGAGTCCATGGCCGCGTCGATGGTCTCCTGGCTGGCTCCCTCCCCCGCCGCCGCCGACTCCAGCAGGCTCAGCGCCTGGTCCCGGCTCTGCTGCCGGGTGAGCCGCGCCGCCGCGAAGTAGGCCGGGGTGTTCTCCGCCTCGAACTCCTCCGCCGCCGCCGTCTCGGTGTAGCGCTCCGCCGCGGCGGCGATGTGGGCGTCCTCCGCCCGGGTCTGCGCCGCGTCCGCCTCCCCATAGCGGCGGCTGTAGCTCCAATTGAGATACACCGCCGCGCAGACGAAGAACAGCACCGCCGCCATGACGATGTTCCGTTTCAGATTCTTCTTCACGTCTGTCCTGCCTCCCCCAGTTTTAATGATTTGCAAAGCTTTTCTGCATCACCCGGATCTTATCGCTGCCCAGTCCGGTGTAGGCCGAGACCGCTTCGGTCACGTCCAGCCGCACCTGGGCGTCCGAGGCCCCGTCGCAGACCACCACCGCTCCGCTGCGGCTCAGCAGCACCCTGGCCGCTCCCACGCCCCGGATGGCCTCCAGCAGCTCCCCCAGCCGGGCGCACTCCGTCTCCAGGGGGATGCCGCTGGCCTCCAGCGGGTCCCCGGCTCCGGCGGCGGCTTTGGCGCTGCTGACGGTAGAACTGGAGCGGGGCAGCAGCAGGAGCAGCAGCCCCAGGGCCAGCACCAGCAGCACATAGCGGCTGTTTCGCAGCGCGCCTTTCAGCTCATCCAGCTTCCAAGCCTTCATCGTCCCTCCATGTCTGCGCCTCCTCCGGCAGCCCCAGCTCCGCCGCGATCCAGCCCGCCAGGGCCTCCTGCCTGGGTCCGTCCAGGCGGATGGCCACCGGCGTCCAGACCCCCGCCGTGCTCCAGCGCAGCGTCACATCGGCCCCTTGCAGGGGCGCGCCCAGGGCTTCGGCTTTCGCCAATATATATGCCTCCAGCTCCCGCTCTATGACCGAGCGGTCCAGCCGCTCCGGCAGCGCCGTCCCCGCGCCGGTCAGTTCCTCCGCCCTGGCCCGGTACTCCGCCATGTGCAGGGCCCAGGCCGCGCTGTCCAGCCGCAGCAGCGGGTGCAGCATGGCCAGGGCCAGCACGACGCCGCAGACCGCCTTGGTCACGCCCTTCACCGGCCCCTTGGGGGTCAGCTCCAGGGCGGCGGCGCAGACCAGGGCCGCCGCCGTCAGGCCGAGAATCCAGTCCCGTACCCAGTCCGTCATCCCGTCACCGTCCGCATCAGCGAGAAGATGCTCAGCAGCGCCATGGCCGCCCCCGCGCCCACCAGACCCATCATCATGCCGTAGACCGTGCCCAGGCTGGCCAGCAGGCGGCTCATCCGCTCCCCCGCCACCACGCCCCCCAGGGCGGCGGCGGCCCGGAAGAGGACGCAGCGCAGCCCCAGCCGCAGCAGCGGCAGGGCCACCGCCGCGCAGACCGCCAGCAGGCCGAAGACGCCCGTGGCGCTGCGCAGCATCTCCAGCCCCGCCACCAGGGACTCCGAGGCGTCGGCCAGCAGCTTGCCCACCACCGGCAGGGTCGCCGAGAGGGCCGTCCGGGCCGCCTTCACCGCCGCCGCGTCGGCGCTGCCCCGCAGCACCCCGGTGAGGCCCAGGTAGAAGGTGAAGGCCAGGACCAGGTATTTCATCAGGGCCTTGCCCAGCCAGGTCAGCAGCTTTTCCGCCCCCTGGAGCTGCTTGGTGCCCAGGGCCGCTCCCGCCGCCGCAGAGGCCGCCGCGCCGCAGATCACCGGGACGATCAGGCCGTTGGCCGCCGTCAGCAGCAGGTCGGAAAAGAGGGCCGAGGCCGCGTACTTCGCCCCGGCGGAGCCGACGGCCCCGGTGCTGGCGGCCACGGCGGTGAGGGTGGGCAGCAGCAGCCGGGTACAGTCCCCCAGGGTCTCCAGCGTCTCCACTCCCAGGGCCACAGCCGAGCGCAGGTCCCCCAGGCCCAGGGCCGCCACGGCCAGGCAGCCCCCCAGCTCCACATAGTTCAGCTCCCCCGGCTGGGGATAGGGGGTAAAGGCGCTGCACAGCACCACGATGGCCAGCACCGCCGCCGCCGGGCGCAGGGCCTCCGCCAGCAGCCCCTCCAACTGCCCCAGCAGCAGCCCGCCGATCCCCGCCAGCCCCGCCTCCGGGTCCACATTGGAGGGGCTCATGCCCTCCAGGGCCGCCGCCGCGTCCGGGGGCAGGGCCTCCCCCAGCGCGTCCGTGCCCAGGGCCTCCTCCGGCGAGAGGGCGGCGCAGGGCAGGGCCAGCAGCAGCAAGAGCATCACAGCAGCCCCCGCAGCAAGTCCAGCAGACTTTGCAGCAGCGGCAGGGCCACGAACAGAGCCGCCGCCGCGCCGCCGGTCTCCACCGCCCCGGCCAGGGCGCTTTGGCCCGCGTCCCGGCAGAGGTCGGCCCCGGCCCGGCACAGCAGACCGATGCCCACGCATTTCAGCACCG
The DNA here is from genome assembly GCA_017542425.1 of Oscillospiraceae bacterium. GTDB lineage: Bacteria > Bacillota > Clostridia > Oscillospirales > Oscillospiraceae > RGIG7114. The sequence goes on along the minus strand of JAFXXH010000063.1, from coordinate 885 downwards.
GCAGGAAGTAGGCCGTCCCCAGGCCGGAGAGGGCCACGGTCTCCCGCAGCAGCTCCAGCACCGGGCGGATGAGTCCGGCGGAGGCGGAGAGGGCAAAGGCGCAGATCAGCGCCCCCAGGGGCACGGACAGCTCCGGGTTGCGACGCTTCAAAAGCAGCGAGATCAGCGCGCCCAGCAGCGCCGCCGCCGCGATGCGGATGAGCACTTCCATGTCTCACAGGGCAAAGAGGCTCTTGATGAGCGCGAACAGGCCGCTGATCTCCCGGACCACAATCACCAGGACGCAGATCAGCCCGGCGATGGTCACCATCAGCGCCTGTTCCTCCCGCCCGGAGCGGGAGAGCAGAATGTTCAGCACGGCGACGAGAATGCCCACCGCCGCGATTTTGAAGATCAGATCCACATCCATGGCAAGTCCTTTCGTATGTGCGCGATTTGAAGCCCCCTCGCAGAGGGGGGTGGCGCGAAGCGCCGGGAGGGAGTGTGTCAGGCCAGCAGCACCGCCAGCATGGCTCCCGCCGCCGCCCCCAGGCCCACGCTGGGGCGGCTGCGGGTCCGCAGGGAGGCTTCCTCCGTCTCGGCGGCGGCGTCCAGACGGCGGCGGACATGCTCCAGCTCCCCGGTCTGGCGCTCAGATGCATAGCGCCCCAGCACGCCCCCCAGCTCCGCCAGGGCCTCCCGCTCCTCCCGCTCCAGGGGGAGGGCCAGGGCGGCGGCGCGCCAGGCGCGCTCCAGCTCCCCGGCGGCGCAGGGCGCGGCCAGATCCGGGAAGAAGGGCCGCCCGTCCAGTCCGGCCAGGATATCCGGCAGGGGGCGCAGCAGGCTCAGGCCGTCTGCCAGCCGCCCCAGCCCCGCCGCCAGGGACCGGAGCAGGGCCGCCCGCCG
>JAFXXH010000062.1 GCA_017542425.1 Oscillospiraceae bacterium | reverse complement strand
TTGCAACAGTTTGACGAAGCTTACGATTCCGGAAGGAGTCACGAGTCTGGGCTATTACATGATTCGTGGGACGGCAATCAGCAGTATCACGATTCCGTCAACTGTAACTTCTTCTCCTAGCAATGGCAACTATAATGGCGCACTTGCGGGATGCTCGACACTCAATACGGTTGTTTTTGCGCAGGGGACAACAAAGATTCCGGATTACATTTGCGCAAGCAAAAGCCAAAACAGCTATATTCAGTCTGTCTATATCCCCCCAACCGTACAACAAGTTGGCAACTATGCTTTCTATAACTGCAATCAAATCACCATCTACTGCAAGGATAACTCCTACGCAAAGCAGTACGCAATCGACAATAACATTCCCTTTATCTTGGGTGATTTTGACTACGGAAAACCGCAAAAGCCGGTTGCGACCACCGGCGTCATTCAATCCGTTTCCATGTCAAGAGGCGGCGTAGCCTATAACCTGTTGACAACAAGGCAGGCGTTTGAGAAAGACTCCGATGAACAGGTTTATGTCACGGTTGTTGTAGACTGGGACGGCGCTCCGTCGGGAAAGATTTTGTTGTCTCAGGGGGCGAAAAAATACCTTCAGGCCAACGATGGGAACTTCGGCGCAATCAAGCCGGGAAAGTACTTTGATACCGGAGAGCCGATCTACGCGATTGCCGTCGATGGGAACGGGAACACGCTGGAGTCGAAAAAAGTATTGATCACTGTGACAGAACCCGTGACTTCCGGAAATATCGGCGGGGACGAACAAAAGATTCAAATTTTCAGTCCGTTGACCTTTACCATTCCGGATGACAAACCTGTTTTGGGCAATACAGACTTCAAAATCGACCTGGGCTTCTTGAGCGAGACCATAGAACTTGATTCCGAAAACGGAACATTTAAGGCTGTGATTGGCGTCAATTTGGAAAAAGACGAAGAAACAGGAAAAATCAAAGCAGAAGACTTCACCGATCTCAAAACAATCATCAAAACCACAAAAGAGAAGATTGCAAAAGGGAAGTCTGCTGCCGCATTTTCAAAGTATTACCAGAAAAAAGGAGAATTTCATTCCATTGCTTTGACAAACCAGTGGAAACCCTCCGGTTCGATCTGCGGTTACATCGAAGGAAGATATGAAGATGGACAGTTATATGTCACAGAGGGAGGTCTCATCGCCACCGCAGAATTGAAATACACCTATGAGGGGCAGACGTTTGTCTGGGTCGTTCCAGTCTATTATTCCATCAGCGCCGGAGGAGAACTGGAGGTCACTTTGGGCATAAAGGGAATGGTGCCCGGACCGGGGGCGCAGCCGATGTTTACAGGGAACGTCAAGTTCTCCCCCTTTGCCGAGATCGGCGGAGGGATCGGTGTTGTATACCTGGGCCAGGTTGGCGCAAGAGGAAAGGTTACGCTGAATATCAACATTGCACTTGATCGAAATTATCAGAAGGTCGATCTCACCGGACAGGCGTATTTTGAAATCAAAGCTTTGGGCTTCACCCTCTATGAGCGGGAGTTTGCAAAAGGGACCTGGACCATTTTTGAAACCGGCAGAAACAACAATCAGGACGCAAGTCTGCAATCCGATTCCGGAGACGTATATGCCAGCATCGACATCCACGCGCCGGTGACCCCGGAGGATCGGAGCTATGCCAATACCCCGACCGAGTGGCTCGGAGAGACGCCGCAGGCTGATTTGCTGGCCGCTGATTACACCAACAAAGAACTGTGCGTCCTGCAAACCAACGCCTACCCGGACGCCAAGCCCCAACTGATGGAGGTGGACGGTACAAAGGTCATGGTCTGGCTTGCGGACAACACGTCCCGGACCGCTGTGAACAAGTCCATGCTGGTCTACTCTGTCTACATCGACGCCTATGATATGTGGTCTACCCCCAGAGCGATCATGGACAACGGCAGAGGCGACTTCTATCCGGTGGTGCAGGACGGCTATGTGGTCTGGCAGAAAGCGAACCGGGAATTTGACGCCTCCGCAACGCTGGCCCAGGTGGCCCAGAGCATGGAACTGTATATCTCCCATTTCAACGGCACGACCTTTAACGCGCCCCGGCGCCTGACCGACAACGACGCCATGGACGCCCAGCCCCACATCGCCGTGGATGGGGAGCAGATCGAACTGGTCTGGACGCGAAACACCGACAACAACATCCTGGGGATGAGCGGAACGAACTCCATCCACCGGCTGCACTTCGACGGGTCTGCCTGGTCCGGGGAAACGCAGCTTGTCGGCGGTCTGAATGAGGTGGCGTTCCTGAACGTGGGATATATGGACGGCGTACCCGTGGTGGCCTATGTGCTGGACGGGGACAACGATCTGAACACCGTGGAGGACCGGGAAATCTACCTGATCCGCAACGGAAGTGCAGAACAGTTCACAAGCAATGAAGTGATCGACTCCAATCCGGTCTTTGAAGAGATCAACGGCGTTCCCGCACTGTTCTGGTACAGCGACTTCAATGTGTTCTATGTGACCGATCTGGATCATCCGGTATACAGTTCTGTCTCTGCGGATGGCATCGAACAGTTGACGGACGACTATTCTGTCGTTTCCAACGGGAACAGTACGGCGGTGCTGTGGACAACGGTACAGGACGGCATATCCGAGGTACACGGCGCCCTTTACGACGGTTCTCAGTGGAGCCAGGATGTTGAAATCACGCAAACCGGGGAGGCCGCACGGTATCCCAACGGAACCATTGAGGAAGATGGGAAACTGCTGATTGCCTTTACCAGGATTCAGAATGTGGTTGATGGCGATTATTATAAGGACGGACAGGCCGACCTGTGTGTGATCGGTGTGACGCCTTCCTACGATATCGCAATCACCGATGTGTTTGTGGACGACGGACTCGCGCCGAATATGGATTTGCCTGTCTATCTGACTGTGACGAACACCGGAGAACTGCCGGTGCAGAGCATCTCTGTGGATGTGAAGGATGTGGACGGAGCACAGAACGGGCATTTTGATTTTGAAGAGACCTTGCAGCCCGGAGAAAGCATGGATCTGACGCTGTCCTACCGGGTAGGAAACACGGTCAAGGCGGGCGCGCTCCGGCTGACGGTCAGCACTTCCGACGGCGAAGAGTACAATGCCGACAACAACACCGCGACGGTGGAGGTCGGCCAGAGCGATATGGAGATTGAAGAAGTCAGCTGCACGAACGAGCAGGACAGCCGGAAAATCACCGTAAAGCTGAAAAACGCCGGATATTCCAAGGCAAACAACGTGGTCGTTACGCTCCGCGACGCGAAGGGCGGCACGGTGGCGGAACAGACGCTTTCTGCAGTCTCGGCACAGGAGACGAAAACCCTGCGCTTTACGGTGGACGCGAACAAGCTGGCAGCGGAGGGGCGTTACATCGTCCTGACGGCTTCTGTCAGCTCGAATGCGGAGGATGCCAACCTGGGGAACAACGAGAAGGGTTTTGTCATCGAAAAGGGCAGTCAGTCCCCGAATCCGCAGGATGAGGGAAGCGAGTACACGATCACCGGGATTACGCCTCAGAATGGCAAGGTCAGCGTGCAGATCAGCGGAACGTCCACGCAAAACGGCGTACTGTATGTGGCTGCTTATACGGAGGACGGACGTATGTTGTGCATCGTGTCGCAAGCCGTCAGCGCGGCGGACATTCAGGCCGGGGAGATCACGGTTGACTTGGACACCGGTGGCGCGGCTTCCGTGAGTGCATTCCTGCTGCGAGATGACGGGAGTATGCGGCCACTGGCCACCAAGAAGACGCAGGAGATTTGAGCCCATCGACATATTACGCAACGCTTTGGCAGTCGCAAGCAGGTCGGGGGGCAAGTACATTCCAGCGGAGGATTGCCACGCCAGTGTGCGCACTGGCTCGCAATGACAGCTTGACGGGGGAATCGTCGCACCATAAAGGACCTCTTTTCCCCCGTTCCCGCTTACACAGCACGCGCCAAAGGAACCGAAGGAGACGGACCCCGCCAAAACCGAAAACACCCGCAAAAAACTCGCCGCCCCCGGTCAGGCCGGAGGCGGCGTCCACTATTTCTTTTTATATTGTATGTTTCCCTCCGCTCAGGCCGCCTGGCCCGCCGCGGTGGTGGTAATCAGCACGGTGCTGTTCTCGCCGAAGTCCACGCCGAAGCCCAGGACGCGGCCCAGGTCGCGGATGCGGAAGTAGTTGTTGCCCTGGAGGTTGTAGGCGGTGACGTTGACGGGTTCCCCGTCCACGGTCATGCTCTGGGGGCTGACCACGATGCTGGCCGAGCGGTCCGCGCCCTGGTCCAGCTCGCCGCCCACGGGGGTGTAGGGCTTGCCGGTCTCCACGACGATGCAGTTGTTTTCCTCGTCCCAGGTGACCTCGAACTGGGCGGCCGTGCCGCGCAGCAGGGCGGCCACGTCGCGCAGCTTGAAGTAGTTCTCGTCGTTGATGTTGTACATCTCGGCTTCCTTGGGCTCGCCGTCGATGCTCAGGTTGTGGGTGGACTGGACGCAGACGGTGTTCTCGATGGTGATCTCCCGCAGGTCGCCCCGGTCGCTGGCGTAGGTCTCGCCGATGACGCCGTTCAGCTCGGTCTGGATGTAGTCCATCAGCGCCTCGTCCATGGGGATGCCGGTGTCGAACTGGGCGGAAGCGGCCAAAAAGGCGTAGTAGGTGTCGCCGCCGGCGGTGCAGAAGTCGTTGGTGACCACGGCGTAGGTGGCCTCCGGGTCAAAGGGCTGGCCGTTGATGCTCTGGATGCTCACCCGCTGGATGCTGGCGGGGCCGTAGTAGGTGGAGCCGGGATAGGTCTCCGGGGCGGCGTCATAGACCTTGGTGGTGTTCAGCGTCCACTGGATGCCGGTGGTCTGGGGATAGCCGCCGATGGGCAGGGCGTAAGTAGAGGCCTCCAGCGCCTCCAGCAGCTCCGCGCCGGTGAGGTAGGCCACGGTCACGGTGTTGCCGAAGGGCAGGACCGTGACGATGTCCTTGCGCGTCACGTCGCCGATCTGGATCGCCGCACGGATGCCGCCGCCGTTGGTGACGGCCACCACGTTCTCGTTCGGAACGTTCAGCGCGCCGGTCTGGAGGACGCTCCACAGCATGGCCTCGGTGATCAGGTTGCCGCTGTTGGTCTGGCTGTCCCGGTTGCCCTGGGGGGCGCGTGCGCCGTTCAGCTCTACTTCGCTCCTGGCGAAGACCACGCCATACTCCTCGTCCACCGCGTCGATGATGGCCTGGGCCGCTGCCAGGACCTCCGGGTCTGCGGGCAGACCCTCCACGGGCATCAGGAAGTTCTCCTCGATCTGCTTCGTGGCGTTGTCGATGACGACGACGCCGATGTTCGCAAACTTGGTGCCGGTGGACTGGATCGGCTCGCCGTTCTCACCGGCGGTCATGACCGTGTGGGAGTGGCCGTCGATGAGCAGGTCCACGCCGCTCAGCCGGGCCAGCACGTCGATGCTGCGGTGGCCGTCGGGGGTGGACTCCGCGCTCACGCCCAGGTGGGTGAGGCCGATCACCAGATCCACGCCCGCCGCCTTCAGGGCCTCCACCTGCGCCACGGCGCAGTCGTACAGGTCGGTCTTTCCGGCGGAGTTGTTCAGGACCTCCATGCCCTGGATCAGCGCCGGGTGTACCTTGGTCTGCGCCTCGGGGGTGGTCAGACCGAAGAAGCCGAGCTTCAGGCCGCCGGCGGTCTCCATCACGGTATAGGGCTCGAAGGAGGCTTCGCCGTCCTTGAAGATGTTGGCGCAGACGATCCGGAACTGGGCCTTGGAGAGGTTGGTCATCAGCTGGTCGTAGCCGTAGTCGAACTCGTGGTTGCCGATGGTGGAGATGTCGTAGCCCGCCGCGTTCATCATCTCAATGGCGGTGGCGCCCTTGGAGACGCCGACATAGGGCGTGCCGCGGCAGTAGTCGCCGGCGTCGGCCAGAATGACCTCCGCGCCCTTCGCCGTCAGGTCGGCCTTGAGCTGCGCGATGACCGCGTAGCCCTCCAGCTCCCCGTGGACATCGTTGCTGTGCAGGATGACGGTCTTGCCGCTGTAGTCCGCAGCCAGCTCGGTCCGGGTGTCCGCCGGGTAGTCGGCCAGGACGCCGAGGCACAGCACCAGCAGCATCACCAGAGCCAGCACCACGGCAAACAGCTTCTGCGTGTGTTTCATTGGTATCCCTCCATAAATAATAATTCCGCAAACAAGACGCCGCAGCGCCGCCGGGCGTCTCTCCGCTTTCCTTACCTTACACAATTCCGCGCCGTTTTGCAAGCCTGTTTGGAAAAAAAGGGGGGAGGGGGGCGATCCGGCGCGTATCCTTCCGGCAAGGGCGCCCCTTACAGTTCCTTCCACATGTACCGCTCCGCATCCGCACGATATCCGTGTTTCGGGTAAAAGGCGTAGGATTCCAGCCACTGTTCCCGCGGCGCGCCCAGATGCACCCGGACCAGGGTGACGCCGTGCCGGCGCATCTCCGCCTCCAGGGTTTCCAGGAGCCTGGACCCCACGCCGCTGCGCTTGTGTGCGGCTTTCACATACAGGCGGTGCAGGAAGGCCTCCCCGGTGTTCGGGGTCCGCGCCCAGCCGCCGCAGCCGATCACCCGCTCGGCCTCGTCCAGCGCCAGAAAGAACCCGCCCCCGCGCTCCAGATAGTTGGCGCGGATGTCCAGCAGGTCTTCGTTGAGGCGCGGCACACGCCCCAGCGCGTCCTTTGCCTGCAGCACCATAAAAATCATATCGTCCCGGTAGCGGTCGTCGTAGGGCGCAATCGTCATGTCGATACTCCTTTTTCTGTGGCGGAACGGTTGACACGGGCCGTGCCGCAGGATAAAATCCAAGCAAAAACATGATTCGGAAAAGAGGGAATCACAATGCAGTTTCTCATCAAAGCTACCGACGGGGCCAACATGCTGCCTCAGCGCCTGGCGGTCCGCCCCCGGCATCTGGAGAACATGGCGCAGGTGAAAGGAACCGTGCTCTGCGCGGGCGGGCTTCTGGACGAGGCGGGTAAGATGCGCGGCTCCGTGCTGATCCTGGACGTGGAGCGCCGGGAGGACCTGGAAGCGTATCTCCGGTCCGAGCCCTACGTCGCCGCAGGGGTCTGGGAGAAGATCGAGGTGGAACCGCTGAACGTGGTGCTGGTCAACGGCCAGAAGCTGGGGAATTGACCGGGGGCGGCTGACGCGGGGGATCATCAAGCACTGCCGGGATGCGCCCCAGCTCCGTGTAGATCATGCCGCTTTTGCCCCGGTCCGAGCGCAGGAGGGAGACGGCGTCCACGGTCATGGCGGCGGGCGCGATCTCGACCCCCGGCACCTGGCCGCGCGCCTTGCGTAACAGCGTGATGTGAGGGGAGAAGCGCTTCCGGTCATAGGGGACGCCGTGCTCCGCCAGGGCGTGCCGGACTTTGCGCGCCAGCGCTGCCAGGGGGGAGGAGGCCTGCATCCCGGCCCACCAGAGATCCCCGAAGCAGCCCATGCCCTCCAGACGCAGCGGGAAGGGCGCGAAGGTCACGGCGGAAAGCGCCTCAAGCACGCGCTCCGCGTCCGGGTATTCCCCGATGAAAGCCAGCGTCAGGTGGAGGTTTTCCTCCGGACTGTAATTCCCCCGGACGCCGCGCTCATACAGCGCGTTCTGCGCGTTGACCAGGGCGTCCTTCATGGACGGGGAGAGCTGGATGGCGAGAAAGAGTCTCATGATATGGTCACATCCTTTGAAGTTGTCCTGACAAAAACATCCTCTGGAATCAGCGATCCCAGAGGATGTTTGGTCCGAGTGACTGGTTTCGAACCAGCGGCCTCGTGGTCCCAAACCACGCGCTCTACCATCTGAGCTACACCCGGTTCTGTTTGACTCCGACCCATGGCCAGAATCCTTCCATAGTATAGCAGACCGCCGCCGAAATGTCCAGAGCCAGCCGCGCCTTTTCCACGGCTTACGCATGAACAGGGCTCATCACAGCAGCAGAGAATGCGTCATCCTAGGCACAGCGGCGTCGTTTGCGTACAAGACTGATTTAGCTGGGTAGTTTTTGAGGATATTGGCAATATGACGGACAGCAGCCATATTCTTTGCAGAATGATTCTGGCGGGTTCGGCAAACCCATAAGAAAAACCGCCACTCTGGCAAGTGACGGTTTTTCCGGGCTGAAATCCAGCCCTTATTAACCTATCCATGAAGCCAGCCGCTTGTTGTGGTGTCTTCTGTCATTATAATACCCTATAATACCCTGAACCGCCCGCATAGTCAAGGGCGGATTCTTTTTTATTCATCGCAGCGACACAAAGCATGGCAAAAACCAATTGACAAGAAAGCAGGATTTCTGTAGAATAAGCCCAGCCCGAAGCGATTCGGGTTACCCGACAGGGGCAGAAGGTGCCAATGCAACGGTAAAAAAGTGGCTGGCTATCATCTCCGAAAGGAGGTGATGTCTTATGCGGATTACCTTTCACATCGGACCGTTTACGGTATCCATTGTGATCCGGCAAACCCATAAGAAAAACCGCCACTCGGCAAAGTGACGGTTTTTCCGGACTGATTGACAGTCCGAACTAAAAATCGCTTACGAAGCCAGCCGCTTGTTGCGGCGCCTTCTGTTCTCATAATACTCCGATCCGCCCTGAAAGTCAAGGGCGGATTCTTTTGATGCACCTCAGCGCCCCAGCGCCAGCGCCGTCTCCGCCGCCAGGCGGACGTTGTGGAACACCAGCTGGATGTTGCTCTCCAGGCTGTCCCCGCCGGTCAGCTCCTTCACTCTGGCCAGCAGGAAGGGGGTCACCTGCTTGCCCCGGACTCCCAGGGCGTTGGCCTCCTCCAGGGCTGCGGCGATGGCCGCGTCGATCACCGCCTTGTCCATGCTGTACTCCTCCGGGATGGGGTTCGTCACCAGCAGACCTCCGGGGTAACCCAGCTCCCGCTGGGTCCGGTAGATTTTGGCCAGTTCCTCCGGGCTGTCCACCCGGTAGTCCACGGAGAAGCCGCTGCTGCGGGTGTAGAAGGCGGGCAGTTCCTCGGTGCCGTAGCCCAGCACCGGGACGCCCCGGGTCTCCAGATACTCCAGGGTCAGACCCAGGTCCAGGATGCTCTTGGCTCCGGCGCAGATGACCATCACTGGGGTCCGGGCCAGTTCCTCCAGGTCGGCGGAGATGTCCATGCTGCGCTCGGCGCCCCGGTGGACGCCGCCGATGCCGCCGGTGGCGAAGACCGGAATGCCCGCCAGGGCCGCCACGATCATGGTGGTGGCCACGGTGGTGGCCCCGTCGCTGCCCCGGGCCACAAGAGCGGGCAGGTCCCGGCGGCTGGCCTTGGGCACGGCGTAGCCCTTCCGGCCCAGGTGCGCGATCTCGTCCCGGCTCAGGCCCGCTTTCAGCCTGCCGCCGAGGACGGCCACGGTGGCGGGGGTCACGCCCCGCTGCCGCAAAATGTCCTCCACCGCCAGGGCGGTCTCCACGTTCTGGGGATAGGGCATTCCGTGGGAGATGATGGTGCTCTCCAGGGCCACCACGGGTTTTCCCTGTGCCAGGGCCTCCGCCACCTCCGGCGAGAGATCCAGATGCTTGTTCATGTCGTACATACCTCCTGCGTTGGTCATGTGTTCCACGCCGCCAGACGGGCGCGGACGGCTTGCAGATTTAAATCGGTGTTGATGGTCCCGGCGCGCTCTACCGCCAGCGAACTGACCGCCAGGGCGAAGCGCGCTGCGCGCTGCGTGTCCATGCCGTCCAGATACGCCCGGACCAGGGCGGCCATCATCGCGTCGCCGCCCCCGGTGGCGTTCACCAGCCGGGTGGGCGGACAGGGGATGCGCCCGGAACCGCGCCCGTCCGCCCAGGCCAGGCCCCTGGCCCCGTCGCTGACGCAGACCAGGCCCACGCCCATACGGTGCAGGGCCTCCGCCGCTTGCAGCGGGTCAGATTCCCCGCTCAGCGCCTCGGCCTCCAGGCGGTTGGGTTTCAGGGTGTGGAGCCACCCCAGGGCGGGCAGCAGATGGGGGGCCTTGCGCACGCTCACCGGGTCGGCGAACAGGGGCGCGGTGCAGCGTTCGGCCAGGTAGGCGGCGCTTTCCTCCGAGAGATTGCCGTCGAAGACCACCGCCGCGGCGGCGTTCAGCCAGTCCAGATGCGCCGCCAAAGTCGCCGGGGTCAGGGCCTCGGCGATGTCCGTGTCGCAGAGGGCCAGGGCCATGTCCCCGTCCGGCCCGGCGATGCAGAGATAGGCCCCGGTGCGCCCGCCGGGGACCCGCCGGGCGTGGCTCAGGTCGATGCCCAGGGCCCGGCAGCTTGCCTCCACCTGGGCGGCCCAGGCGTCCTCCCCCAGCAGGGTCAGCATCCCCACGGGCACGTCCAGCAGCCGCAGGTTGTGGGCGATGTTCCGCCCCACGCCCCCCATGGACAGGCGCACCTCCCCGGGGTTGGAGTCCCCCGCAATCAGCCCGGCCCGGCTCCGGCCCCAGATGTCCACGTTCACCGCGCCCACCACGGCCACATAGCCCCGACGCATCGCCCAACGCCTCCCTCTGCTGAAATCTGTTTTATATTGTAGAGAGTTCCGGTGAAATGTCAAGAAAAACGCCGCCCCGCTGTGGGGCGGCGTCGATTGGTTTTTGGGGTCGTCAGGGGCCGCTCAGCCGTCCCCGGGGCGCTCCGCCAGCGCCTGGGCCACATCCAGCACCAGCGCCAGCTGCCGCCCGTCCAGCTTTTGCAGCACCGCCAGGGCGCGGGCAAGCCTGGATGGGGCGTCCGCCTCCGAGTAAAAGAACTCCGAGGGGCTGACGCCCAGGTATTCGCAGATATAGAAAAAGCACTGCATGGAGGGATAGACCTTCCCGTTCTCGATGCGGTTGATATAGCTCTCGTTCTGCCCGATGGCCAGGCTCATCTCCCGTGCGGAGACGTTCTTTTTCCCCCGGAGGAAGGCCAGACGTTGGGCAAAGAAATCTTCGTTCATTGGAATCATCCTATCTCATTTCCATGTCAGTTCTTCTTCCGATCCGTCCCGCTGGCAGCGCATGGCCTCCGCCAGCGTGCGGACGGTGGCCGTGATGACTTTCAGTTCCCGGTGGCTGCACCCCGCGACGAGTTCCGCCAGCTCCCGCTCATAGGGCTGTCTGGAGCGGGGCAGGCTGTCGCAGAGCAGGTCATCTACGGTGACGTGCAGCGTATTGGCGATGTTTACGATGGTAGGCAGCCCCAGCTTCGTCGCGCCGCGCTCGATGTGGGACACATAGGAGGGTTCCAGCTCCATCAGCTCCGCCAGCTCCTGCTGGGTGAGACCCATGGCCCTCCGCTGTCTGCGGATTCGGTCCCCGATCGCCGTGTAGTCCAGTTCCATCCGCGTGCCTCCCCTGGCCAATGACCGCAAAAAAATTTTTGATATTTGTATTGTATGTCCAGTTTTTTTGTGATAACATATAATTAAAGACCAGAAAGGACTTATAACACAATTTTTGGAAAAAGGGGGGATGCCAGACGAAGAGCAGTTTGTCGAACCGACCCAAAACCTGCTGCAACGAACGAAAGCTACATGAAAACGAAAACAACAAAGGGGGAAATGCAATGAACATTTGGAAACGCGGCCTTGCGCTGCTGCTGTGGCTGCTGCTGTGCCTGGGGGCGCTGCCGGGAACGGTCAGGGCGGAGGAGGAGATTATTCAGAGATTTGATGAGACTCTGGAAAACAAAGCTGTTATTGATGAAGATGCTCCTGATTCGGAATACGCATTTCTTGCGTTCAACCAAATAGAAGATGAATTTGAAATTGTTGAACACAATGAGATTCAGGCATCCGAAGATTATAGGGCATGGGCGCAAGGAGATTCGAGATGGGGAAGCATCATTGTTGGATCATCTGGAAAAACAGTTGCTAAAATTGGGTGTACTGTAACATCAGTAACGAAGCTTATCATCCAGAGTGGATACAGAGATTCTGCCTCTTTTAATGTAGCAACTCTGGTCAATTGGCTGAATAACAACAGTGGGTTTACAAGCTCCGGTGGCTTATATTGGGCAAAACCATCAGAATATGTTTCAGGTTTTAAAAATGTTGGGGATTTAAAAATTGATGGAACAAATACGAGCGGAACATTCTCCTCATCTTCTTATAACGATAAAATTATTTCGTGGATCCAGAGTGGATATCATATGACCATCAATGTAAACAATGGTGGACATTGGATAGCAGTAGATGAAGCAAAGTCCCTTGCCACAGGGAAAGTATATATTATGGATTCCCTTTCCAGCTCCCAGAATGCGGATATCACGCTTGCAAGCAGATATTCAACATTTAATCGCATCCACGCTTATTCTGGACGAGCAACGTCGACCTTCTACTACCTCGACGTCAACGGCTGGTTGGATGGAGCAAACAGTGGTAATTTATCAAATTACGGAACTTTCGATGTGTATATCAATGGTACGCGAGTCGCAGACGATGTAACTGACTTTTACCAACAATATTCTGCGGGAACGACCTACAAGATTGACGATATCAAATCAAAAGGCATTCATACCTATCATGGTGTTCATTCCGGTTCTCTGAGTGGAACGATAGGTTCCGGTAATGTCTCGGTTTGCCTGAATTTTAGAACCAACGATAACATCGGCGATCGTTTTTTTGCGTATGTAAAAGCAAAGGATGGTAAGTCTGTCTTATTTAATCAGGGCGACAACAATGTGGTCGGATGCTTACCGACAAATGCGGCAGGTGCAATCTGGCTGTTTGAACGGACTGATAAAACAAATAACATTTATAAAATCACTTCTGTCACAACGGGTTGGTCTCTGGACGTTGAAGGGAACGGAAACACATCAGGTACAAATGTTATTACCTATCCCTATCACGGAGGGACTTCACAACAATGGTTTGTGCATGAGGAAAATGGTTTCATTTTGCTTGGTGCAGCTTGCACAAGTTGCGTCCTGGATTTGGGGGGAGCAGTAAGCGGAAACTCGGTAAATGCATATATGAATCAGGAACTGCTGAACGATTGGCAGTGGTTAAAAATAGAAAAAACAAGCGCAGATGTGTATTCTATTGCATTTAATCCGGCTTCTTTAGTTATTAACCCTGGAGCAAGCTCTGAATTGACGATTACTTTTACCAAAGCAGACAGCACGGCTTTTCAACTAGCAAACAGCAACCTGGATGTTTGTGGAGTGTCCTATGTCGGTATAGAACATAACGACACTAGGTATATTGTAAAATATAATGTGAATGGAACTGTGGCAGGATCTTCAACTCTGACATTCAAATTATTTGATTCCACAAAGCAAAATGTCCTTCAGTCTAAGAGCATGACTGTCACAGTGGTGCCAAAAACTTGTACTGTCACATTTAATCCAAACGGAGGCAGCGTGGGACAAACGAGCAAGACAGTCACAATTGGCAGTACATACGGCAATTTGCCAACACCAACCAGAACAGGTTATACCTTTGCTGGCTGGTATACAGCAGTCAGCGGAGGAACGCAGGTGACGAGTTCCACAATTGTCACCGCAACGGGCAACCATACGCTGTACGCGCATTGGAATCCAATTCGGGTTACCGGCGTGACGCTGAACAAGACCAGCCTCACGCTGCACCATAACGGTAGCGGACAAACATCGGAAAAGCTGGTTGCAACCGTGATCCCCAGCAATGCAACGAATCAGTCGGTGGTTTGGTCCAGCAGCAACTCCAATATTGCAAAGGTCGATTCCAGCGGGAACGTTACTGCGGTTTCAGGCGGAACGGCGACCATCACCGCAACGACCTCGGACGGAGGCTATAAAGCAAACTGTACTGTGACGATACCTGCGGTGTTGGATATCAACGGATACTTTAATGGAGAAGAGCGTTCCAACATAAGCGGCTTTGGCACGTTTGATCTCTATTTCAATGGAAGCCAGGAACTGAACGACTATACAGATTACTATCATGAGTGGCCGAACGGAACGAAATATGAGATTAAGGATGTCCGTCCAGCCACCGGCTATGTGTTCGTCGGCGCGAGGACGTCGAACAGTCCTATGACTGGTACCTTTGGCATAAACGATATCAGAGTGGTTTTGGAATTTGCAAAAGCAAAGACCTATACCATTACCTACAACGCCAACGGCGGCACCGGTGCGCCCGCAGCGCAGACCAAGACCCAGGGCGTTCCGCTGACCCTGAGCAGCACCGTTCCCACCCGCTCCGGTTACACCTTCCTGGGCTGGGCGGAGAGTCAGAGCGCGACAGCAGCTCAGTACCAGCCCAGTGGGAGCTTTACAAAGGACGCCAATACCACCCTTTACGCGGTGTGGAAGTCCAATGTCGTCAGCGTGACCGGCGTGACGCTGAACAAGACCAGCCTCACGCTGAACAAGGGCGCGAGTGAGACCCTGACCGCAACCGTCTCCCCCTCCAACGCCACAAACAAGTCCGTGACCTGGAGCAGCAGCAACACAAGCGTGGCGACAGTGGACAGCAACGGGAAAGTCACCGCCGTCAGCGCGGGCAGCACCACTGTCACGGTCAAGACGAACGACGGCGGGAAGACCGCGACCTGCGCGGTGACGGTGAAACCCAACACTTACACCATCACCTACGACGCCAACGGCGGCGCGGGTGCGCCCGCCCCGCAGACCAAGACCCAAGACGTAACGCTGACCCTGAGCAGCACCGTTCCCACCCGCAGCGGCTATACCTTCCTGGGCTGGGCGGAAAGCAAAACGGCAACGACGGCGCAGTATCAGCCCGGCGGGAGCTTTACGAAGAATGCCAACACCACATTGTACGCCGTGTGGAAGTCCGCCCCCACCGGACGCGAAGAGGACGGCATTCTCACGGTGGAGAGCGTCCGGGCGCGGCCCGGCGCGGAGGTCTCTGTGGGCGTCAGCTTCACCAACAACCCCGGCGTTATGGTCATGGCCCTCGGGCTGGACTATGACAGGTCCGTGCTGACCCTCACCGGCTTTGAGGACGGCGGCTTCACCGGCTGGAGCGTCAACACCAGCGCGATCTGGCTGGGTGACAGCGACAGCACGTTCAACGGAACCATTTTGAAGCTCAAGTTCCGCGTGGCCGACAATGCCCCGGAGGGAGATATCCTGGTCACGCTCCGGTATTCCGAAGGGGATATCGCCAATCAAAATGAAACCCCGCTGCTGCCCGAGTGCAACCCCGGCAAGGTCACGGTCAGCAATAACCTCCCCGGCGACATCACCGGCGACGGCAAGGTCAATGCCATGGATCTACTGCGGCTCAAAAAGTACCTGGCAGGCGACAGCGTGACCCTGGTGGGCTCCGGCGACATCACCGGCGACGGGAAGATCAACGCCATGGACCTGCTGCGACTCAAGAAGTACCTGGCGGGGGACGCCGTGGTCATCCACCGGGCCGGAGAACCTGATGCCATTCTCATGGCGAGCGGCCAGGAGGCCAGTTTGAGCGTCTCCACTGCCAGCGGCGGCCCTGGCGACACCGTGACCCTGGACATCAGCATCGCGGACAATCCGGGCATCATGGTCCTGAACCCGAAGCTCAGCTTCAACACCGACGCGCTGGAGTATGTGGGCTACGAGGATGCGGGTCTGACCGGCTGGGCCGTGACCGAGCGCGGCATGGTCTGGATCGGCGACGCAGAAACCGATTTCAACGGCGTGATCCTGAAGCTCAAGTTCCACATCAAAGAATCCGCTCCCTCCGGCCTGGCCGAAGTGACGCTGCTCTGCGAGGACGGCGACGCCGCGAACGAGAACGAAGAGATCGTCTCCCTCAGCGTGACCGGCGGCGGCGTCCAGGTGAACGCGGGCAATGTCGGTTCTGTGGAGATTCGAAGCTTTACGGTGAAAAACGGAACCGCAGACATCAAAGTTCAGACAAGTTTGGCCACGCAAACCATCCAGGTGGTGATCGCGGCCTATGACGCGACCGAGCGCTGTCTGGGAGTCCTGCCCACAACGCTCCAGACCACAGAGACGGCGGGCGTGTACCGGGCCACGGCGAAGCTGAACTTCCCCGGCGCTGTGCACTACCGCGCTTTCGTGGTGACGGCGGACGGCTGGAAGCCGCTGACGGATTGCGCGGAAGTAAGATAAAACCAGAACAACGTGGGCGCGCAGTGGATGGCTTCCATCCACTGCGCGCCCAATGTTTCAGCGAAGTCCCATTTCCGGGGGTTGGGTACAGCGTCTTTGTCGGAGAATGCGCTCATCCACGGAAGCGGCAAGCTGTTTAGTGTAGTAACATAGTTTACAGATTGTGCAAGGACATGGTTTACACGTAGATGGTACAATTATGGCAAAAACGGGAGTGAACCGCGATGCCATGGGAAGACAGGAGTGTAAACCAAATGCGAGACGAAT
>JAFXXH010000061.1 GCA_017542425.1 Oscillospiraceae bacterium | reverse complement strand
AGCCTTCCGGCAAATATCTCGTTATCGGCTCCATATTGGTATACATGGCTTTCACCTCATCACCATGATACCACATAAATTATGTTAACTTCAAGCTTTTTTAGCTTAACGCCTATGCCCCGCTGGGGGAAGGAAATGGCGCCCTCTTCCGGTCCTTCCCCCGACGGGGGGGGCGGGTGCCGCGCAGCGGCAGGAGAAGGCCGCGCTTGCTTTCGACCCGCCTTCCTTGACCGGATGGGGATTCCGTGATATAATTCACGCGCCTTAATTTTCTATAAAGTATGTGAGGGACTATGACTTTTGCCGAACACACGCACCCGAACGGCGTCGTCTACCAGACCGCGCCGGTGATCCATACGGTTCACGGCTTTTCCACCCGCTACGGCGGGGTCAGCCGGGACAATCTCTTTTCCCTGAACCTGGGGGAGCACCGGGGGGACGCACCGGCGAACGTGACGGAGAACTACCGCCGCTTCGCCCAGGCCCTGGGCTTTGACCCTGGGCGCATGGTCTTTCCCCACCAGGTCCACGGCAAGGCCGTCCGCACGGTCACGGCGGCGGACATTCACACGCTGCACACGCCCGTGCCCTACGACGCCGACGGTCTGGTGACGGCGGAGCGGGGGCTGACCCTGATCTGCTTCACCGCCGACTGCGTGCCCACCCTGCTCTGTGACGAGCAAGCCGGGGTGATCGCCGCCGTCCATTGCGGCTGGCGCAGCAGCGTGGCGGACATCCTGGGGCAGGCCCTGGAGGCCATGCGCGCCCTGGGGGCCAGGCCGGAACGCATCTCCGCCGCCATCGGCCCGGCCATCGGCAAATGCTGCTTTGAAGTCGGCCCGGAGGTGACGGAGGCGGCGGCGCGCTGGCTGGGCGAGCCGCTGGGGGACCTGGCCCTTGCCCGAGGCGACCGCTTCCTGCTGGATCTGCGGGGGGCCAACGCCCGGCGGCTGCGGCAGCTGGGCCTGGACCCGGACAACATCGCCGTATCCGAGGAATGTACCATGTGCCACCCGGAAAAGTTCTGGTCCCATCGGGTGGTGGGGGAGCGCCGGGGCAGCATGGCGGCGGCGATTCTGCTTCCGGGGGATTGAGCAAGACCCGGCGCGTCCCGCAGAGCATATCATTCAAATGACAGAACAAAAGAACGAGCGAGAGGGCAATGGGATGAGAAAGCACAGCATGAACTGGATCGCGCTGCTGCTGGCGCTGGCCTTGGCGCTGGGCGGCTGCGGCGCGCAGGAGCGTCCGGCGGAGACCGCCGGGCAGGAGCCGGACCCGGCGCTGACGGAGACGCCGCAGCCGGTGGAGACGGAGCCCCAGGTCCTCCAGCGCCAGCGCGCCGACGGGGTCTTCACCGTGAACTTCGACCCCAACGCCTCCGTGAACCCGGTGCGGGCGGAGAGCGTGGTGAACATGGAGCTTTGGAGCCTGATCTACGACAGCGCCTTCTACCTGGACGAGAGCTTCAACGTCCGCAGCGACGTGATCAGCTCCTACAGCAGCGACGACTACATCTGGTGGGTCTTCCAGGTGCGCACGGATCTGCGCTTTGCCGACGGCTCGCCCCTGACTGCCCGGGACGTGGCCTACTCCATCTCCACGGCCCGGAACGCGGACTACTACAAGGGGCGGCTGGGCCTGATCGTGGGCGTCAGCGCCCTGGACGCCAGCAGCTTCGCCATCACCACCAGCTACGCCAACAGTATGCTGCCCGCCCTGCTGACGGTGCCCATCATCAAGCGGGGGGACTACTACAACAACACCCCCCTGGGCAGCGGGCCCTACTGGTTCACCCTGGACCGCAGCGCCCTGGAGCCCAACATCTTCTACCGCTACGCCGGGGAACTGCCCCTGGACACCATCTATCTTCGGGACTACACGGACGCCAGCGCCCGCATCACCGCCTATGAGGACGCCAGCCTGGACATCGTCACCAACGACCCCACCGGCGTCTACAACGTGGGCTATGGCAGCAGCAACGACATCCGCTTTTTTGACACCGCGAACCTGCACTTCCTGGGCGTGAACCAGTACAGCCGCTATTTCAGCAGCGCGGAGGCCCGGGCCGCGCTCACCTACCTGGTGAACCGCTCTTACATCGCCGGGGCGCTGATGGGCACCGAAGGCGGCGTGCCCGCCGTGCTGCCGGTCCACCCCCGCTCCCAGCTCTATGACGCGGTCTACGCCGCCGACTACGCCTACGACCCCCGGCGGGCGGAGGAACTGCTGGCCGGGAGCTTCACGGACACGGACGAGGACGGGGTGCTGGAGCTGGTGCTGCCCGATACCGACAGCACCCTGGACACCAACATCAAGCTCATCGTCAACAACGACTCCCCGGCCAAGCTGCGCGCCGCCCGGGCCGTCGCCGACAGCATGAACGCCGTGGGCCTGAACACCCGGCTCTATGAGCTGAACTGGGACGAGTACCAGGCCACCCTCAAGCGGGGGGACTTCGACCTGTACTACGGCGAGGTGCGCATGGGCGCGGACTGGAACCTGAGCTATCTCTTCCGCATCCCCGGCATGAGCGACTGGCAGAACATCGACTGGGGCCAGAACTATTTCCGCAACCAGGACTACAACTACACCCGGCTCTATTCCGCCTATCTGGCCGCCTCGGACACGGAGCGCTACGAGCGCTTCCAGGAGCTGGCGCACTACATCACCGAGCACGCGCTGCTGGTGCCCGTCTGCTTCGAGCGCCGCCAGGTGCTGACCCACCGGGGCGTGGTCAGCGGACTGATCGCCACGCAGTTCGACCTGTTTTACAACTTCCGGGAGTGGACGGTCCATCTGGACCCGTGAAAAGGAGGAAATACGCCATGACGGATCAGGAACTGCTGGACCTGGCGCGCACAGCCGCCGGGAAAGCTTATGTGCCCTATTCTCACTTTCCGGTGGGCGCGGCGCTGGAGTGCGCCGACGGGACGGTGTTCACCGGCTGCAACGTGGAGAACGCCGCCTATGGGGACACCATCTGCGCCGAGCGCTGCGCCGTGGTCAAGGCGGTCAGCGAGGGACACACCGACTTTGTGCGCATCGCCGTCTGGGGCGACAGCCGGGGCTACTGTATGCCCTGCGGCTCCTGCCGCCAGGTGCTGAGCGAGTTTTCCGCCGATCTGCGGGTGATCGCCGCCCGGGGGGACGGCAGCTTCGTGGCCTTTCCCCTCAGAGAACTGCTGCCCCACACCTTCGGCTTTTGAGTTGCGCAGCTGGGAGGGAGAGAGATGAAGCATCCCATTCAAATGAGCCTTTGCCTGCTCCTGTGCGTCGCGCTGCTGCTGGCCGCCCTGCCGGTCTCCGCCGCTGCCCCGGAGGAGACGGGCGCGCCCGTCTCCGGGGAGCCCCCCGCCGGGGACGCGCCGGAGCCGACGGAAGAACCCGCACCCACGGAGGAACCGGAACCGACGGACGCGCCGGAACCCACGGAGGAACCGGAACCGACGGAAGAACCGGAACCCACCGAGGAACCCACCCCGACGGAGGAGCCCGCGCCCACCGACGAACCGACCCCGACGGAGGAACCCACCCCCACCGACGAGCCCGCCCCGCCGGAGGAACCGGAGGAGACCGTCATCTTCCCGGACGTGAAGGCCAAAGCCTGGTTCGCCCCCTACATCGAGAAGGTGACGCAGCTCCCCGGCATCATCGACGGGCGCATGGACGCCGACGGCGTGAAGCGCTTCCACCCGGAGGCGGATGTGAAGCGCGGCGAGTTTCTGAAACTGGCCATCTGCGCGGCGGGCATCACCGTCATCCTCTACACCTTGGACGCCAGCCGCAACGGCATCCACTGGGCCGGGGAGTACTACACCATCGCCCTGGAGGAAAACCTGCTGGTCACCAACCGCCAGGGCAGCGAGCACCACGGGGACAGTGAGCCGGACCAGGCCCAGGTCATGGAGATCTTCCCCTGCACCTTCGAGGCCCTGGAGCAGCCCATCAGCCGCTATGAAATGGCGGTCATCCTGAGCAACCTCTGCGCCAACACCCTGATGGAGAAGGCCGTCATCGTGTCGGAGCCCTGGGCGCACATCCCGGACTACCAGGCCATCGCCGCCGGGGGCGTCGCCTCCGTGGAACAGGCCTACGGCAAGGGCCTGCTGGTGGGCTACGAGGACGGCAGCTTCCGGGGCGGCAACACCCTGAGCCGCGCCCAGGCCGCCGTGGTCATCGAGCGCTTGCTCTGGGACAACGACCGCAGCAGCCCCAGCTGGGCCGAGCCGCAGCCGGAGACGGCGGAGCAGGTGCAGGAAAGCGCCGAGTATGAGGGCTATCCCTCCTTCGCCTTCTGGCTCCGGGGCCACATGAACGCCTGGGGCACCCTGGACAGCGTGGCCCGCCAGCGCATCTTCGGCAACGCCAACAAGAGCTACTTCTACTCCGCCGCCGACGCGGCCCCCTACATGGTGAATGTGACCATCCCCATCTGGATCATCGACAAATACGGCGTCAAGCAGTCCTCCACCGCCACCCTGACGGTCCACCGGCTGGTGGCCCAGGAGATCCGGCTGATCTTCCAGCAGATCTACGACGACCCGGAGCAGTTCCCCATCTACGCCGGCTGGAACATCGGCGGAGCCCGCTTCACCGACCACATGCGCCACGCCTGGGGCATGGCCATCGACATCAACTCGCTGTATAACGCCGAGATGAACTTCCGCAGCGGCTATCTGCGCGTCACCTGCGGCTACGGCTGGCAGCCCTACGGGGTGACCACCTGGCTGGGGCGCAGCATCGGCTCCTATCGCGGCAGCATGAGCGGGGCCAGTCCCTACTCCATCCGGCCCGGCGGCAGCGTGGTGAAAGCCTTCGCCGACTACGGCTGGGGCTGGGGCGGCAACGGCTGGAGCAACGGCAAGAGCTTTGACTTCATGCACTTCTCGGTGCTGCCCAGCGGCGGCTGAGCGGGGGGCCTGCGGAAAAAATCGCAGCCGCTCCCCCGTAGGGAAGGGGCTTGCCCCTTCCGGCAGGGAATGTCCCGATCCCCGCCAACCTTGGGCGAATCCGTGGCATTTGATCGTAGGGGGCGGCGTCCCGACGCCCCGGCAGCAACACAAAAGAAAAGCTCCCACGTTCGGCGAATTCGCAGCCGCCTTTTCCTTCCCCCAGCGGGGGAAAGTGGCATCCGCCGATCCCCCGCGAGGCGGATGACGGAAGAGGGAGAACGTGACCGCTTGCGAGCGGTAAAACCGTTGCACACCCTCCGCCGCTGCGGTCTTTTCCACGTCGCGGTTCCGCCGCGTTCTCCCTCTCCTGCCGCCCTTGTGGGCGGCACCCTCCCCCGCTGGGGGAGGGAAGGGGAGAGGGCGTCTTACATAGCGTCCACACAGCAGTCATTTTCCACAAAAATCCCCGCAAAACTTCTGATAATCCAACAAAAATCCCTCTTGACAGCAGGAGGGATTTTTGTTATCCTGTAACAGTCTGCGGGACTTTTGCGCCCTGGCAGATACTGCGATGAAGCGGGAGATTGCTCCGAATAGCCGGAGGTAACTTCCGTGGAGTATGTCCGGTGCCGCCTCCCTTGGCGGCACGCAATCGGGCGGCTGAGATTTTCCGAAGACTGTACGAAATCTGCGCGTATATCGTTCAGACGGGAAGAAACCGGCCAACACCGGGGCAGCTGGACTTGTGACGGCCCCCCAAACGCCGGTTTGTTTTTCGCCCGAAGTCTGATACGCACGGTATGGTGGAAAGAAAATTTCATCCGTGCGGGCCAACATGGCAGAGCCAATGCTGCCGAAAAAATGGAAAAAGGAAGGAAACACACCCATGGCAAGCACGAAGAAGCAGATCCGCATCCGTCTCAAGGCCTACGATCACCAGCTGATCGACTCTGCGGCCGAGAAGATCGTCGAGACCGCCAAGCGTTCCGACGCCAAGGTCTCCGGCCCCATCCCCCTGCCCACCCAGACCGAAGTGATCACCATCCTGCGCGCCGTCCACAAGTACAAGGACAGCCGCGAGCAGTTCGAGCGCCGCACCCACAAGCGCCTGATCGACATCATCAACCCCACCCAGAAGACGGTAGAGGCCCTGATGAGCCTGGAGCTGCCCGCCGGCGTGGAGATCGAGATCAAGCTCTGAGAAGCTGCGCTTCTCAATGAAGAATGAAGAATGAAAAATGAAGAAATTGAGGAATCGGCTCCGCCGATGATTTTAAAAAAGTCGCGCCAGCGACACCACCATTCTTCATTCCTTCATTTCGCTTCATTTCTTCATTTATATTTACACGCAACCCATGCCCTGCCGACTTGCGTTAAGGCCGGGCGGGTCATGTTGCCAGCCTCTGCCGCCCGGCGGAACCCGCACCGGGGGGACATGCGCGGCAACCAATAACCTTGAAGGAGGAAATCATTCCATGAAGAAAGCCATCATCGGCAAGAAGGTCGGCATGACGCAGATCTTCGATGAGGCGGGAAAGGTCGTCCCCGTGACCGTCATCGAAGCCGGCCCCTGCGTGGTCGTGCAGAAGAAGACGGTGGAGAAGGAAGGCTATTCCGCCGTGCAGCTCGGCTACGCCGACGCCGCCGAGCGCCGTCTGAGCAAGCCGGAAAAGGGTCACTTTGACAAGGCCGGCGTTGCCGCCAAAAAGCACCTGAAGGAGTTCCGCCTGGAGAACGCCGCCGAGCTGAACGTGGGCGACGTGATCAGCGCCGACACCTTCAAAGAGGGCGACCACATCGACGTGACCGGCACCAGCAAGGGCCACGGCTACCAGGGCGCCATCAAGCGCCACGGCGCCCAGCGCACGCCCACCAGCCACGGCGGCGGTCCCGTCCACCGTCACGCCGGTTCCATGGGCTCCACCTCGTCCCCCAGCCGCATCTTCAAGGGCCACATCGGCGCCGGACAGATGGGCGTGGACCAGGTCACCGTCCAGAACCTGGACGTGGTGAAGGTGGACCCGGAGCTGAACATGATCGTCGTCCGGGGCGCGATCCCCGGCCCCAAGGGCGGCATCGTCTATCTGAAGAACACCGTGAAGACCATCGTGGAGAAGAAGGCTGCCACCGCCGTCAGCGTCAACCCGCAGAAGCAGAGCGGCCGCGGCAATCCGCAGAAGGCCTCCGCTCGTACCAGATAAGGAAAGGAGCGTGTCGTAAATGCCGAAAGCAGCATTGTTTGATATGTCCGGCAACAGAGCCGGCGAGGTGGAGCTCTCCGAAGCCGTCTTCGGGATCGAGCCCAACGAAAACGCCGTCCACGCTGCGGTCAAGAACTATCTGGCCAACCAGCGCCAGGGCACCCAGAGCGCGCTCACCAAGGGCGAGGTCGCTTACTCCACCATCAAGCCCTGGAGACAGAAGGGCACCGGCCGCGCCCGCGCCGGTTACAAGGGCTCTCCCGTGTGGTACCACGGCGGCGTAGCCTTCGCCCCCAAGCCCCGGGACTACCGCTACAGCCTGAACAAGAAGGTCCGCCGCCTGGCCCTCAAGAGCGCCCTGAGCGCCAAGGCCGCCGGGGAAGAGATCGTCGTCATCCGCGACATGAAGATGGACGAGATCAAGACCCGCACCTTCGCCGAGCTGCTGCGCAAGGTCGGCGCCGACGGCAAGACCCTGGTGGTCACCGCCGGACCCGACACCAACGTGGTGAAATCCGCCCGCAACATCGCCGGTGTGGAGACCGCCATGGCCAGCGTCCTGAATCCCTACGCGGTTCTGAACAACACCCGCCTGGTGATCGCCGAGGACGCCCTGGCCAAGATCGAGGAGGTGTACGCATGAAACGTACCGCTTACGATGTTGTGATCCGCCCCATCATCAGCGAGCAGTCCATGGAGGACATGGACATCAAGAAGTATGTCTTTGAAGTCGCCCCCGACGCCACCAAGGTGGAGATCGCCCGGGCCATCGAGGAGATCTTCGACGTGCGCGTCATCAAGGTGAACACCCTGCACGTGCGCGGCCGCGCCAAGCGCGTGGGCGCGAACCCCGCGGGTCGGACCAAAAACTGGAAGAAGGCCGTGGTCAAGCTGAGCGCCGACAGCAAGAACATCGAGATCTTCGAGAACATGGCATAAGGGAGGAAGGAACATGTCCATCAAAACTTACAGACCTACCACTCCCGCCCGGCGTCAGATGACCGTCTCCGGCTTCGACGGCGTGGATAAACACGCCGCGCCGGAAAAGAGCCTGGTAGAGGTGCTGAAAAAGCACGCCGGCCGCAACAGCTACGGCCACATCACCGTCCGCCACCAGGGCGGCGGCAACCGCAAGAAGTACCGCGTCATCGACTTCAAGCGCAACGACAAGCTGGGCATGAGCGCCACCGTCGCCCGCCTGGAGTACGACCCCAACCGCAGCGCCTTCATCGCGCTGGTGGAATATGAAGACGGCGAGAAGCGCTATATCCTGGCCCCCAACGGCCTGAAGGCCGGGGACAAGATCGTGGCCGGGCCCGAGGCCGACATCATCGCCGGCAACGCCCTGCCCCTAAGCAACATCCCCGTGGGCACCGTCATCCACAACATCGAGCTCTACCCCGGCAAGGGCGCCCAGCTCGTCCGCTCCGCCGGCGTCAGCGCCCAGCTGATGGCCAAGGAGGGGGCCATGGCCACGGTCCGCCTGCCCTCCGGCGAGTTCCGCAAGATCCGCGCCAACTGCATGGCCACCATCGGCCAGGTGGGCAACATCGACCACGCCAACGTCCACATCGGCAAGGCCGGACGCAAGCGCCACATGGGCATCCGTCCCACCGTGCGCGGCTCCGTCATGAACCCGGTGGACCACCCCCACGGCGGCGGCGAGGGCAAGAGCCCCGTGGGCCGTCCCGGCCCCGTGACCCCTTGGGGCAAGCCGGCGCTGGGTTACAAGACCCGCAAGACGAAGAACCAGTCCGACAAGTTCATCGTCAAGCGCCGCAACGCGAAGTAAGGAGGGAAACGAGCAATGAGCAGAAGTATCAAGAAGGGCCCCTTCGCCGCGCCTGAGCTGCTGAAGAGAGTCAGCGAGATGAACAAGACCGGCTCCAAGGCCGTCATCAAGACCTGGAGCCGCGCCTCCACCATTTTCCCCAGCTTCGTCGGCCACACCATCGCCGTCCATGACGGCCGCCGTCACGTCCCCGTGTACGTCACCGAGGACATGGTCGGGCACAAGCTGGGCGAGTTCGCCCCCACCCGCACCTTCCGCGGCCACAGCGGCGGCAAGACCGGTAAGTAAGAGGAGGAGAGAACATGGAAGCGAAAGCTCATCTGAAATATGCGCGGATCTCCCCCCGCAAGGTGAAGATCGTCTGCGACCTGATTCGCGGCAAGGACGTGAAGCTGGCCCGCGGCATTCTGGAGAACACCCCCAAAGCGGCCAGCGAGCTGATGATCAAGCTGCTGAACAGCGCCGCCGCCAACGCGGAAAACAACTTCGGCATGGACCCGGAGCGCCTGTACGTCTCCGAGACCTACGCCAACCCCGGCCCCATCCTCAAGCGCGGAATGCCCCGCGCCCAGGGCCGGATGTACCGCATCAACAAGAGAACCAGCCACATCACCATCGTCGTGGCTGAGAAAGCGTAAGGGAGGAGGCAGAGACTATGGGACAGAAGGTTCATCCCCACGGAATGCGGGTCGGCGTCATCAAGGATTGGGATTCCCGCTGGTACGCCCGTCCCGACAAGGTCGGCGATCTGATCGTGGAGGATCACAAGATCCGCCAGTACCTGAAGAAGACCCTGTACAGCGCCGGCGTGCCCACCATCGAGATCGAGCGCGACAGCGCCAAGGTCCGCATCTATCTGCACTGCTCCCGTCCCGGCGTGGTGATCGGCAAGGGCGGCGAGGCCATTGAGGCCCTGCGCCGCGACATCGAGAAGCGCATCGGCAAGCCCGTGGCCCTCTCCATCGTCGAGGTCCGCACCCCCGACACCAACGCCCAGCTTGTGGCGGAGAACATCGCCCAGCAGATCGAGAAGCGCATCTCCCACCGCCGCGCCATGAAGAACGCCATTGGCCGCGCCATGCGTATGGGCGCCCTGGGCATCAAGGTCATGTGCTCCGGCCGTCTGGGCGGCCGCGAGATCGCCGGCGTCGAGCAGTACCACGAGGGCACCATCCCCCTGCAGACCCTCCGCGCCGACATCGACTACGGCTTCACCGAGGCTGCCACCACCTATGGCCGCATC
Organism: Oscillospiraceae bacterium; assembly: GCA_017542425.1. Classification (GTDB taxonomy): domain Bacteria; phylum Bacillota; class Clostridia; order Oscillospirales; family Oscillospiraceae; genus RGIG7114. Next base: position 24,149 of record JAFXXH010000061.1, on the reverse strand, counting down.
GGCGTCAAGGTCTGGATCTACAAGGGCGAGGTGCTGACCACCACCCTGCGGTCCACCCCGCGTGTGATGGATATGAACCGGCGCGACGACCGTCGGCGCGACGACCGCCGGAGAGGCGGACGCGGCGGCGACCGGCGCGGAGGCTACAACCGCGACAACCGCGGCGGCTATAACCGTGAGGGCAACCGTCAGGGCGGCCAGGGCGGAGGCTACAACCGCGACAATCGTCCCGGCGGCCAGGGCGGCTACAACCGCCAGGGCGGTCAGGGCGCCCAGGGTTACAACCGGCCCGCCGGTCAGGGCGGCTACAACCGTCAGGGCGGCCAGGGCGGCCAGGGCTTCAATCGCGGCCCGCGTCCGGGCAGCGCCCCCAGCGCAGCCAAGGAAGGAGGCAACAAGTAATGCTTCTGCCGAAACGTGTCAAATATCGCCGCCAGCAGCGCGGCCGCATGAAGGGCAAGGCCAGCCGGGGCAACTTCGTCGCCTACGGTGAGTTCGGCCTGATGGCCACCGAGCCGGCCTGGATCACCAGCAACCAGATCGAGGCGGCCCGTGTCGCCATCAACCGCTGCATGAAGCGCGGCGGCAACGTCTGGATCAAGATCTTCCCCGACAAGCCCGTGACCCAGAAGCCCGCCGAGACCCGTATGGGTTCCGGTAAGGGCTCCCCCGAGTACTGGGTGGCCGTGGTGAAGCCGGGCCGCGTCCTCTTCGAGGTGGGCGGCATCAACGAGGAGCTGGCCCGGGAGGCCCTGCGTCTTGCCAGCTACAAGCTGCCCTGCAAGACCAAGATCGTCGCCCGCGAGGCCGAGACTGAGAACGGTGGTGAATGAGATGAAGGCAGCCGAAATTCGCAATATGACCGCCGCCGAGCTGGAGGAAAAGCTGGGCGATCTGAAAAAGGATCTGTTCATGCTTCGGATGCAGCACGCTACCAACCATCTTGACAACCCCGTGAAGATCAGCGCGGTCCGCCGCGACATCGCCCGCGTCAAGACCGTCCTGCGCGAGAAGCAGAGCTGAGGAGGAAGACCGATATGACTGAAATGAGAGACACTTCCCGCAAGGTTCGCGTGGGCAAGGTCGTGTCCGACAAGATGGACAAGACCGTGGTGGTCACCGTCGCCGAGCACGTGGCGCACCCCATCTACAAGAAAATCATCAAGCGGACCTACCGCCTGAAGGCCCATGACGAGGCCAACGAATGCGGCGTGGGCGATACCGTCAAGGTGATGGAGACCCGCCCCCTGTCCAAGGACAAGCGCTGGCGCGTGGTCGAGATCGTCGAGAAAGCGAAGTAAGGAGGCGAACCCGATATGATTCAGGAGGAAACCTATCTGAAGGTCGCCGACAATACCGGCGCGAAGGAGATCAAGTGCATCCGCGTACTGGGCGGCAGCAAGCGCAAGTACGGCAACATCGGCGACGTGATCGTCGCCTCCGTCCGCAAGGCCGCCCCCGGCGGTCAGGTGAAGAAGGGCGACGTGGTCAAGGCCGTCATCGTCCGCACCTGCAAGGGCACCCGCCGCGCCGACGGCACCTATGTCCGCTTCGATGAGAACGCCGCCGTTCTGATCGGCGAGGACAAGAGCCCCAAGGGCACCCGCATCTTTGGGCCCGTCGCTCGTGAGCTCCGTGACAAGGAATATATGAAGATCCTGTCCCTGGCTCCCGAAGTGATCTAAGGAGGACAGGCAATGAATATCAGAAAAGACGACAAGGTCATCGTCCTGTCCGGCAAGGACAAGGGCAAGGAGGGCAAGGTCCTCACCGCCATGCCGAAGGAAGGCAAGCTCATCGTGGAGGGCGTCAGCGTGGCGTCCCGCCACATGAAGCCCCGGAAGCAGGGCGAGGAGGGCGGCATCGTCAAGATGGAGACCCCCATCTACGCCAGCAAGGTCATGGTGGTCTGCCCCAAGTGCGGCAAGCCCACCCGCGTCGCCCACAGGCTGGAGGGCGGCAAGTCCGTCCGCGTCTGCAAGAAGTGCGGCGCGGCGCTGTGAGGAAGGGAGTGGAACTGATATGACCAGAATGAAAGAAAAGTACCTGAACGAGGTCGCTCCCGCCCTGATGCAGAAGTTCCAGTACAAGTCCGTCATGCAGATCCCGAAGATCGACAAGATCGTGGTCTCCGTGGGCTGCGGCGACTGCAAGGACAACAACAAGGCCCTGGACGCGGTCATCAAGGACATCTCCGCCATCACCGGCCAGCACGCCGTGGCCACCGTGGCCCGCAAGAGCGTCGCCAACTTCAAGCTCCGCGAGGGCATGAAGGTGGGCGTGAAGGTCACCCTGCGCGCCGACCGGATGTGGGAGTTCCTGGACCGCCTGCTGAACGTGGCCCTGCCCCGCGTCCGCGACTTCCGCGGCATTTCCGCCGACGCCTTTGACGGCCGGGGCAACTACTCCCTGGGCCTCAAGGAGCAGATCATCTTCCCGGAGATCGACTACGACAAGATCGAGAAGCTCCGCGGCATGAACATCGCCATCACCACCACGGCCAAGACCGACGAGGAAGCCCGCGAGCTGCTCCGCCTGATGGGCGCTCCGTTCGCGACCAACGCCTGAGGGAGGAGGAAGAAGCAATGGCAAAGACATCCATGAAGCTCAAGCAGGCCCGTCCCGCGAAGTTCTCCACCCGCAAGTACAACCGCTGCAAGATCTGCGGCCGCCCCCACGCCTATCTCCGCAACTACGGCATCTGCCGCATCTGCTTCCGCGAGCTGGCCTATAAGGGTCAGATTCCCGGCGTGAGAAAAGCGAGCTGGTAAAGACTGAAAACTGAAGACTGAAGAATGAAAAATGAAAAATGGTGGTATCCCCTTCGGGGATGATTAAAATAAATGTCGCTAAGCGACACCACCATTATTCATTCTTAAGTATTCATTTTTAAGTTTTCAGTACCGCCCCCGCATCTAAAACTGTAACAGACGGCGAAAGGCCGCTTTGAATCACGCATTCATCCGGAACCTCGCCGCTGAAACCGCCGCAGCGCGGTAACTCTCAACAAGGAGGAACAAAACTCTCATGCAGATCACCGATCCCATTGCGGATATGCTGACCCGCATCCGCAACGCCGGCATGGCCCGGCACGACACCGTGGACGTTCCCGCGTCCAAGATGAAGACCTCCATTGCGAAGGTCCTGCTGAGCGAGGGCTACATCAAGTCCTTCCAGCTCATCGACGACGGCACCCAGGGCGTCATCCGCATCACCCTGAAATACCTGCCCGGCAAGGAGAAGGCCATCACCGGTCTCCGCCGCGTCAGCAAGCCCGGCCTGCGCGTTTACGCCGGGGCCGAGGAGCTGCCCCGCGTCCTCAAGGGTCTGGGTATCGCCATTGTCTCCACCTCCAAGGGCATCATGACCGACCGGCAGGCACGGAAAGAGCACGTCGGCGGCGAAGTCCTGGCGTTCGTATGGTAAGGAGGGCCTGAACTATGTCTAGAATCGGCAGAGCCCCCATCCCCGTCCCCGCCGGGGTGGAAGTGAAAATCGACGAAACCAACCACATCACCGTCAAGGGCCCCAAGGGCAGCATGGAGCGCAAGCTGGCGCCCCAGATGACGGTGGAGCTGAAGGACGGGGCCATCCACGTCAGCCGTCCCAACGACAGCAAGGAAAACCGCAGCCTCCACGGCCTGACCCGGACCCTGGTGGCCAACATGGTCCACGGCGTCCACGACGGCTTCGCCAAGACCCTGGAGGTCAACGGCGTGGGCTACCGTGCCAGCAAGGAGGGCAAGAAGCTGGTGCTGAACATCGGTTACTCCCACCCCGTCGAGGTGGAGGAGACCGAGGGCATCACCATCGAGGTCCCCAACGCCAACACCGTGGTCATCCACGGCATCGACAAGCAGCGCGTCGGCCAGTTTGCCGCAGACATCCGCGCCAAGAGACCGCCTGAGCCGTACAAGGGCAAGGGCATCAAGTACTCTGACGAGGTCGTCCGCCGCAAAGAAGGCAAGACCGGCTCGAAGTAAGGGGAGGTGCGCATAAATGATCAACAGACCTGATACCAGAACCGCCCGCATCCAGCGCCACAAGCGCGTGCGCGGCAAGATCTCCGGCACGGCTGAGCGCCCCCGCCTGAGCGTGTTCCGCAGCGAAAAGCACATCTACGCCCAGATCATCGACGACGCGGCGGGCAAGACCCTGGTCGCCGCCTCCTCCGTGGAAAAGGGCTTTGAGGGCCTTGGCGGCAACAAGGAAGCGGCCCGCAAGGTCGGCAAGACCGTGGCCGAGCGCGCGGTGAAGGCCGGCATCGAAGAGGTCGTGTTCGACCGCGGCGGCTATATCTATCATGGCCGCGTGCAGGAGCTGGCCGAGGGCGCCCGCGAGGGCGGCCTGAAATTCTGAGGGGAGGAGGAAACAGATCATGGCATACGAGAGAAGCAACAGACGCCGCGGCGAAGAGGAAGTCCAGAGCGAATTCACCGAAAAGGTCGTTTCCCTGAACCGCGTCAGCAAAACCGTCAAGGGCGGCCGCGTGGCCAAGTTTGCCGCGCTGTGCGTCGTCGGCGACGGCAAGGGCCGCGTCGGTTTCGGCACCGGCAAGGCCAACGAGGTCTCCGAGGCCATCCGCAAGGGCCTGGAGGACGCCAAGAAGCACATCGTCAGCGTGACCCTGGAGGGGACCACCATCCCCCACGAGGTCATCGGCGAGGCCGGAGCCGGCCGCGTGCTGCTGATGCCCGCCCCGGAAGGCACCGGCGTTCTGGCCGGCGGCGCTGCCCGCGCCGTGCTGGAGGCCGCCGGAATCAAAAACATCCGCGCCAAGTGCCTGCGTTCCCACAATCCCGCCAACGTCGTCGCCGCCACTGTGACCGGCCTGAAGACGCTCCGCAACGCCGAGCAGGTCGCCGTCTACCGCGGCAAGAACGCTGCCGAGATCCGCTAAGGAGGGCTTGAACATGGCTAAGAATCTCAGAATCAAGCTCGTCAAGAGCCTCAACGGCAGACACGACAAGCACATTGCCACTGCCTATTCCCTGGGCCTGCACAAGATCGGCAACGAGACCGTGCAGCCCGACAACCCCCAGACCCGTGGCAAGATCACCAAGATCGGCTATCTGGTCAGCGTGACGGAAGAAGACTAAGGAGGGACAGACAGATGAAACTCAACGAACTCTCTCCGGCTCTGGGCTCCACCCACGTGGGCAAGCGCAAGGGTCGCGGCCACGCCACCGGCAACGGCAAGACCGCCGGGCGCGGCCACAAGGGTCAGAAGGCCCGCTCCGGCGGCGGCGTGCGCGTCGGCTTCGAGGGCGGCCAGATGCCTCTGGCCCGCCGCATCCCCAAGCGCGGCTTCCACAACATCTTTGCCAAGCCCCTGGACGCCATCAACGTCTCCGCCCTGGAGAAGTTTGAAAACGGCGCGGTGGTGGACCGCCAGGCCCTGCTGGACGCCGGCATCCTGGGCGCGTGCCGCTACGGCTTCAAGGTCCTGGGCATGGGCGAGCTGACCAAGAACCTCACCGTGAAGGCCAACGCCTTCTCCGAGAGCGCGAAATCCAAGATCGAGGCCGCCGGCGGAAAGGCGGAGGTGGTCTAACGTGCTGCAGACGATTCGCAACGCATGGAAGGTGGCGGAGCTGCGGAAGAAGATCCTCTTCACCCTGCTCATCCTGCTGCTCTACCGCGTCGGCAATGCAGTTCCCGTCCCCTATGTGAACCTGGAGGCCCTCTCCACCTGGTTTGAAGGCTGGAGCAACTCCATCCTGGGCCTGTTCAACGTGATGAGCGGCGGCGCGCTCTCCAGCGCCACGGTCTTCGCGCTGTCCATCCAGCCCTATATCAACGCCTCCATCATCATCCAGCTTCTCACCATCGCCATCCCCGCCCTGGAGCGCATGGCGAAGGAGGAGGGCGAGGAAGGCAAAGAGAAGATCAACAAGATCACCCGTTACAGCACCATCGCCATCGCGCTGCTGCAGGGCTTCGGCTACTATATGCTGCTGCGCGCCAACTCCATGGGCTCCGTGCCCCTGCTGACCTCCAACGGCATTTGGGAAGCCGTGGTCATCATCACCACCTTCGTGGCCGGCAGCGCGCTGGTCATGTGGATGGGCGAGCAGATCACCGAGTTCGGCATCGGCAACGGCATCTCCATCATCCTGTTCGCCAGCATCGTCTCCCGCTTCCCCACCGGCGTCGCCAACGCCATCAGCAACATCGCCTCCGGCGCCCTGGCCTGGTGGGTCTACGTCCTGCTGCTGCTGGGCGCGCTGCTGATGATCATCCTGATCGTCGCGGTGAACAACGCCGAGCGCCGGGTCCCCGTGCAGTACTCCAAGCGCGTGGTGGGCCGCAAGATGTACGGCGGCCAGAGCACCCACCTGCCCATGAAGGTGAACATGAGCGGCGTGCTGCCGGTCATCTTCGCCCAGTCCATCGCCAGCCTGCCCGGCACCATTGCCAACTTCACCGGCACCCAGATCACCTGGTTCGACACCAACAGCTGGCTGTACGCGCTGGTCTATTTCCTGCTCATCATCTTCTTCAGCTACTTCTATTCCACCATCCAGTTCAACCCCATTGAGGTCAGCAACAACCTCAAGCGCAACGGCGGCTTCATCCCCGGCTATCGCCCGGGCAAGCCCACCAGTGAGTTCCTGCAGAAGGTCCTGAACAAGGTCACGCTGTTCGGCGCCATCTTCCTGTCCATCGTGGCGGTGACGCCCTACATCATCGGCATTCTCAGTCCCACCGCTTCCCGGTCCGGCATTTCCCTGGGCGGCACCTCCATCATCATCGTGGTGGGCGTCGCGCTGGAGACGGTCCAGGCGCTGGAGAACCAGATGCTGATGCGCCACTACAAGGGCTTCCTGGAATAAGAGGAGGAGCATGATGAAGCTGATTCTGCTCGGCGCCCCCGGCGCCGGAAAAGGCACCCAGGCGGAGATCCTGGCAAAGATGCTGGGCATCCCCACCATCTCCACCGGCAACATCCTCCGTGCGGCCATGAAAAACGGCACCCCCGTGGGCCTGAAGGCCAAAGAGTATGTGGAGAGCGGCAGACTGGTCCCGGACGAGGTCATCATCGGCATCATCCGGGAGCGCCTGGCCGAGCCGGACTGTGCGGGCGGCTATATCCTGGACGGCGTGCCCCGCACGATCCCCCAGGCCCAGGCCATGGAGGACGGCGGCATCGACATCGACTGCGCCCTGTCCATCGAGGTGGCCGACCAGACGATCATCGACCGGATGAGCGGCCGCCGGACCTGCCCGGACTGCGGCGCCAGCTTCCACGTGGTCGCCAACCCGCCGAAGACGGAGGGCGTCTGCGACAACTGCGGGGCCGCCCTGACCATCCGCAAGGACGACGCCCCGGAGACCGTCCGCGCCCGTCTCGTCACCTATCACGCCGAGACCGAGCCGCTCAAGGAGTTCTACGCCAAACGCGGCAAGCTGGTCAGCGTGGACAATCAGCCCGGCATCGCCGAAACCACCCAGGTCATCGTGAAAGCGCTGGGGCTTTGAGCCGGAGATTCTATGGCGATCGTCATCAAATCTTCCAGAGAGATCGAGCTGATGCGCCAGGCGGGGAAAATCGCCGCCGGGGCGCGCAGCATCGCCCGGCAGATGATCGAGCCCGGCGTCACCACCCGGGCAATCAACAAAGAGGTATTCCACTTCATCAAAAAGTCAGGCGCTGAGCCCACCTTTCTCGGCTATTCCGGCTATCCGGCCAGCGCCTGCATCTCCGTCAACGACCAGGTTATCCACGGGATCCCCGGTGCGCGCAAACTCCAGGCCGGCGACATCGTCAGCGTGGACGTGGGCGCCACTTATAAGGGATTCGTCGGAGACTGCGCCGGGACCTTCCCCTGCGGGACCTGCGGCGAGGAGGCCCTGCGCCTCATCGCCGTGACCCGCCAGAGCTTCTTCGAGGGCATCCGGCAGGCCAGATCCGGCAAGCGGGTCTCGGACATCTCCGCCGCCGTCCAGCAATACGCCGAGGGCGCGGGCTGCTCCGTGGTCCGGGACTACGTCGGCCACGGGGTCGGCGCCCGGATGCACGAGGACCCGGAGGTCCCCAACTATGTGCAGCGCGGCAGAGGCAGTCCCCGTCTGGTGCAGGGCATGACCATCGCGGTGGAACCCATGGTCAACATGGGCACCTGGGAGGTCAAAGTCCTCTCCGACGGCTGGACCGTCGTCACCGCAGACGGCAGCCTGTCCGCACACTATGAAAACTCCATCCTCATCACCGATGGGGAACCGGAGATCCTGACAGTTGCAGACGACCACTGGTTATAATTCTCAAGGAGGGTAAACAGTCTTGGCGAAAGATGATGTAATCGAGCTGGAGGGCACGGTGGTGGAATCCCTGCCCAACACCATGTTCCAGGTGGACATCGGCGGAGGCCACACCATCCTGGCGCATATTTCCGGAAAGCTTCGGATGAACTATATCAAGATCCTCCCCGGCGACCGGGTCACGGTGCAGATGTCGCCCTATGATCTGACCCGCGGGCGGATCACCTGGCGCACGAAGTAATTCACAATAGGAGGTACAGATGAAAGTCAGACCGTCTGTCAAGCCCATGTGCGAAAAGTGCAAGATCATCAAGCGCAAGGGCGTCGTCATGGTCATCTGCGAGAACCCCAAGCACAAGCAGAGACAGGGCTAAAGCATTCGTTTTCGACCCGCTTCGCTGGGCTCGAAAACGAGAGGGCTGCGCTCCGCGAGCGCGCCCTGCGGGCACACTCGCTTAAGCGAGAAGGATTTTTTGCGCGGCGGAGCCACGCAAAAAACAATTCAAATTTCTTTTCGCCTGCGGGCGAAAACTCTGCGAGGCTTTTTCTGGCCTTGCGGCCCGTCCCGGCTGTCTTATACCGCAGCCCGGAGGGTTGGGTTACTGCGACCATGCGATCGTAAGACCCGAGGGTATAAAATCAATGAAAGGATTGATTGAGAAACATGGCAAGAATCGCCGGCGTTGACCTGCCCAAGGATAAGAGGATCGAGATCGGCCTGACCTACATCTACGGCATCGGCAGAACCAGCGCGAACAAGATCCTGGCGGAGACCGGGATCAACCCCGACACCCGCGTGAAGAACCTGACCGAAGAGGAAGAGGCCAAGCTGCGTGAGTGCATCGACCACTATGTGGTGGAGGGCGACCTGCGCCGCCAGACCGCGCTGGACATCAAGCGCCTGATGGAGATCGGCTGCTATCGCGGCACCCGTCACCGCAAGGGCCTGCCCGTCCGCGGCCAGCGCAGCAAGACCAACGCCCGTACCCGCAAGGGTCCGAAACGCACCATCGCCAACAAGAAGAAGTAAGGGAGGGATATGTAAATGGCAGCGAATACCAAGGGCAAGAAGGTTGTCCGCACGCGCCGCAGAGAGCGCAAGAACATCGAAAAGGGCCAGGTGCATATCAGCTCCTCCTTCAACAATACCATGGTCACCATCACCGACCTGGGCGGGAACGCCATCTCCTGGGCTTCCGCCGGCGGCATGGGCTTCCGTGGCAGCAAGAAATCCACCCCCTTTGCCGCGCAGACTGCGGCGGAGACCGCCGCACGGGCGGCCATGGAGCACGGTCTGAAGACCGTGGAGGTCTATGTGCGGGGCCCCGGCTCCGGACGTGAGGCCGCCATTCGCGCCCTGCAGACCGCCGGTCTGGAGGTTACGATGATCAAGGACGTGACGCCCATCCCCCACAACGGCTGCCGTCCTCCCAAGCGTCGTCGTGTCTGATCAAAGGAGGTAGAGAACAATGGCAAGAAGTATTCAGCCCATTGCCAAGCGCTGCAAGGCGCTGGGCATTTCCCCGGCCAGCCTGGGTTACGCCAAGAAGACCACCACCCGCGACCCCAAGGGTCAGAAGGGGATGCGCCGCAAGCAGTCCGAGTACGGGATGCAGCTGCAGGAGAAGCAGAAGGTGAAGTTCATCTACGGCGTCCTGGAGCGGCAGTTCCGCAACTATTTCGACATGGCCCAGCGCCGTCCCGGCCAGACCGGCGAGAACCTGCTGAGCATCCTGGAGTCCCGTCTGGACAACGTGGTGTTCCGTCTGGGCTTCGCCATGACCCGCGCCGAGGCCCGCCAGCTGGTCAGCCACGGCCACTTCACCGTCAACGGCCGCCGCGTCAACATCCCCAGCTTCCTGGTGAAGCCCGGCATGGTCGTCACCCTGAAGGACTCCAGCAAGTCCCTGGAGAAGATCAAGGCCAACATCGAGGACAACGCCTTCCGTCAGCCCCCGAAGTGGATCGACTATGACGCCAACAACATGATTGCGAAGATCAACGCCACCCCCGCGAGAGAAGACATCGACATGCCCATCGAGGAGCACCTCATCGTCGAGCTGTATTCCAAGTAATTGGAAGACCCTCAGAACGCTTGGTAAGCTGAACCGACCGCGTGCGAAAGCACGCCAATGCTCAGGAGCCGCGATGGGGACTTCTCCCAGCCTGGGCGACCGTCTCCACGCGCTTCCTCAGCCGAAACTAAGAAGGAGGGTAACAATACCACATGATTGAAATCAAAAAGCCCCGCATCGAGTGCATCGAGACTCCGTCCGATGAATCCTACGGCAAGTATGTCGTGGAGCCCCTTGAGCGTGGCTACGGCACGACTTTGGGCAACTCCCTTCGCAGAGTGCTTCTCTCCTCTCTTCCCGGCACCGCCGTCACCGCCATCAAAATTGCGGGGATCCAGCACGAGTTCGCCACGATCCCCGGCGTCAAAGAAGATGTCACCGAGATCGTCCTGAACGTCAAGGGCATCATTGCCCGTCTGCACTGTGAGGGCGCCAAAACGGTCTATCTGGAAGCCTCCGGCGAGCGTGAGGTCACAGCGGGCGATATCCGCGCCGACAGCGACGTGGAGATCCTGAACCCCGAGCACCACATCGCCACCCTGGGTCCCGACGCCTCCATCAGCATGGAGCTGAGCTTCAACCACGGCAGAGGCTACGTCACCGCAGACCGCAACAAGAACCCCCAGGCCACCATCGGCACGATCCCGGTGGACTCGATCTACAACCCCGTTCTGAAGGTCAACTACACGGTGGAGAACACCCGCGTTGGCAATCAGACCGATTTCGATAAGCTGACCATCGAAGTCTGGACCGACAAGACCATCACCGCCCGCGACGCCGTCTCCCTGGGCGCCAAGATTCTCTGCGACCACTTCACCATCTTCACCGACCTGAGCGAGAACATCGGCTCCCGCGCCACGGTGGTGGAAAAGGTGGAGGCCCAGCGGGACAAGGTGCTGGAGATGACCATCGAGGAGCTGGATCTCTCCGTCCGCAGCTTCAACTGCCTGAAGAGAGCCAACATCAACACGGTGGAGGACCTGGTCGGCAAGACCCAGGATGAAATGATCAAAGTGCGCAACCTTGGCCGCAAGTCCCTGGAGGAAGTCGAGCATAAGCTGGCTATGATGGGCTTGAGCCTGGCAAGCGACGAGAACAACTGATTAGGAGGAAGACCGAAATGCCCGGTACAAGAAAGCTCGGCAAGACCAGCGACCAGCGCAGGGCCATGCTCCGTCAGCAGGTGACAGATTTCCTGGACACCGGCCGCATGGAGACCACCTACACCCGCGCCAAGGAGATCAGCGCCATGGCCGAGAAGATGATAAGCCTTGGAAAGAAGAAAAACCTGGCCGCCTACCGTCAGGCCCTGGCCTTTATCACCCGTGAGGACGTGGCCAAGAAGCTCTTCGACGAAGTCGCCAAGACCTACGAGTCCCGCGAGGGCGGGTACACCCGCGTGACCCGCATCGGCCCCCGCCGCGGCGACGCCGCCGAGATGGCCGTTCTGGAACTGGTTTGAACCATAAAAAACGCCTGGAACTGACCAGGCGTTTTTTTATGGCGAGGGATGTTCTGCTGCCGTGGGAAGCTTTGTTGCGAATGGGAAGTTTTTGAAGAAAGCAAGGCAGACCGGCAGCCGCAACCGTAGGGCGCGCCGACCCCGGCGCGCCGGCAGCAATACCCACGTCACGGCAACCCCAAGGCGAATCCGCAGCTGCCCCATTGTAGGGAAGGGGCTTGCCCCTTCCGGCAGCAGATGTTCCGACAAGCGCCGCCCTCCGGCGAATTCGCAAACGTGTCGCGGATTCGCCGGAGGGTGTTCTATGTCGAACCGTGTGCTGCACGGAAAGGGCAAGCCCTTTCCCTACAGGGGAGTGTGTGCGAATTCGCCGGAGGTGGGGAGAATTGGTAAGGTGCTGCTGCGCGGCGTGCCGGGTCGGCACGCCCTACAATTGAGCGTATGCGAATTCGCCCAACGTTGATCGGTGTCGCGGCGGGTAATTTTTACGGCAAACGGTATCCTGTAGGGGGCGGCGTCCCGACGCCCCCGCAGCGGCGGCACGTTTTTGCGCAAACGTCCGGCGAATCCGCAGTCCGTTCCCGTAGGGCGCGCCGACCCCGGCGCGCCGGCAGCAGCAGCGCGTTTTTCGTAAAACGTTGGGCGAATTCGCAACCGTCCCCCGTAGGGAAGGGGCTTGCCCCTTCCGGCAGCAAATGCTCCGACAAGCACCTCCCTACGGCGAATTCGCAAACGTGTCGCGGATTCGCCGAAGGGCGTGCCATGTCATACCGTGTGCTGCGCGGAAAGGACAAGTCCTTTCCCTACAGGGGAGTGTGTGCGTATTTGTCGGACTTGGCGGGCATCAAAGCATTCTCTGCCGCCCTCACCCTTTCCCTCCCCCAGCAGGGGAGGGTGTCGCCCACAAAAGCGACCGGAGAGGGAGAACGTGGTGGGACCGCGATGTGAAAATGACCGCAACCGTGGGAAGAAGCAACGATTTTACCGTTTGCAAGCGGTCACGTTCTCCCTCTTCCGTCACCCGCCTCGCGGGGGATCGGCGGATGCCACCTTCCCCCGCTGGGGGAAGGAAGGGGCGGCTGCGAATTCGCCCAAGGGCGTACCATGTCGCGGGGTGCTGCTGCGCGGAACGCCGGGGACGGCGTTCCCTACCGGGCTTATGTGAATCCTGCGTACCCGCCGGTTTACTTTCCCTCCCCCTTGTAGAAAAACAGCGCCAGCGCCCCTGGGCCCACGTGCGAGCCGGTCACCGGCTCATAGTCCACCGTCAGAATCCGCCGGGGCGGGTGGTTTTTCCGCAGCAGCTTCCGCAGCGCGGCGGCGTCGGCGGGGCAGCCCGCGTGGGCGATGCACACGGTCTGGGCCTCCGGCTCCGCCACCTGGGCGTCGTACTGCTCCGCCAGGGCCTCGATGGAGCGCTTGCGCCCCCGGACTTTGGCAAAGCTGACGATGCGCCCGGCCTCGTCCCCTTTCAGCAGGGGCTTGATCTGGAGTACCGTACCCACCAGCGCGGCGGCGTTGCTGAGCCGTCCGCCTTTGCGCAGAAACATCAGGTCGTCCACCGTGAAGACCTGTACCATCTGCCGCCGCCGTCGCAGCAGCGCCTCCGTGGCCGCGTCCAGGTCCATGCCCTGGGCGCGATAGCGCGCCGCGTCCATCACCAGCAGCCCCTCGCCCAGAGAGGCGCCCAGGCTGTCCACCAGCCGGATGCGCCGCTCCGGGAACTCCTCGCGCAGATCGTCGGCGGCCAGCATGGCGCACTGAAACGAGCCGCTGATGCCGGAACTCATGCCCACAAACAGCAGATCCTCCCCCGCCGCCAGCCGGGGACGAAAGGCCGCCAGATAGAGCTCCGGCCGCACCAGCGTGGTGCTGACTTCCACGCCCCGCCGCATGGCGTTGTAAAAGCCCTCGCTCTCAAAGGCGGCGGTGTCCAGGCACTGGTAGTCCCGGCCAAAGACCGTATAGGTAAAGGGCACCACGCCGATGTCCTCGGAGCGCAGATACGCCGTGGGCAGATTTGCACTGGTGTCCGTGAAAATCGAAAAAGCCATGTCGTCCTCCTTCCGCGCCCGCAGGGACGGGCACGGGTACAGTATACGCAAAGGGTGGCGCTTCTGGCAAGCTACAAGGGTCGAAGCGCGCCCTACTGCGCCGGTGCGGACCGTAGAATGGCCCGGACTGGCACTCTACGATGCGTAGAGTGGGCAAAAAAGCAGCGAAACAGGCCCCGAAAGACGCCCTTCTTCAGATGAGAGGCTTTGGTGTGGGAATTTGGGGGGTTCGCACCCACTTGGCGTTTCTGATGGATACAGGTATCCTTTCATGCCCTGGTTCCATTTGCGGAGTCGCAGGAATCCGTCAACGCGGCCATTCCCCGTTTCGGGGCAGACCGAGGATATAATCGGCGCTGACATGGTAGTGCCTACAAAACTTGACCAGATAGTCAATGGGAGGCGCGTTTACGCCGGTTTCATAGCGTGCGATCTGTACCTGATGATACCCGATCGCTGCCGCCAATTCTCTTTGCGTCTCGTCGTGGTCGGTTCTCACACCGATCATTCGTTCAATCATATGATCAAGCCTCCAAAAGTGACTCTTGACAGCTTATAACAGATGTGATATTGTTGTTTCAGTGATAACAGATTTGCTATCATCATTGCGTTCTTTGGATACAAGGACAGCTCAAAAGGAAAGGAGGGTTGAAGATGTTTACAGCTGGAATGATCATGGCGTTTGCAGGTGCCGGAGGTGTCGTAGGGAGTCTCATAAACGCATCTCAGCTCAACTATTTTTCTTCCTCAACACTAGTGAGATTCATGATTTCCTTTTTGCTTTTTGCGATCGGCGTCCTTCTGATTGTTTTTTCTGTCGTAAAAAAAAGAAACAAAGATCGGTTGGATTCCTTAAGAGGCTTGACTGGAGACGGGGAGAAGCAAGCAGTTTGTTCAAGCTGCGGTCTCAACGTCGCGCCTGGCGTTACAACCTGTCCCAAGTGCGGTAATACAATCACATTGAAATGAGGAGGAAACATGGCAAGAACAAAACTGGAAGTACCCTTCCGTTATTCCTTCACGCAGGAGGAGCAGACGATACAGCGCATCCTGACAGCACGCGGCTATCACCAGACAACATTAAAATCCGGCGAGAGCGTCTGGAAAAAGGGCATCGGACTCTGGTCATACATGAAGTTTATCAAAACAGATTATTCGGATAACAAAGTCCTGCTGTCTGGTTGGATTCAGGTTGGGATCGGCAATCTTGGAGGCGAGGAACTGGATTTGACGGGAGTATTCGGCGCGTATCCGAAAAAACAGGTTATGAAAGTGTTGCAGGAATTGAAAAATGCGTTATAAGCGGAGAAAAAGCTGATAAATTATGAAAAAAACGGTTTTACTCTTCATTGTAATTCTGGTCTTGACGATCTCGACCGCCTGCAGTGGCCAGGATGGTCAACGCAGCGAAACGAAAGAACTTACTTCTGCACAAATGGATGCGATCCAACAAATCATTGAAAATAAAGGTACCTGGAAATTAAGTTTTTATAAGAATTTTTACGGTCTTGTTGATTATGACTTGACAAATTGGGTCTATTTCTGGGAGTCGGACAGCAGCATTTATTTCTTAGTGGGCATCAATAAGGAAAGCAATTTCGGCGGACGTTCTGTCATTATGCAGTGTTTCCGGGTCGCTACAGACAAGTTGAGGCGGATAGAAATTGATTCAGAACGTGATAAAGAACAATTGGCCCAGTGGTTTGAATGCGGCGTAGAGATCGACCTGCAAACAATGAGCGATTCAGAATTGGAATCCTGTTTGACGCAGGCGTATCTAAAATTCTTAAACACGAATCCGGATCATAGCGCGCCCCCAAATTTTGAGTATGAAAATGATCTTATGGATGCGCTGAGGCAACTGGAAAATGCGGTTGAAAAATCTACTTAATCATGAAAACACCTTATTACTTTTTGTTCTCTTATCGTATTGAC
The DNA here is from genome assembly GCA_017542425.1 of Oscillospiraceae bacterium. GTDB lineage: Bacteria > Bacillota > Clostridia > Oscillospirales > Oscillospiraceae > RGIG7114. Next base: position 8,361 of record JAFXXH010000061.1, on the reverse strand, counting down.
CATCTCGACCGCCTGCAGCGGTCAAGATGATCGACGCAGCGAAACGAAGAATCTCACTTCCATGTGCGGTCTGCCGGGCCGATACAGAAAACCAGCATGAACAAAAACTTCCGCCCCCGTGATTGCGTTACGGGGGCGGAATTGCTATAATCGATCCAGAACAGCGCCAGACGAGGGCAAAGCCCGTCCGGCGACGGAAAAGGAGGGACCGCCATGCTGCATCTGATCCTGGGCCGGGCCAAGAGCGGCAAGACCGCCGCCGTGCTGGAGGCCATCGCGGGGCATGTCCGCCGGGGGGAGGCCCCGGTGGTACTGATCGTGCCGGAGCAGTACAGCCATGAGGCGGAGCGGGAGCTGCTGCGGGTCTGCGGCGACGGGCTGAGCCTCTGCGCGGAGGTGCTGAGCTTCACCCGGCTCTATGCCCGGGTGGAGGCGGAGCTGGGCTTCGGCGGGCGGCGGACACTGGACAAGGGCGGGCGGCTGCTGGCTCTGGCCCGCGCCCTGACCGTCACGGAGACCCGACTGCACGGCATGGCCGCCGCCCGGCGCAGCGCGCCCATGCAGACGGCGCTGCTGGAGGCCATTGACGAACTGAAAATGGGCGGCGTGGCCCCGGCGGCGCTGGAACGCACGGCGGCGGCCCTGGCGGCGGAGGGGGAACCCCTGGCGGAGAAGCTGCGGGACCTGGCCCTGGTCTGCGAGGCCTATGACGCGGTGGTGGCCCGGAGCGGTCTGGACCCCATGGACCGGCTGACGGTCCTGGCCGGGCGCATCGGAGAGAGCCGCCTGGCCAGGGGCCGGATCTACATCGACGGCTTCACCGACTTCACCGCCCAGCAAAACGCGGTCCTGGCCGCCCTGCTGCGGGCCGGGGCGGAGCTGAGCGTCTGCCTGAGCTGCGAAGGACTAAAGGAGGGGCATGAGATCTTTGAGCCCAGCCGCCGGGCGGCGCTGAAACTGCAAAAGCTGGCCCGGGACGCAGACCGGGACTGGGACGTGACGGTGCGGCCCCCCCGCGGAGGCGACGGGCCGCTGGAACTGCTGGAACGGGAGCTGTTCGCCTTCGGCCCGGTGGAGGCGGACGCGGGAGGCCGGGTCACGCTGCGCTGCGCCGCCGACCTGAACGCGGAGTGCGAGGCGGCGGCCCAGCGCTGTCTGGAGCTGGCCCAGTCCGGCGGCTGCCGCTGGCGGGACATCGCCCTGTGTGCCCGGGACATGGAGCGCTACTGCAGCACCCTGGAGGGGGCCTTTGCCCGCTACGGCGTGCCCCTGTACCTGGCCCGGCGCAGCGCGCTGTTGAGCAAGCCGCTGCCCAGCCTCATCACCGGGGCCTACGCCTGCGTGTGCCGGGGCTGGGATTACGAGGACGTGATGGCCTACTGCAAGACCGGCCTGGCCGGCCTCAGCGGGCCGGAGTGCGACACCTTAGAAGATTACGCCTTTCTCTGGACCCTGCATGGCCGCGCCTGGTCCCAGGATGAGGACTGGGCCCTGCACCCGGCGGGCTTCGGCCTGGATTTTACCGAGGAAGACCGGGCGGCCCTGCGGGAGCTGAACGCCCTGCGCCGCCGGGCCATGGCCCCCCTCTGGCTCCTGCGGGCGCGGGGGACGGCGGCGACCACGGCGGCGCAGCAGGCGGCGGCCCTGGCGGACTACTTCCAGGCCCTCTCCCTGCCGGAGCAGTTGGAGCGCCGGGCCACGGAACTGGAAGACCTGGGCATGGCCCAGGAGGCGGCGGAGTACGCCCAGCTCTGGGACATCGTCACCGGGGCGCTGCGCCAGTGCGTGGCGATCCTGGGGGACACGGAGATGGGCCAGGAGGACTTCGGCGCGCTCTTCGCCCTGGTGCTCTCGGCCTACGACGTGGGCAGCATCCCCCTGTCGCTGGACAAGGTTTCGGCGGGGGACATGGAGCGGGTGCGCAGCCGCCATGTGAAGCACCTGATCGTGCTGGGCTGCGACAGCGAGACCCTGCCCCGCAGCGAGACCCCCGGCGGCCTGTTCTCCGACCGGGACCGGGAGGCCCTGAACGCGGCGGGCCTGGAGCTGGGGGACACGGCCGAGGGGCGGCTGCGCCGGGAGTTCGCGCTGATCTACAACTGCCTGACCCTGCCCGCCGAAAGTCTCTGCCTGAGCTGGAGCAGCGCCGGGGGCGAGGCGGGGCAGAGCGCCCCCAGCTTCGTCCTGCGCCGCTGCGAAAGCATCTTCCGGCTGCCCATCGAGACCGTGGACCTGCGCGTCTGCCGCAGCTGGGCGCCCGGCCCCGCAAGAGAGTTGGCCGCCATGGCCGGGCGGGAGACGGCGGGAGCGCTCCACCGGGCCGCCCGCCGCTGGTTTGAGGCAAAGGGGGAGGGGGAGGCCCTGCGGCGGCTGGAGATCGCGGCGAACCTGGGCCGGGGCAGCCTGTCCCGCCGGGCGGTTCGCGCCCTTTACGGCCCCCGCCCGCGCCTGAGCGCCAGCCGGGTGGAAAAGCTCTCCGACTGCGCCTTCGCCTTTTTCATGCGCTACGGCCTGCTGGCGAAACCCCGGCAGCCGGCGGGCTTCAAGCCGCCGGAGAAGGGCAGCTTTCTCCATGACATCCTGGAGCATGTGGCCAGGGACGTGCAGGCCCGGGGCGGCTTCGCGGCGGTGGAGCGGGCGGAGGTGGAGGCCCTCTGCGACGAACACGTGGCCCGCTACGTCCACGAAAAGCTCTTCGACTTCCGCCAGAAGAACGCCCGCTTCGTCTATCTCTTCCGCCGCCTGACCCGGGAGGTCCGGGCCATCGTGGCCGACATGGCCGAGGAGCTGCGCCGCAGCGACTTTGTGCCCCTGGACTTCGAGCTGGACTTCGGGGACCGGGGAGCTTTTCCCCCGCTGGAGCTGGGCGAAGGGGAGGATACCCTGGTGCTGACCGGCGTGGCGGACCGGGTGGACGGCTGGAGCCACGACGGGAAGCTGTATCTGCGGGTGGTGGACTACAAGACCGGGCACAAAAAGTTCCCCCTCTCCGACGTGTGGTACGGCATGGGCTTGCAGATGCTGCTCTACCTCTTTGCCCTGGAGCGGGAGGGCGCGGCGCGCTACGGCGGCGAGATCGTCCCCGCCGGGGTGCTCTACGTCCCGGCCAGGGACGAGCTGATCCAGAGCGGAAGCCATCTGACGCCGGAGAAGATCCTGGAGGAAAAGGCCAAACGCCTGAACCGCAGCGGTCTGCTGCTGAATGACCCGGCGGTGCTGGAGGCCATGGAGCACGGAGACCGTCCCCGCTATCTCCCGGTGAAGTACAACCGGCTGGACGAGGACTCCCTGGCCAGCGCGGAGCGGCTGGGCGTCCTCAGCCGCCATGTGGACAAGACCCTCCGCGCCCTGGCCGCCACGCTCCAGCGGGGCAGCATCGAGGCGGACCCCTGGTTTCGCAGCCAGACGGAAAACGCCTGCCGCTACTGCGACTGGGCGGAGGCCTGCCATTTTGATGAGAGCCGCGACAGGCGGCGCTGCCTGGTCAGTATGAGAACGGAAGAAGTCTGGCAAAAGCTGGAGGAAGGGGGCGCGGACCATGGCCTTTGAGTTCACCCCGGCGCAGCGGCGCGCCATTTTGGACCGGGACGGGGCCGTGCTGGTCTCCGCCGCGGCGGGCAGCGGGAAGACCCGGGTGCTGACGGAGCGGCTGGCGGCCTACGTCAGCGACCCCGACCATCCCACGGACATCGACCGCTTCCTGGTCATCACCTATACCCGGGCGGCGGCGGCGGAGCTGCGGGACCGGATCACCCAGACCCTGAACCAGCGTCTGAGCCAAAACCCGGAGGACAGGCGGCTGCGGCGGCAGCAGCTTCTGGTCTGCCGCGCCCACATCGGCACGATCCACAGCTTTTGCGCCGCCCTGCTGCGGGAGAACTGCCACGCCCTGGGTCTGCCTCCCCGCTTCACGGTGCTGGAGGAGGAGCGGGCGGAGACCCTGCGCCGGAACGTGCTGACGAAGCTGCTGGACGGGCGCTATGACAGTCTGGAGGCAGACCCGGCCTTCCGGCAGCTGGTGGACACGGTGGGGGCGGGGACGGACGACAAGCGGCTGGAACAGGCGGTGCTCCAGCTCCACGACAAGCTGCGCAGCCAGCCCCGGCCCGCGGCCTGGGCGGAGGCCCAGCGCCGCGCCTTCTACGCCGAGGGCGTGGCGGACGCGGGGGAGACGGTCTGGGGCCGGGAACTGCTGGCCGACGCCCGCCGCCGGGCCGAACACTGGCTGCACAGCCTGGAGGCGGCCATCGACGAGATGGAGGCCGCCGACCCGGCCATTCAAAAGAGCTATGCCACTCGCTTCGCGGAGGCGGCGCAGCAGCTGCAAGCGCTGCTGGACGCAGTCCCACAGGGATGGGACAAGACCGTTTCCGCCTGCCGCTTCCGCTTCCCCAGGCTGGGGGGGCTGCGTAACTATGAAAACGTCCCCTTGCAGGAGCGGATGAAGGCCGTATGGAACGGCTGCAAAAGCGCCTGCGGGGACCTGGAACGCCTGTTCGACGAGGGCTCGGAGCCCCTGCTGCAAGAATTGCGCACGCTGGCCCCGGCCATGGAGCGGCTGCTGGAGCTGACGCTGGAGCTGGACGCGGCCTTCTCCGCCGAAAAGCTGCGGCGGGGCGGCCTGGACTACGCCGACCTGGAGCACGGGGCGCTGCGCCTGCTGCTGGACGGCGAGACCGGGGAGCGGACGGCCCTGGCGCGGGAGACGGCGGAGCGCTTCGTGGAGATTCTGGTGGACGAATACCAGGACGTGTCCCCGGTGCAGGAGTCCATCATCCGTGCCCTGAGCCGGGAGGAGGGCAACCTCTTTCTGGTGGGGGACGTGAAGCAGTCCATCTACCGCTTCCGCCTGGCCGACCCCGGCCTGTTCCTGCGGCGCTATGACGCCTACGCCCCGGCGGAGTCGGCCCAGCCGGGGCAGCCCCGGCGCATCGACCTGCAGCAGAACTTCCGCTCCCGCCGGGCGGTGCTGACGGCGGCAAACCGGGCCTTCTCCGCCCTGATGAGCCGGGAACTGGGGGAGCTGGACTACGACGAGGCTGCGGCCCTGCACTACGGCGCGCCGGACTACCCGGAGGGCACGGACGTACAGCCGGAACTCTGCCTGATCGAGTCCGGCGGCGGCGGGGAGGAGGAGTCCCCGGACGCCGCGGAGCGGGAGGCCCGCTATGTGGCGCGGCGCATCCTGCGGATGATGGGGGAGCGGACCCAGGTGTACGGCCCGGAGGGCAGCCGGGACTGCCGCTGGGGGGACTTCGTGCTGCTGCTGCGCTCCCCCAACGGGCGGGGCGGCGTCTATCACCGGGTCCTGGCGGAGCACGGCATCCCCGTGTCCTCCCGGCAGGGGGACGGCTTTTTCACCGCTTTGGAGGTGACCGTGGCCGTCAACCTGCTGAGCCTGGTGGACAACCCCCACGCGGACGTGCCCCTGATCAGCGTGCTGCGCAGCCCCGTCTTTGCCTTCACCGGGGACGAGCTGGCACTGATCCGGGCCGGACGGCGGGAGGGGGACTTCTACGGCGCGGTCTGCGCGGCGGCGGAACGGGGGGACGCCCACTGTGCCGAGGTGCTGGAGAAGCTGCGCCTCTGGCGGGCCATGGCCCCGGACCTGACGCTGGACCGGCTGCTCTGGCGCATCTGCGCGGACACGGAGCTGTTCGCCGTCTGCGCCGCCATGCCGGACGCGGACGGGCGGCGGCAAAACCTGATGCGGCTGTTTGAGTACGCCGGGAGCTACACGCGCCAGGGCTACCGGGGCGTGTTCCGCTTCGTCCGCTGGCTGCGGGCCCTGGCCGAGCGGGGCGCGGAGCCGGAGACCACCGCCGACGAGAACGCCGTGCGCATCCTGAGCATCCACCGGTCCAAGGGCCTGGAGTTCCCCTTCGTCTTCCTCTGTGACCTGAGCCGCCGCTTCAACCGCCGGGATCTGAGCGAGCGGGTGCTGATGCACACGGTTTTGGGCCTGGGTCCCAAGGCGGCGGACAGCGCCCTGGGGCTGGAGTACCCCACCCTGGCGCGGCGGGCCATCTCCCGGCGGCTGGAGCGGGAGATGCTCAGCGAGGAACTGCGGGTGCTCTATGTGGCCATGACCCGGGCCAGGGAGCGGCTGATCCTGACCGCCACCCTGCGCCGCCCGGAGGAGACCCTGTCCAAACTGGCCCAGGGGCTATCTGCCCCCATCCCGCCGGAGACCCTGCGCGCCGCTTCCGACCCGGGGCGCTGGCTGACGCTGGCAGCGCTGCTGCCGGGCAGCGGGATCAGCCTGCGCCTGGCGGGGGAGGACGACGGCGCGGCCCCGGAGGCGGAGACCGGGCCGCAGACGGCGGCGGAGGCGTCCGAAGACGACGCCGACGAAGTGCTGGCAGCCCGGTTGGACTGGCGCTATGCCTGGGCCGGGGCGGTGGAGCTGCCGGCGCGCCTGACCGCCACGGGCCTGGAGGGGCAGGAGGAAGGGAGCGAGGCCGCGCCCCTGCTGCCCCCGGAGCCGGAACACGCCGCCCCCCGCTTCCGCCCCCTGGCCCTGGAGCGGGCCAGAAGACTCAGCGCAGCCGAGCAGGGCACGGCCACCCACAGCTTTCTGCAATATCTGGACTTTGCGCGCACGGACACGCCGGAGGCGCTGGAATCGGAGCTGCGCCGGGTGGAGGCCGCCGGACACCTGAGCCGGGAGGAGGCGGAAGCCGTAGACCTGCGCGCCGTGGGGGCGCTCTTCGCCTCCTCCCTGGGCCGGACCCTGCGCGGCGCGACGGACCTGCGCCGGGAGTTCCGCTTCACCCTCCTGGCCGAGGCAAGGGACTATTACCCGGAAGCCGCCCCGGAGGACCGTCTGCTTTTGCAGGGCGTGGTGGACTGCTTCTACGTGGAAGACGGGGCCGTGACCGTCGTGGACTACAAAACCGACCGGGTCAGCCCGGACCAGGCCCCGGCCCGCGCCGAGCGCTACCGCCCCCAAATGCGCGCCTACGCGGGGGCACTGGAGCGGATTTTGGGATTGCCCGTGCGGAAGTGCGTGCTGTGGTTTCTGCGGCCCGCAGTGGGGGTGGAAGTGGAGTAGAGACGCGGGGACGGTTCTTTCGTCTTGCTGCACAAAGAAAAAGTTGTCAATGGAGACATTTCTCATTGACAACTTTTTCGCGTGATGATGGGAGAATAGATGCAAGACTGACAGAAATCAGCGTTGTTTTCCTTGCTTGGTCAAGACGAAAGAACCGTCCCCGCGTCTTGTACAAGCAGACCCTCTTTCTGGCCCGGCCTTTCCTATGCCGAGAGTGCGAATCGGAAGGAGGCGCAAAGCCCCAAAAACCGAAAAAAGCCTGTTGCATATTTTGGAAAACAGCGGTATAATACAAAAAGGAAGCGCAATCAGCGGCAGGACATGGCGGGCGGCAACCCGCCATGCCCCTGTGCAAAGTGAAGTGACCACTCAACACAGCAGAACCAAGCGCCTGCGCCGTACCCCCATTATACCCGCACGTCCTCCCGTTTGCAAGAGGCCCGTGTGCATTTGGCGCATCTGCTTGTGCGTTATCTCGTTGATCTCCGGCGGTGTTGAGTGTTTTTTGCAAGGAACGCTCGACGCCGCTGTTTGTGTTTCCGGCCAAGGCCCGCGGGCGGGGGAATGCTTCGTCCGTGGGCTGCGGGCCGGAGGATGGGGAATACCCAAAATCCGTGAATTCCGAACCAAAAAAAGACCGCCAAACGTGAGCTGAGCCTACTTTTCCACCCGCCCTCAGTCCACGTTTTGTGATTATTTGCTTACGAAAAAGGAGGACACGAACGATGCGAACGAAACGATTCCTGGCGGCTTTCCTGGCACTGTGCCTTTCCCTGACCCTGCTTCCGTCTGGCGTAATAGCCGTCGAGTCGGAAGCGGAAGCTGAACTCCCCGCGCCGGAGTATCCGCAGCTGGAAGCGGCGCAGAGCGATTTGGAAGACCGCGAAGAGAGCGTGGAAGCGATTCTGGATGTTGTGGAATCGCCTGCTCCTGCCATGCCCATGGGGGAGACTTTGACCTATGGGGATCTCTATTACACCGTAAGCGGGAACACTATTACCATTACCGGGTGTGCGGACGGGGTCACGAGTCTGACGATTCCGGCGCAGATCGATGGGAAGAGCGTCACGGCGATTGGAAACAATGCTTTCAACGGAAAAAGCAGCTTGACAAACCTTACGATTCCGGAAGGAGTCACGAGTCTGGGCTATTACATGATTCGGGGAACGGCAATCAGCAGTATCACGATTCCGTCAACTGTAACTTCTTCTCCTAGCAATGGCAACTATAATGGCGCGCTTGCGGGATGCTCGACACTCAATACGGTTGTTTTTGCGCAGGGGACAACAGCAATTCCGGATCACATT
>JAFXXH010000060.1 GCA_017542425.1 Oscillospiraceae bacterium | reverse complement strand
GAACCCATATCGCCCCAGATCATCAGTATGCGCAGCAAATCTTCCGGAGTCTCAATATAATCCCCTCGCCGCGTAAACGCTTTCAGCTCTCTGGCCTTCTGTTCCCAGCCTTCCGGCAAATATCTCGTTATCGGCTCCATACTGGTATACATAGCTTTCACCTCATCACCATGATACCACATAAATTATGTTAACTTCAAGCTTTTTTAGCTTAACGCCTATGCCCAGCGGGGGAAGGTGGCAGCCGCCGATCCCCCGCGAGGCGGCTGACGGAAGAGGGAGAACCTGACCGCCGGGAGCCGCTCAATTTGTTCGCATATCCCCCCCGACTGCGGCCGAAGAAAAATCGCGCCCGAACTGACCGCGACAACAGGCCCAAAGCCCGCCTCAGACAGCGCCCTCCGTCACGTCGAAGAAGCGGTTCAGTTCCTCCACAAAGGCCTCCCGGTTGTCCAGGAAGGGGCCGTGCCCGCTGTGCAGCACGACTTCGTGCAGCACGCCGCCGTTTTCCTGATATTGGTCCAGCACATAGCGGGTCTGGGCCAGCATGGGCTGGGGCGGATAGATGCGCTCGCCGGGATAGCCGGGGATCATGCCCACCTTGCCCAGATAGGCCACGTCGCAGATGCTGCCGTCGCAGATGATCACGTCCTGATCGCCCCGCACCCAGAGCACCGGCGGCTTGTGGGGGATGTCGGCAAAGCCGTCCAGGCGGCAGTATTTCGGACTCATGGCGTTGTTGACGCCGCCGACGCCGGTCTGGACAAAGGGCCAGGTCCCGGCGGTCACCACGTCGCCGGGGTAGAGGCCCTCGCCCAGCTTGGTGCTGAGGTATCCGGCGATGTACAGCTCCATCTCCTCCCGGGGGATCGCATAGCCGGGGCGGACGTGGGTTTTGGCGATGGAGGTGATGGCAAAGTTCCGGTCCCCCAGCCGCAGGGCGTTGATGAGCAGGGGGGTCACGGTCCCGGCCCCGCTGGCCAGGCCCACGGGCTGATAGAGCTTGCCGTCGGCGTCATAGCTGCCGCCGAAGCCGAAGGGGGAGAGGGGGGCAACCAGGATCAGCCGCTCCAGCTTCTCGCCGTAGTCGATGGCGTACTGCATGGCCACGCCTCCGCCCATGGACCAGCCCAGCAGGGAGAAGCGCTCCCAGCCCAGGGCCCGCATCAGCGCGTCCACGTCGTCGGAGTAGTCCCGCATCCCTCGTGTGGCGTCGATGAAGGCCGGCTCCGTGTCACCGAAGCCGCGCAGGTCCAGGGCGACCATCTCGTAGTCCTCCTCCAGACGCTGCATCAGTGGCAGGTAGAACAGGGAGGAGGAGCAGTCCCCGTGAATCAGCACCAGCTTGGGCAGCCCGGCGCGCCCCAGATGGTGATAGGCGACCTTGATTCTGGAGGTTTCGCTCTTGAAGGTTTCATATTCCATAAGGCAGTTCCTTTCTCTTGATACATTCTGCCCCTATCATAGCCCAATTGCCCGTTCTCTGTCAATCTTAGGGCTCTGTTTTTCTCTGCGAATTTTAGCACTCTGATTCATCGAGTGCTAAAATTCACGGTTTGTTCACAAATTATCCGAGAATCGTTCACGACTTTGACGTATACTGACATTTGAACAGAACAGGCGGAGCGGGCTGAGTTGGAAGGTCGCTTCCGCGAAGGAGGAACGCACATGAACGCAGATCGTTTCACACAAAAGAGCATCGCCGCCATCCAGGACGCCCAGAACCTGGCGCGGGAATACGGCAACCAGCAGATCGAGCAGCTGCACCTGCTGGCGGCCCTCTGCGGGGACGCGGAGGGGCTGATCCCCCAGCTGCTGACCGCCATGGGCGTGGACGCCAAGGGCTTCCTGGCCGCCGTGGGGACGGAGCTGGAGAAGCTGCCCAAGGTCCGGGGCTACGGCGGCGAGGCGGGCAAGGTGTACATCTCCGCCGACGTGGACGCGGCGCTGCGGAGCGCCGAGCAGACGGCCCAGTCCATGAAGGACGAGTACATCTCCGTGGAGCATGTGTTCCTGGGGCTGCTGGACGCGGCGGGCAACGCGGTGGCGGAGCTGCTGCGGACCTTTGACATCACGAAGGACCGGGCCATGCAGGCCCTGGCCCAGGTGCGGGGCAACCAGCGCGTCACCAGCGACAACCCGGAGGAGACCTACAACGCCCTGAAAAAGTACGGCACGGACCTGGTGGAGCGGGCGCGGCAGAACAAACTGGACCCGGTCATCGGCCGGGACGACGAGATCCGCAACGTGATCCGCATCCTCTCCCGCAAGAGCAAGAACAACCCGGTGCTCATCGGCGAGCCGGGCGTGGGCAAAACCGCCATTGCCGAGGGCCTGGCCCAGCGCATCGTCAAAGGCGACGTGCCCGGCAGCCTGAAGGACAAGACCATCTTCTCCCTGGACATGGGCAGCCTGATCGCGGGGGCGAAATTCCGGGGCGAGTTTGAGGAGCGGCTGAAAGCCGTGCTGAACGAGGTGCGCAAGAGCGAGGGGCGGATTCTGCTGTTCATCGACGAGCTGCACACCATCGTGGGCGCGGGCAAGACCGAGGGCAGCATGGACGCGGGCAACCTGCTGAAACCCATGCTGGCCCGGGGCGAGCTGCACTGCATCGGGGCCACCACCCTGAACGAATACCGCAAGTACATCGAAAAGGACGCGGCCCTGGAGCGGCGCTTCCAGCCGGTGCTGGTCAGTGAGCCCAGCGTGGAGGACGCCATCGCCATCCTGCGCGGCCTGAAAGAGCGCTATGAGGTCTTCCACGGTGTCAAGATCACCGACGGGGCCCTGATCGCGGCGGCCACCCTCTCCGACCGCTACATCTCCGACCGGTTTTTGCCGGATAAGGCCATCGACTTAGTCGACGAGGCCTGCGCCATGATCAAGATGGAGATGAACTCCCAGCCCGCGGAGCTGGACGAGATCAGCCACAAGATTATGCAGCTGGAGATCGAGGAGCAGGCCCTTTCCAAAGAGACGGATAAGCTGTCGCTGGAGCATCTGGACGAGATCCGGGCGGAGCTGGCGCAGCTGCGGGACGAGCTGAACTCTATGAAAGCCGTGTGGGAGAACGAAAAGAACTCCATCGGCGCGGAGCAGCGCATCCGGGAGGAGATCGAGCAGGTGACGGCGGAGATCGAAAAGGCCCAGAACGCCTACGACCTGACGGCTGCCGCCGAGCTGAAATACGGCCGCCTGCCGGAGCTGAAACGCCAGCTGCAGGAGGCCGAGGAAGCCAGCGAAAAGCAGGGCAAGAACCGCTTTTTGCGGGATAAGGTCACCGAGGAGGAGATCGCCCGCATCGTGGCCCGGTGGACCGGCATCCCGGTCAGCAAGCTGATGGAGAGCGAACGCGCCAAGCTGCTGGGCCT
>JAFXXH010000059.1 GCA_017542425.1 Oscillospiraceae bacterium | reverse complement strand
GCTCTCTGGCCTTCTGTTCCCAGCCTTCCGGCAAATATCTCGTTATCGGCTCCATATTGGTATACATGGCTTTCACCTCATCACCATGATACCACATAAATTATGTTAACTTCAAGCTTTTTTAGCTTAACGCCTATGCCCAGCGGGGGAGGGAATGGGTGAGGGCGCCTTGGACGAACGGAACGGAAAGGCCCGACGCATCCGCAACGCTCCCTTGTAGGGGGCGGCGTCCCGACACCCCAGCAGCAGTCCCAAAGGCAAGCACCACGTCCGGCGAAATCGCAGCCGCCATTTCTTTCCCCCGCTGGGGGAGGGACCGGGAGAGGCCGCCCCACATCGCTGGGGACGGTGAATGCGAAGAAAAGGACAAGCGTCCTCAAAATATGGACACCCATCCTTTTATTCGTGCCTTTCGTGTGCTGCTTTGCGGCATGGACGGTTTTCGCTGACAACTTTTCTTCCCTGGCGGCGAAAAAGTTGTCATTGAGAACCGTCCCCGTTGACAAATTATACTATATCATTCAAATGACAGCACGTAATCGCCCCTTCTCTCAGCAGACCCCTGCGATGATCAGGATCGTCCCCGTCTCCGCCTCCCAGATCACCGCCGCGCCGAAGGCCTCCACCACGGCGCGCACCGGCAGACAGGTGCGGTCGCCGATGATCTCGGGCGCTGCGTCCAGGGCGATCCACTCGCTGCTTACCGAGCCGTCCAGCGGATTGGTGACCGTCTTTTGGAAGCGGTCACTGCCAATGGTGAGCGTCACCGACGTGGTCTCATCACTGATCGTGACCTGCCGCTTGTCGCCGTCCCATCTGACGGTCTTTTCCAGGGTTTCCATCAGCGCCCGGATGGGGATCAGCACCCGGTCATTCTTGATGACCGGCTTCTGGTCCGGGAAGGGCAGGATGTAGTTCCCGTCGATGTTGATCGTGATATGCTCCGCATCCACCGGCACCTTGTCCTCCCCGCCGTCCGCCGGGGCGGCGGGCGTGACGCCGAGCTGCCGGAAGCCGTAATCGAACAGCAGAATGGTGTCGGTAAAGCGCGCCTCGTTGGACGCCGACGGCAGCGTGACCGTAATCACCCGCTTGCCGTCCCGCTCCGCCGTGCCGCACATACAGTAGCCGGAGGCGTCGGTCATGCCGTTTTTGAAGCCGTCCGCGCCCTCATACGGATAGTCGGTGAACAGCCTGTTCAGATTATAATAGGTATTGCCGTGGAACTCCACCGAGGCGCATTTCGTGCGCCCCAGGATCTCGGGATAGTCCCGGATCATGTGCTGCGCCATCCGCGCCACTTCCCGGGCCGACATCAGGTTTTCCTCCCCGTCCGTGTCGGGATTCAGGCAGACGCCGGTGCCGTTGTGAAATACGGAGCCGATGCCGATCTCCTGCGCCTTGGCGTTCATCCGCTCCACAAATGCCGCCTCGTCGCCGCACAGCAGTTCCGCCGCCGCCGTGACGCAGGCCGCCGCCGAGTCGATCACGATCATGTCGAGCATCTCGTCCAGCGTGTATTCCGTGTCATAGTCCAGAGGCACCATCATTTTGTAGTCCTCATTGCGCGAGAGGGCGTACACGTTTTCGCTGATGGGAACGGGCGTGTCCAGGCTCAGTTCCCCCGCCTGCACCGCGTCCAGCAGCACATACACCGACATCATCTTGGCGATGGAGGCGACGGGCTTCTGCGTGTCCGCGTCCAGGGCGAACAGCTCCGCGCCGCTGTCGGCGTCCAGGATGTACGCGCTTTGGGACGTAAGCTGCGCCACCAGCGCGGACTCGTCCGTGGGTGCTGGCTCGTCCGTGGGTGCGGGATCTTCCACCGGCGCGGGCGTCCGCTCCGTGGCGGTGATTGAATACGTCCGCGCCTCCGGGTCCCATTGGCAGTCGTAGATCTCGCTCAGGGCGTCCGCCGACACGCAGACATATCTGCCGATGTTGTAGGTGTCCCGGATCTCATACTCCTGCGCCCCGTCGTCCAGGATGACCCGGACTTTGGAATTGAGGATGGGATAGGCCTTTTGCCCGTCCTTGCCCCGGTAGTCCTCCAGGTCCATGGGCGTGACCGCTTTGCCGGGCCTGAATTTTGCCGTGACGGTCTGCGTGGCCGCGTCGCTGAACACGTCAAAGCCGTAATTGCGCAGTTTCTCCACCATGACCAGCGCCCGGGGCGTCTCACTGTGATACGCGAAGGCGGGCATTTCGTACCCGTTCAGGAACACGCGCATGTCGGTGTAGTACACCGCGCCGAATCGTCTGTTTGCCTCGGCGAAGCCGTAATCCAGCAGGCGTGCGGTGTCGAGGAAGCGCTGTCCGCCGGAGGACGAGGCCATGGTCACGGAGATCATGCGCCGACCGTTGCGTACCGCCGTGCCGCAGAAGCAGTAGCCCGCGGCGGCGGTGGTCCCGGTTTTCAGCCCGTCCGCGCCCGCATAATAATAGGTATCCAACAGGTGGTCCGTGCTGGGGTACAGATTGCCGTGGAAGCTGACATAGCGCTTCGCGCTGCGCACCAGGATATCGGGATAGTCTTGTATGATGTTCCTGGCCAGTTTCGCCATGCTGATGGGGGAGATCTGATTGTTCTGGATTCCGCAGCTGTCCAGATAGTGCGCGTCCAAGCCCATCTGCGCGGCGGTGGCGTTCATGCGCTCCACAAAGGCCGCTTCGCTGCCGCCGCCCACCAGCTCCGCCAGGGCCACCGCCGCGCCGGACGCGGAGTAGACCAGGGCGATGTCGATCATCTCATCCACGGTATAGGTGGTGTTGTAATACAGGGGCAGAACGCTCTGATACAGCCAGTGGCGCGACTTGTTGTACACGTTTTCGCTGATCGGCACCGGGGTGTCCAGCGTGATCTCGCCGTGTTCCAGCGCCGCATAGACACAGTAGAGGTTCATGATCTTCGTCATGCTCGCCGGAACACGCGGCGTATCCCCGTTGTATTCATACAGCACCTCGCCCGTCTCATAGTCCAGCACGCAGGCGCCCGCCGAGGAGATGTAGTACCCGCCCACCGTAGCCGCAAAAGCCTGTGTCGGCAGCAGCGTACACAACAGCAGGACACACAGCAGGATCGAAACCTGTTTTTTCATTGTCATGTCCCCCAACATATTGATTTTACAATAATATAACAAAATTGAAAAGCACTGTCAACTAGAATTTGAAAAATCAGATGTGTTGCAGGGACAGTTTTTTTACAGAAATTTCGCAGAGAACGTCGTCCCATCCCGTGGTCGGTTCCGCAGCAGCGCCAAAGACGACCGCCACGTCCGGCGAATTCGCTGGCCCCCTTTCCTTCCCCCAGCGGGGGAAGGTGGCATCCGCCGATCCCCCGCGAGGCGGATGACGGAAGAGGGAGAACCTGACCGCTTGCAAACGGTAAAACCGTTCGCATACTCCCACGGCTGCGGTCATTTTCACATCGCGGTCCCGCCGCGTTCTCCCTCTCCTGCCGCCCTTGTTGGCGGCACCCTCCCCCGCTGGGGAAGGGAACGGGTGAGGGCGTGAGTCAAAAAGAACCGTCCCTTTTGACTCACAACACAAAAACGCGCCGCGGGATTGCTCCTGCGGCGCGCTTTGCTGCACAAATCTGAAAAGTCCGATTTCAGATCTTTCTTCTTACTTTTTGCCCATATTCATCTGAGCGGCGACTTCGTCGGCGAAGTTCTCTTCCTTCTTCTCGATGCCCTCGCCGCGCATATAGCGGACGGCGTCCACGAAGGTGACCTTGCCGCCCAGGGCCTTGGCGGCGGCGGCGATGTACTGCTCCACCGTGACCGCGCCGTCCTTCACGAAGGCCTGCTGGAGCAGGCAGTTCTCCTCGTAGAACTTGTTCATCTTGCCCAGGACGATTTTCTCCTTGACGGGCAGGGGCTTGGAGGCCATTTTGGGGTCCTGATCCATCAGGGCCAGGGCGATCTTCTTCTCCTCCTCCAGCACGTCCGCCGTGACCTGGGTCTTGTCCCAGAAGCGGGGGGCCAGGGCCGCGATCTGCATGGCCACGTCCTTGCCGATCTCGGTGGCGTCGATGCCGCCCTCCACGGCCAGGTTCACCAGGACGCCAATCTTGCCGCCGGCGTGGACGTAGGCCACGCTGGTGTTCCGGTCGAAGCGGGTGAAGCGGCGGATCTGCAGGTTCTCGCCGATCTGCATGACCTTGTCGGGCAGGGTCTGGGCCACGGTCAGGCTGCTGCCGGGGTAGGGGCTGGCCAGCAGGGCGTCCACGTCGGCGGGGTCGGAGTCGATGACCACCTGGGCGATGTCCTGCACGAAAGCCTTGAACGGGGCGCTGCCGGCGCAGAAGTCGGTCTCGCAGTTCACTTCCACCACGGCGCCCACGCCGCCGACCACGGTGGCGAAGGCCATGCCCTCGGCGGCGATGCGGCCGGCCTTCTTGGCGGCCTTGGCCAGACCCTTTTCCCGCAGCCACTCCACGGCCTTGTCCATGTCGCCGTCGGTCTCCTGCAGGGCGCGCTTGCAGTCCATCATGCCCACGTTGGTCATCTCACGGAGCGTCTTCACATCCTGAGCGGTAAAAGCCATGATCTTGTATCCTCCCTTGATTATTCAGCGGTCTCGGCGGCTTCCGCCTCGGCGTCCTCGCCCTGGCGGCCTTCCTGCATGGCGTTGGCCATGGTGGAGGCGATCAGGCGGATGGCGCGAATCGCGTCGTCGTTGCCGGGAATGACGTAATCGACCTCATCGGGATCGCAGTTGGTGTCCACGATGGCGACGATGGGGATGCCCAGCTTGCGGGCCTCGGCAATGGCGTTGTGCTCCTTGCGGGGGTCCACCACGAACATGGCGCCGGGGAGACGCTTCATCTCCTTCACGCCGCCCAGATACTTCTCCAGCTTCTCCATCTCGTGCAGCAGCTTGACCACTTCCTTCTTGGGCAGCATGTCGAAGGTGCCGTCCTCCTGCATCTTCTTCAGCTGGGCCATGCGGTCCACGCGGGTGCGCATGGTCTTGAAGTTGGTCAGCATACCGCCCAGCCAGCGGGCGTTGACATAGTACTGGCCCACGCGCCCGGCTTCCTCGCGGACGGTGTCCTGGGCCTGCTTCTTGGTGCCCACGAACAGCAGGCTCTTGCCCTCCTGGGCCAGGCCGCGCACGAAGTTGTAGGCCTCTTCCAGCTTGCGGGCGGTCTTCTGGAGGTCAATGATGTAGATGCCATTGCGCTCCATGTAGATGTACTCCGCCATCTTGGGGTTCCAGCGGCGGGTCTGGTGGCCGAAGTGCACACCGGCCTCCAAAAGCTGCTTCATCGATACGACTGCCATTCCAATTCCTTCCTCCTGATTCAGTTATTTTACCTCTGGAAGCCTCTCCCACGACGCCAGACGGGTCGCTCCGCCACCCACGCCGCGTCCGCTTCCATGCGGAATGCCCGGATAGTATAGCAGAACCGGGTTGGAAATGCAAGAAAAATTTGAGATTGTCAACGGATTGTCACTGGGGACGGTTCCCGTTGACAACTTTTTTGCGATGCAAACGTGTCAGTGAGAACCGTCCCCGTTGACAGGGTTCAGCCGGGCAGGTAGTCAGCGGGGTTGACGCTCATCCCCTCCCGGTACATGGCGAAGTGGAGATGGGCGGCCTCGCCGATCTCGCACAGGGCGGTGTCGCCCACGCTGCCGATGACCTGGCCCACGGTGACGATGTCGCCCTCCCGGACCGTGGGCAGGGCCGCCAGGTTGGCGTAAAGGCTGCTCAGGCCGTTGGCGTGGGCGATGACCACGGTGGTGCCGTAGCGCTCGTCCTCATACACCCCGCTCACATGGCCGTCCCCCGCCGCCTTGACGGGGGTGCCCATGGCGACGGCCAGGTCCAGGCCGTCGTGGGCGCGCCAGTCCTGCATGGTAGGGTCATAGCTCAGAACCTCCATGGCGTAGTCCCGCTCCAAGGTCCCGTTGACGGGCCAGACGAAGAAGTTCCGCTCCTCCGCCTGGGCCGGTTTCGTCTCCTCCGGCTGCTCCGCCGCACTTTCCGTGGGCTCCTCCGGCTCCGGCTCCTCCGCCGCCGTCTCCGTCTCCTCCGGCGCTTCCGGGGCGGCGGCTGGCTGCTCGGTCACGATCACGGGGATCTGGGGCTCGATCACCGGGTAGGGCAGCTCCTGGAAGATCCCGGACACCGCCGCCGCGTCCCGGTTTTCCGACTCGCTCCCCGTCCCCGCCTGTTGGAGCAGGGTCCAGGCCGACAGGCCGATGACCGCCAGGCAGACCATCAATACCATGTAAAAGCCCTTGCCCGCAAAGAAAGCCTCCAGCTTCTGCGCCGCCGATTTCTTTTCATCCATCGCTTGTTTACCTCCATATTCCGCAGTTTCGTTGCTGCGGATAGTGTTGCCGGAGGGGAAGGAGAATATACCCACGGGTGGAAAAAACAGAGCGGGGCGCATTCGCCTCCCATGGGGCCGCATTATTTCTCCCGGTTTCAAAAACTTTTTTTCAAATTGAAAGGAAACGTCGATTTCACGTCGTATATAGTAGTGTCGCAAATTCGAGTTCGGAAGGCGGTGCTTGCCCATGCCCTGTCTGCGCGAAGAGCGGGAGGCGCTGGAGCGCTCTCTGATCGGCCCCTACGGCACCCTCTCGGCCCAGAGCCGGGGGCGGCTGCGCCCGGAAGCGCCGGACCCGGTCCGCAGCTGCTTTCAGCGGGACGTGGACCGCATCACCCATTCCAAGGCCTTCCGGCGGCTCAAGCACAAGACCCAGGTGTTTTTGCAGCCGGAGGGGGACCACTACCGCACCCGGCTGACCCACACCCTGGAGGTGACGCGGCTGGCGCGGACCATCGCCCGCGCCCTGCGGCTGAACGAGGACCTGTGCGAGGCCATCGGCCTGGGGCACGACCTGGGGCACACCCCCTTCGGCCACGCCGGGGAGCGGGCGCTGCGGGAGCTGATGCCCGGCGGCTTCCACCACTATGCGCAGAGTCTGCGGGTGGTGGACCGGCTGGAAAAGGGCGGGCGGGGGCTGAACCTCTGCTATGAGACCCGGATGGGCATTCTCAACCATACCACCGGCGCGCCGGACGACAGCCGGGAGGCCACCGTCGTGCGCCTGTCCGATCGCATCGCCTACATCAATCACGACCTGGACGACGCGATCCGGGCCGGGATCCTGACGGAGGACGCCCTGCCGGAGGAGATCCACCGCCATTGCGGGCGCAGCACCAGCCAGCGCATCAACAGCTTCGTCACGAACCTGATCACCCACAGCGCCGGGGGCGAGATCCGCATGAGCCCGGAGATGCAGCAGGTGTTCGACCGCTTTCACGACTTCATGTACGAGGCCGTCTACCGCAATCCCACCGCCAAGGGGGAGGAGAGCAAGGTCTACGGCATTCTGGCGGGCATTTTCCGGCACTATCAGCAAAACCCGGAGCGGCTGCCGGAGGAGTTCAAGGCCATTGCCGAGGCCGACGGCCTGGACCGGGCGGTCTGCGACTATGTGGCCGGCATGACCGACAGCTACGCGATCTCCGTATACGGGGATTTGTTCATCCCGGCGGCCTGGAGCGTGAAGTGATGGGTGTCATTTGAATGGGATGGGTGTAGATACGTCGGTCGTTTGATGTCATCCAAGACCCCCTCACCCATTCCCTCCCCCAGCGGGGGAGGGTGCCGCCCTCAAGGGCGGCAGGAGAGGGAGAACGTGACGGGACCGCAATGTGGAAATGACCGCAGACGGGGGGATATGCGAACGATTTTACCGCCTTCTAGCGGTCAGGTTCTCCCTCTTCCGTCATCCGCCTCGCGGGGGATCGGCGGATGCCACCTTCCCCCGCTGGGGGAAGGAAAGGGCGGCTGCGGATTCGCCGGGGGTTTGTTGAAAACCGGTGTGCTGCTGCGGGGGGCCGGCCACGGGCTGGACGCCGCCCCCTACAAGGGAGCGTTGCGGATGCGCTTCCATTCCTAAATTTTGCAAGTCTTTGGGCGCGCTTGCGCCCGCCTTCTATATGTTTTCCCGCCATGCCTGGGAGGTGATCGCGCATGGTGATACCCGATTCCTTTTTGCAGGAGCTGAGCGAGCGCAACGACATTGTGGACGTGGTGGGCGGCTATGTGCACCTCACCAAAAAAAGCGGCGCAAACCTCTTTGGCCTCTGCCCCTTTCACAGCGAAAAGACCCCCAGCTTTTCCGTCAACCCGGATATGCAGATTTACCACTGTTTCGGCTGCGGCAAGGGCGGGGACGTGATCAACTTCATCCGGGAGATGGAAAATCTCTCCTTTCCCGAGGCGGTGGAATTCCTGGCCCGGCGGGCGGGGATGGAAATGCCGACAGACGGGGACGGGGACCTGCGGCAGCGACGGGACCGGCTGCTGGCCCTGAACCGGGCGGCGGCCCGCTTTTTCCACCAGGCCTTGATCCAGCCCGCCGGGCAGCCCGGCCGGGACTATGTGGCCCGGCGCGGCATCTCTCCGGCCCTGGTGCGGCGCTTCGGCCTGGGCTACGCCGCGGACAACTTCTACTCCCTCACAAACGCCATGCGCGCCCAGGGCTATACGGAGGCGGAGCTGGTGGAGGCCGGACTGGCCAACGCCAACCGGGGCGGCAAAGGCGTCCACGACATCTTCCGCGACCGGCTGATGTTCCCGGTCATCGACGTGCGCGGCAACGTCATCGCCTTTTCCGGGCGCATCCTGGGGGACGGGGAGCCGAAATATCTCAACACGCGGGATACGCCGGTGTTCAGCAAGTCCCGCAATCTCTTTGGCCTGAATCTGGCAAAAAAAAGCAAAAGCGGATATCTTTTGCTGGCGGAGGGCAACATAGATGTGGTGAGCCTCCACCAGGCGGGTTTCGACTCCGCCGTGGCCAGTCTGGGCACCAGTCTGACCCCGGAACAGGCCCGGCTCATGTCCCGCTACACCGGTGAGATCATCCTGGCCTACGACAACGACGCCGCCGGGCAGAAGGCCAGCGCCCGGGCCATCGGCATTCTGGAAAAGCTGGATCTGAAGGTGCGGGTCCTGCGGCTGGAGGGGGCCAAGGACCCGGACGAGTTCATCCAGGCCCGGGGCAGCGGGGCCTTCCGGCAACTGCTGGAGGGTTCGGCGAACCATGTGGAGTTCCTGCTGGACGGCGTCGCCCGGGGCCGGGACCTGAGCGTGGACGCGGAGAAGGCCGCCTATCTCCGGGAGGCGGCGGGCATTGTGGCCGCGCTGCCCAGCCCGGTGGAGCGGGAGGTCTACGCCATGCGGCTTTCCGAACAGACCGGCGTGGCGAAAAGCGTGGTGCTGGAGGAAGTCCGGCGTCTGCGCCGCCGCCAGGCCAAGGGCGCAGAAACCCGCCGGGACCGGGAGGCCGTCCGCAGCCTGCGGGAGACCGTCCAGCCCCGGGACCGGGCCCTCCGCTACGAAAACGAACGCAGCGCCATCGCCGAGGAGGGGGTGGTGCGGCTGATGTATCTGGACCCCTCCCTCTTCGGCGGGGCGGGACGCAGCATCGAGCCGGAGGAGTTCTCCAGCCCCCTGCTGGGGCGCTTTTACGGCGTGCTGCGGGACAAGGCCGCCGCCGGGGGCAGCCTGTCCATGGCCTCCCTCAGCGGCAGCTTCACCCCGGAGGAGATCGACCATCTCACCGGCATCCTGCTCAAGCCGGAGGTGTTGGCCAACGGCAGACAGGCCCTGGCCGACTACATAGCCGTGATCCGCGAAGAGCGGCAGCTCCAAAACGCCGCGGACGACCTGCTGGCCTTCGCCGCACAAAAGAGAAAACAGCTCCAGGCCCAGCGATGAGCCGGGAGTCTGCGGGCGGCGTCCCATTCCAATGGCGCTGACCCGCTTCAATCTGCAAAGGAAATGGTGGAACGCATGACAGAAACAAACAAGAAAACCGAAGCCACGCCCGCGGACGCGGAGGTGCTGGCCCCGGGCCAGGCCGCCCCGGAGACCGCCGCCAAAAAGAGCGCGAAGAAAAAGAGCAAGAGCGGCAAGGAGCAGCCCCCCGTCCCCACCGGGACCCCGGAGGAGATCCTGAACGCCCTGCTGGAAAAGGGCAAGAAGACCGGCCAGCTCACCAACAAGGAACTGGCGGTGCTGGTGTCCCTGAACCTGGACAACGAGGTCACGGACAAGTTCTACGAGGCCATCGAGGCGGCGGGCATCGACACGGTCATGGAGGACGACGACTTCCTCCCGCCCCTGGACGAGGACGCGCTGCCGGAGCTGGAGCAGCTGGAAGAGGTCACGGACGAGGAGATCGTGGACACCGACGCCATGGCCGACACCTTCTCCACCGACGACCCCGTGCGGATGTACCTGAAGGAGATCGGCAAGGTGGACCTGCTGAGCCCGGACGAGGAATACGGCCTGGCCAAGCGCATGGCCGACGGAGACGCGGAGGCCAAGCGCCGCATGACCGAGGCCAACCTGCGCCTGGTGGTCAGCATCGCCAAGCGCTATGTGGGGCGCGGGATGCTGTTCCTGGACCTGATCCAGGAGGGCAACCTGGGACTCATCAAAGCCGTGGAGAAGTTCGACTACGAGAAGGGCTACAAGTTTTCCACCTATGCCACCTGGTGGATTCGCCAGGCCATCACGCGGGCCATTGCGGACCAGGCCCGGACCATCCGCATTCCGGTCCATATGGTGGAGACCATCAACAAGGTGATCCGCGTCTCCCGGCAGCTGCTGCAGGAGCTGGGCCACGACCCCAGCGCGGAGGAGATCGCCGAGGAGATGAACATGCCCGTGGACAAGGTGCGGGACATCCTCAAGATCGCCCAGGAGCCGGTGAGCCTGGAGACCCCCATCGGCGAGGAGGAGGACAGCCACCTGGCCGACTTCATCCCCGACGAGGACGCCAGCGAACCGGCGGAGGCCGCCAGCTTCTCCCTGCTGAAGGAGCAGCTCATGGAGGTGCTGGGCACCCTGACGCCCCGGGAGGAAAAGGTGCTGCGGCTGCGCTTCGGCCTGGAGGACGGGCGCACCCGCACCCTGGAAGAGGTGGGCAAGGAGTTCAACGTCACCCGCGAGCGCATCCGCCAGATCGAGGCCAAGGCCCTGCGGAAGCTCCGCCACCCCAGCCGCAGCAAGAAACTGCGGGACTTCCTGAGCTGAGCCATGCTGTCCGTGGTCATCCCCTCTTTCAACGAGGAAGCCATGATCCCCATCACGGCCCGGACCGTGGCGGGGGTGCTGGCCGGGGCCGGGATCGCCTGTGAGCTGCTCTTCGTGGACGACGGCTCCAAAGACGGCACCTGGAAGGCCATTCAGACGGCGGCGGCGGAAAACCCCGCCGTCCGTGGCCTGCGCTTCAGCCGCAACTTCGGCAAGGAGGCGGCGATCTTTGCCGGGCTGGAGGCCGCCCGGGGCCAGGCCGTGGCCGTGCTGGACTGCGACCTGCAGCACCCGCCGGAAAAGCTGCCGGAGATGTACCGGCTCTGGCAGGAGGGCTATCAGGTGGTGGAGGGGGTCAAGGCCGACCGGGGCGCGGAGTCCGGCCTCCACGCCGCCGCCGCCCGGAGCTTCTACGCCCTCATCAGCCGGGCCATGAGGCTGGACTTGCAGGATTCCTCCGACTACAAGCTGATGGACCGGGCCGTGGTGGACGCCCTGACGGCCATGCCGGAGCGGGGGGTGTTCTTCCGCGCCCTCAGCTATTGGGTGGGCTTCCGCCGGGCGGAGGTCCGCTATGCGGTGCAGCCCCGGGCCGCCGGGCAGTCCAAATGGAGCGCCCGGACCCTGATCCGCTACGCTTTCGCCAACCTCAGCGCCTTTTCCTCCGCCCCCATGCAGCTGGTCACCTGGCTGGGCGCGTTTTTCTGCGTCTTCGCCCTGGTGCTGGGGGTGCAGACGCTGGTGCGCCTGGCCCTGGGCCACGCGGCGGAGGGCTTCACCACCGTGATTCTGCTGATTTTGATCTCCGCCGGGCTGATCATGCTGTCCCTGGGAGTGATTGGGTTCTACATCGCCCGGATCTATGACGAGATCAAGGGCAGGCCGAGAAGCATCGTGGCGGAGCGCTGCGGAGGGGACGGAGCCTGACCGGGGGCGGCGTCCAGCCCGTGGCCGGGCCCGCAGCACACGGGTACGACTTGCTTCCACCTTCGGTGAATCCGCACACGCCCGGTAGGGAACGCCGTCCCCGGCGTTCCGCGCAGCAGCACAGAACCAAAGCAAGCCGTCAGGCGAATCCGCATTCACTCTGTAGGGCGCGCCGACCCCGGCGCGCCCTACAAAGAAATGCTCCGAATTCGCCGAACGTGGCGGCTTATCTTCGGTGCTGCTGCGGAACCGGCCACAGGCTGGACGACGTTCCCTACAACGGGAGGCTGCGCGTTCCCCCTTCCTTCCCCCAGCGGGGGAAGGTGGCATCCGCCGATCCCCCGCGAGGCGGATGACGGAAGAGGGAGAACCTGACCGCAAGCGAACGGTGAAATCGTTGCATATCCCCGCATCTGCGGTCATTTGCACATTGCGCTCCCGCCGCGTTCTCCCTCTCCTGCCGCCCTTGTGAGCGACACACTCCCCCGCTGGGGGAGGGAAATGGTGAGCGCGCTATGTGCGTCAGGGACACCGTATGAGTCACCAGGAACAGTTCTTCCAAACTCAAAATACTATCATTCAAATACACATATATAAGAAAACACCCCGCCAACCGGCAGGGTGTTTTCTTCCATCCGCGTGGGACGCGGTATGTTTCATTTCTTCTTCTTGAGTTCGTCCAGAATCTGACCCAGCAGCTCTTCCGTGGTGGGGCCGGCGGGCTCTTCGGGGGCGGCTTCCTCTTCCTGCTTCTTCACCAGGGCGGCGGCCTTCTCCCGCGCCTTGTTGAACAGCTTGATGATGATGAACACCACCAGGGCCACCAGGATGAAGTCGATCACCGTGGCGACCAGGGTGCCGAAGCCGATGGTGATGGCCTCTGTGCCCGCGGCCTCGTCCGCCTGACGGACCACCAGGTTCAGGGCGCTCATGTCCCGGGTGCCGAACAGGAAGCTGATGAAGGGCATGAAGATGTCGTTGACCAGGCTGGTCGTGATCTTGCCGAACGCACCGGCGACGATGACGCCGACGGCCATGTCCAGCACGTTGCCGCGCATAATGAACTCTTTGAATTCCTTGATGAGCTTTTTCATGGGGAAATCTCTCCTTTCTTTTGGAATTGTCAACATATTATAAGGCCAATTTGCAAGGATTGCAAGAGAAAGTAGAAAAAAAGGCCCACGCAGGGCGCTGCAAACCCGCAATGCCCCGTCGAACTCTGCCATTTGCTGCCATGCGTTAGAACAAGCCGCCGCAAACCGAAACAAACAAGCCCATCTAATACAATATACAGTAGTCTGTTTTATAAAAAATCCACATTATGTAGGGAAGGGGCTTGCTCCTTCCGGCAGAGAATGCTCCGATCCCCGCCGACGTTGGGCGAATCCGCAGGCGTGCAGCGCATTCGCCCGGGTTTTCCATCTCGCGGGTGCTGCTGCGCGGAAAGGGCAAGCCCTTTCCCTACAATGAGGCGGCTGCGGATTCGCCTGTCGTTTGCTAGAAACGCGGTGCTGCTGCGGGGGCGTCGGGGACGCCGCCCCCTACAATGAGATGTTGCGAATTCGCCGGACGTGGCGGCATACCCTCGGTGCTGCTGCGGAACGTCGAGGACGACGTTCCCTACAATGAGATGCTGCGAATTTCTCGGATGTGGCCCTTGTCTTTGGTGTTGCTGCCCGGCGCGCCGGGGTCGGCGCGCCCTACAAGGAAACGCTGCGAATTCGCCTGACATGGCGGTCATCCAAGACGCCCTCACCCATTCCCTCCCCCAGCGGGGCATAGGCGTTAAGCTAAAAAGCTTGAAGTTAACATAATTTATGTGGTATCATGGTGATGAGGTGAAAGCCATGTATACCAATATGGAGCCGATAACGAGATATTTTCCGGAAGGCT
>JAFXXH010000058.1 GCA_017542425.1 Oscillospiraceae bacterium | reverse complement strand
GCCTGCAAAATGATTTTCCAGTCGGGCTACGCCCTCCTTCCAAATCATTTTGCAGGAATTTGTGACCCCCATGTGTAAACCATGTGTTTGCACAATCTGTAAACCATGTGGGTCTTGACACAAGCCCCTTCCCTACGGGGAGGCGTTTGCGATTTCGCCGAAAATCGTGGGAAACGTGGGTGCTGCTGCGCGGAACGCCGGGGACGGCGTTCCCTGACACAGTGACCCTCTCCCTACGCACCTCGGAGAGGGTCACTGTATTATGTTTTTAATTTTATAGAACTATATAATTTATGTCTATAATTGGATTTAAGGATTGTCTAGTAATAACAAATATTCTAATATCATATGCATCATTCGTTAGATTTGGAACATCAAACTGAAGCTCTTCCTTTTCCCATTTCTCAATGTGACCTTTATCTATTCCAATCCATAGCATTTTTCCATCTTCAGAATAACACCCCACTAATATAAAAGTATCAATATTCGAATTATACCTAATAAAATCAAATGATACAGAAATATTATTGTTTAAGCTGTTGCCTTCTTTATTGTCCAAGGAAACTGACATAATTTGGTATCCCAGCGAATCATCATATCCAAGAGTGAGTAGGGCGTTTGAAAACTCAGCTCTCATTAAATTGTAATTCTGTGTAGCTAAAACAGCTTTCGTATTTTGCCAAATCCATTCATCTCCAGTATATATTCTAACAGGGGGATCATCTTTTACTGACAAATACTCCTTATAGTAGTAATTAAGTCCATATTCGCTTGTTGCAACACTTAATATGTCCAAATCTACATTTCCATACAATTCTAATATCCTACTATAAATTTGATTAAATGCATTCAGGGCTTCATCATACTTCTTTTGTGCGTTAGCCACTAGTCTTGGGTCTGGCACCCACTCCCATTGTCCTGTTTCACTATTATATACTCTTACTGATCTGTCTTTTAATGCATTTTCAAGGTTGACCTCCGCGATTTTCAAATCAAATTTATATGGAGCCATTGCCATATAAATTTCTTCATAATCGAAACAGAGCCATTTTGCGGTTGGAATAGTTTCTTCAATTTGTGCAAATGCACCAATTGAAGTCTGGAGAGCGAATACAAGAAAACCAATAAGAGCTATCAGAAACCTTCGAGTTTTCATGCTATACTCCTTCACTATTGCTTCACTTTGAATTTTGAGCCTCTCATTCAGGCATATTGTGGAGATGTACGCTACTGTTTTCTTACCTCGGCTAGTGGAACCATGTTCTCCGCGTCGCACAGGAAGCGGGCGAAACGGCCCGTCTCCCCCGGCGCTGCCACCGTCGTGCTGCCATAGGGCCGCAGGTGCAGGGACTCCGGTTTCAGGTCCAGAAGGGCCCCGTCTTCCCTGTACTCCGCCAGCAGGCAGAGGCAGTCCAGATCCTCCCCCGTGCGGTTGAAGATGCGGGTGCTGCCGCCCCGGCTTTCGGCGATGTAGCAGTCCCCGCCCGCGAACAGGGCCTGGATGCTCCCGCCGACGCTGAGGATGCCGTAGCCGTAGGCGGTATCGTAGCCCGGTTCTCCCTTGTCCGCCGCGCTTTGGGCCAAAATCTCCCGGATCTGGGCTGGCGTCAGGGAGGCGTCCATGCCCAGCAGCACGGCCACGGCGCCGCTCACCAGGGGCGTGGCGAAGCTGGTGCCGGTCTTCTGGCAGTAGCCGCCCGTATGACTGAGGCCCCACACCTCCGCCCCCGGCGCGGTGAGAAAGACCCCGGCGCTGCGGTTGGAGCGGGCGTAGACCTCCCCCAGGTCCGTCACGGAGCCCACACCCACCACCGTGTCGTACGCGGCGGGATAATAGAGGGTGTCATTCCCGCTGTTGCCTGCGGCGGCCACCAGGCTCACGCCATGCTCCTCCGCATAGGCCGCAGCCTCCCGCAGCGAATCCATGTCCCGCTCCGTGCCCAGACTCAGGTTCAGCACCTGGCAGTGGAAGCGGTCTACGCCCTCATAGATGGCTTTCACGATGTCGCTGACGTAGAGACTCTGTCCGTCGGCCACCTTCAGCGGCACGACAATGGCCTCCGGCGCGGCGCCGATCATGCCCTCCAGTTCGCTGTATCCGGCGATCAGGCCCGCCACGAAGGTGCCGTGGCCCAGGCTGTCCCCCGTCTCGTCCGTGGCGTCCCGGTAGTTCCAGCCCGCAACCAGCCGCCCGGACAGGTCGCTGTGGGGGGCCACGCCGGAGTCGATGACGCCGACGCGCACGCCCCGGCCGGTGCAGTCCATGCGGAAAGCCGCGTCCGCGTCGATCATGGCCAGGTCCCACTTCCACGGCTCATAATAGGGGGACAAGTCCGCATCGGCGGGCGGCGCGTCCAGCAGAAACGCCGGGGCGTCTTCCTCATACCATTCCAGCGCATCGACCCGCAGCAGCAATTCCAGCTGGGCTGCGTCCACCACCTCAAAGGGCATGGCGCTGTCCCGGTCCTGCAAAAACGCAAAGCTGTCCCGGTATTTGACGATGTATCGGGCCTCTCCCCCGCCCTCCGCCTCCGGCAGCGCCCCGGCGGACAGGGCCAGGGCCAGCGCCGCCAGACACAGCAGCGCCAGGGCCCGGATGATGCTTCTCGCTTTGACGGTCCTCACGTCCTTTCCCCGGCCCGCACCGGAGGGGGCGGGGCTCAGAAGGATTTGGTATACAGCTCGTAGCCGATCTCTTTCAGGTACATCGGCACGGAGCGCATGGATTTGCGGATGTACTCTCTGGTGTTCTCGTCCAGTTCCTCGTAGGGCAGCAGCTCCGGGTTGAACTTCAGCTCCCGGTCATATTTGCCCAGCCGCCAGCCGTCGGCCATCTTGTCGCGCATCCAGCGCTCGTGCTCGATCTCGCTCAGCACCTCCAGGGCCGGGCCGTAGAGCTCGGAGATGGCGTCGGCGGTGTTGGGCAGCACCGGGCGCAGGCCGATGCTCATGTCGTAGGCCTCCAGCCGCTCCCCCAGGAAGCGGATCTGGGAGCGGTGGCCCTCCTTGTAGAACTCATCCAACTCGTCCCAGGGGGCCATCTCCGGGGTGTCCAGTTCTCGCTGCTGCTCCTCCTCGCTCCGTCCGCTGAGGCGGATCTCCTCGGCGTGCTTCTCCCGGTAGTGCTCGTGGGCGATCTCGGCGTATTTTTCCACCACGCCGCCCATGATCTGCTCGAACTCCAGCTTCTGCTTGAAGTCCTTGGCGTTCAGGTGGAGGTTCAGCTGCTCGTCCATGGGTAGGCAGGAGGGGGTGAAGCGCTTCACGTCCGACAGGCGGCTCATCGCCAGGATCAGCTCCAGGGAGCGGGTGCCGTGGCGGTAGGCCGAGACGCTGAGCATGGCCGACAGGAGGCTCCGGGAGATGTTCACCGTGCCCTCGCTGCAAATGCCCGGCAGCTTCCGGGTGATCTGCTCCCGCAGGAGCATCCCCCGGCGGATGACGGCGCTGCGGTCCGTGACGCGGGTGGGGTTCGGGCCCTTGACGTTCAGGAAGCCTTTCAGGCGGCTGACGAAGTCCGGCCCCTTCACCAGGCGGAAGGCCTCCTGCTCCTCCTCCGTGTGGGGCAGGAACTGGGAGAAGGTGGCGGCGGTGCCCCCGGCGAAGACCAGCACGGCGGCGCTCATCTCGCAGCGCTTGCCGTTCAGCGTAAACTCGCCGTCCTGCATCGGGGCCAGGAAGCAGCGCAGCCAGCCCCGGGGCGTGCCGTTCAGTTCAGAGTCGAACTCGTCGATGAACACCAGGGGGATCTGGTTGCTCTTGAACTGCAATGCCTCCCGCAGCGCCTCAAAGAAAGAGGTGGTGTCATTGTACTGGGAGATATTCAGAGAGGTGACGGAGAAGCGGCCGCTGCTCTTGGCGATCTGCTTGACGCCGAAGCTCTTGCCGCAGCCCGGCGCGCCGAACACCGCCACGGACAGGGGCTGGAGCTGCTCGTCCGGCTCCATGTGGTCGAACTGGAA
This sequence comes from Oscillospiraceae bacterium, assembly GCA_017542425.1. Lineage (GTDB taxonomy): Bacteria > Bacillota > Clostridia > Oscillospirales > Oscillospiraceae > RGIG7114. The sequence continues at coordinate 84,277 of JAFXXH010000058.1, read as the reverse complement.
GATGTAGTCGTCCAGCAGGGCCTTGATGGTGTGGTAGTTTTCGATCTCCTCCTTGTCGGCGGAGACCAGCTGCCCGTAGCGGCAGACCGGCACATGCCGCGCCAGCACGTCCAGGCCCTCATAGACGATGCGCTCTGCCACGGCCAGGTAGCGCCCCGGCTGGGTCTTGCAGTACTCGTCCAGGATGGAGAAGGGCGCGATGCCCGACACCAGCGCCTTGAGGCTCCGGTCCGGAACCCGGACGGAGCAGACGGTCTGGGCCGCCTCCGCCTCCCGCAGGGCCCGCAGCACCCCCGGCAGGTCGTCGGCCTCCGTCAGGGACTGGCCCTCGATGGTGTCCGGGGAGAACAGCAGCTCCCATTTCCCTTCGTGACGCAGCAAGGCCCCTTCCTCGTTCAGCAGAATCGCCGCCTCCGGGCAGTCCCGCAGCGGGCGCAGAGAGTCGTTGGTGGCCAATTGCAGCAGGAACTCGTCCACCGTCCGCTCGTAGGAGATCCCCCGGCTGATGGGGTAATCCAGCATCCGCAGCTGCTCCATCAGCAGCAGCGGCGCTTTGGTCCCGGAGAAGTTCGCCTCCAGGGATTTGGACGGGTCGAAGATCTTGTAACTGGTTTCAGGCTTCATGTAACACCTCCTGTTTTCAAAAGCCGTTCCCACGCGCCGGGCGCGCCATTCGCCCGCGCACACACGTGGGACCACGAAAAGTATAACGCTTTCCGCAGATAATTACAAGCGGAAAGCGCGGCCAAATCGCAAACTTGCGCGGCGTCGTCCTTCGGATCAAGCCGAAGAACGCCGCCGCGCTCTGCTTTTATTCTCGAAAATTGTACTCATTTCGACGGGCACGGTGGAAGAAGGGTCAGGACGCATGATGCCCTTTCGATTCTGCGGTGGGGAGCATCATGTAGCTTTTTCAATTCTCTTTTTCACTTTTTCAATCAGTGAATCTAGAAACTCGGCAGCGCGCTCATCAGACATGATAAGGGAAGTATATCCCCTTCTTGTGCTGTTCGGAAGCAATTCTTCAATTATGTATTTGAAAAGTGTATTTGCCATTTCCGGCTCGACAAGATCGTTGAGTGACTGGTTTGCAATAATAGGATCTTCGTTGTAAGAAAGATAAAATGAATGCCCCTCATAGATGACAAGTCCTTTTTGATTTCTATATGGAAGATCAATAAAATAATATGATTGCTTCTTCTCTTGCGCATGATCTCCTATCCGTTCCCTGAAATAGCGAAGTTGCGTAAGCACCTGCTGGTCAGTAAATGATAAGAAGCCTATGGCAAAATCTGAAGTATAGCCATTCTCTGCAAATGATTTCAAGGAAGGTGCATACAGCAAATTGATTTGCGCGTGCTCTTCTGCAACATAGTGCCGCATTATGCTTCCTTCGTAAATCATATCGAGAAAAAGTGAATCAGGGTATGACTTCCATATATCTTTTGGGTCTAAATATGCTTTTAGGGCCTTGAGCAATGTGTGATCCTTTTTTGCCTGATTTTTCATGTCAAGCCACAATTCCGGAGCATAGTTTTCATAGCAAAAATCGGTAAAAATCAGTATCTTCCGGAATCTCATACCCGTTTCTATAACAAATCTGTTAATTGCAACAGGATCATCCAAAACAGACAAATCAGGGAACAGCAGCGTAGAATAGAAACTATTATACGTCAAGAAGTCAAACAAATTGCTATCTGTAAAACGATAAACCAAAGCCTCAGTATCCGAAGAAAAAATTATAAACAAGTAAACATTTACATTATTCTTATCTAAGAAATCTATAATACAGCAGTCAATATTTGACAAAAAGCTTGGATCACAGTCAATAATCTTTACCCTGTATTTTATCAGACTAAAAAGACAGCTAATGTCGGAAAAAGCTTGAAACTTATCCTCCAATGCCATATTTGCTGAGTTGATAATATGCTGAATGGAAACATGGTAGTTATCAATTATATCTTCAATTTCAAGTATAGGTTTTAAGAAATTAAATAAAATCTGAATTTTTTGATAGGAACAGGAGTTTGTAATCCTAATATGAAACATGTTTCTATCATTGTTTTTTTCCTGCGAGATCGCGTCGCGAATCAACGCGGATAGATCTTCTGCGGAACACCTTACCATTCCCGTCCCATTTGAGGTTGAACTATACAAGGTATAGAGTCTTGATCTTCTGTCAATGGGAAACTGGGGATTATCAAAAACAATTTTGTGTAAGATTTTATGAACGCTGTTTTTGTCGTCGGCTTTTTCACCGCTGTTGAATTGAAAAAGAATCTGTTTTTCTTTGTCATCCAAACCCAAAGCATCCGACAGCGCTTCCAGCTGCTTTGCGGAAAAACGCTGCGGTTCCTGCAAAAAACGGTAAAACTTCGAGCGCGTAAAGCCAATGCTGGAGATCAGCTGCTGCATAGACAAACCTTCAATATTTTTAATCTTTTGCGAAATAAAAGAAAGCATGTCCTCCAACGCTTTCTCCTCCTCTCGAAACACGTTTTCATTTTATAATAACATATTGCTGGTCAAAATTCAAGTCAAAACGCAAAATGGGACACCGCTCATTTGTATCCTTAGTTTCCCGAAATGTCTCAGGACATAATGGGAAATTCTATTGACAATCGGAACATCTCGTGCTACACTTTTGATACCCAAACTTTTACAGAAAGGACAAGACGAAAATGAAGAAACGCATTCTCTCTGCGCTGCTGGTCGTCGCACTGTTTCTGACGGCATTTGCCAACGTATCCGCAGCGGACCGCAATTCCCTGGACAACTTCCAAAAGCAGGCGTCCTATACCGCCGGTCAATTTGCCGATGTGGCCCCCGGCGCGTGGTATGAGGACAACGTAAAATCAGCGTATGAGCTGGGGCTGATGGTCGGAACCTCCGGCACGGCCTTTGATCCGGAAGGGCAGCTGTCCATCGCCCAGGCGGTCACCATCGCCGCCCGGCTCCACAATGTCTATGCCGGAAACGGAGAGACCTTTGCCCCCGGCACACCCTGGTATCAGGTCTACATGGACTACGCGGCCATCCACGGAATGCTCGTCCCGGCCGACTATCCCGACCCGGAAGCGCTTGCCACCCGTGCCGAGTATGCCGCCATCCTCAGCGCTGCCTTCCCGGACGAGGCGCTGACGCCGCTGAACACGGTCAACGCGATCCCGGACGTTCCGGCGGACGCGGACTATGCCCCCGCCGTGCTGCGGCTCTACAGGGCCGGCATCCTGAAGGGCAACGATGCGTCCGGAACCTTCGCGCCGGACAGAGGCATCAACCGCGCCGAAGTGGCCGCCATGGTCACGCGTATGGCCGACCCGGCCCTGCGCCTGCGCTTCACCCTGCCGGGGCAGGAGACCGGGGACACCGTGACCGTGACATTCGACTGGAACTACGGCGGCAAAGCACCGCAGACGGTGGAAGTCCCCATCGGCCAGCCCGTCCCCGAACCGGAACAGCCCACCCGCACACTCTTCCGCTTCGACGGCTGGTTCAACCCCATGAACGGCTTTGTAAAGTATGATTTCTCCGCGCCGGTCTATGAGGACATCACGCTGTACGCGCATTGGAGCACGGTGGTGAAGGACGCAGGGAAAGAGCCGGAACCGCTACCTTCGCCGGAACCGTCGGAGGAGCCTGTTATTTATACTGTCACGTTTGACAGCAATGGAGGCAGCGCGATTGCGGCGCAGGCTGTGGAAAAGGGTAAAACAGTTCAAAAACCAGCGAACCCCACGAAAGAAGGATTTTCTTTTCTAGGTTGGTATAAAAATCCAGAGCTGAGCCAGCTTTATCATTTTGATGAAGTGGTAACAGCAAATTTCACTCTTTACGCCAAGTGGGAGAGTGAAGGAGAAAGTTTTTTCACGCTCCGGGCAGACAAAACTGATGTTTTGATCGGCAATACAGGCTCGGGTGTAGTTCGTTTTTATCTTGAGACAAATCTTGTAATTGACAGTGTCCCTGTATTTGCAGGAAATCCGACTGAAGAAGATTTGGAACCTTTGCTCTATTTGTATGACAATGGTCAATACGAGGGATATGGAGACGATATTGCTGGTGATGGCATCTATTCTGGTATTCTCTCTACTCTGCCCGTCGAAGAAACGACAGTAAAGTACTTTGCTGTGAATGGAGAATTGGTTTCTTCTTTCGAAATTCGTTATTTTGCTGCTCTTTCTGCTGAAACCATTGAAAAAATGGATGAGGCAAATTTAAGAATTGTCGGTCTCATCTATTCCGATGAATATGTAGACGCTGAAAAAGAGGATAGAGAAGCGGCTGTAAAGACTCTTCTCGAGTCACTGAAAGCTGATGGATTGATCGTTCCAGAATCTGTCCACTATATAGAGGAATATGCGCTGTTTTCATTTGAATACGCAGATGGTGTCCTTGGCGGAATCCAGATAGAAGATTTCAAACCAGAATTCAATGGAATAGGACAGAGTGTCACACCTGAAATAACAGTTGCCGAACTGCTGGAGGACCAAGAACCGCCCACCAATGAAGCTGAAAGCTGGTTCGTGGATGCAAATAATGACATAGGAACTGCACTGATTCTGAATGCATTCCCAAGCTTTGAAACAGAAGCAACGCAGATTGCTTATAGAACCACGTTCTATGAGACGCTTCGTAACAAGTGGGATGCAGCCACGCTGACAACGACCTTGGATACCGACGTTACTGTAAATGACTTTAAGAATTTCGGGTCATATAATGTTGTTGTTATTGCTACACATGGTGGAACGTATGCATGGTTTGACAACGAAGGAAACTACCATCAGAGTCCTTCTATTTGCCTTACTGAGCCGAGTACAGACAACAGTTTGTATGATCTGGAGCTAAAGGAAGGAATGATTGTAGCGGTTAATGGAAGATATCGTATCCTTCCGAAGTTTTTCGAAGAGTACTATGAAGGCGAGGCGCTCGAAGACACGTTCGTCTTTTCAGAGTGTTGCGAGTTCTTTGGTGCTGGTGGCGGAGCCACCGAGAACCGAGATTTCTCTATGGCAAACGCGTTGCGCGTTCACGGTGCCAAAGCTGTGGTGGGCTTCCACAACTCTGTTTTTGCAGATTACTCCAGAGAACTGATGGAGGAGTATGTTCAGGGCCTGATCGACGGTCATAACTCCCAGGAGGCGTACGATGCTGCAGTCCAGACAATGGGAGCAAACCATGCGGATTGGTTCTTAAATACCCGTGGAAGAACCTTGCAGGCTTGGTGGGAAGATGCAACCGCTCATGGTCCGATTTGCCCGCCAGACTATGGTCCCGGAACCTATAATCCAGCTTGGCATATCGCATACCCACATATCCAGGGGGATGCGAATGCGCTCCTGGTTCGAACTGGAATCCTTAATGGTGATTTTGAGCAGTATGTGATCTCCGGTTCTGTTGCCGTTCCCAAGTACTGGAGCAGGAAGGGTGACGTTCGTTCCATGACCCAGTTGGGTGACGCCATCCCTGCCGGTGAAAGCAACATGCGTATGGGTGCTATTTCCTCTGGCATTGGCAGCCTTACAACGGAAACATTTGGAGACGGAACAGAAGGCAGTCGTATTTCACAAAGATTTATTGTTCCAAAGGATGTTTCAACACTAAGATTCCAATATAATTTCATTTCAGAAGAACCCTTGGAGTGGATAGGATCCAAATTTGACGATATGTTTGGGGTTGCGCTCGTTCTAAAGGAGGGAATCGCGTTCCAGAAAATTTATGAGTCGATTAATACTTCTGAGTGGATTCCGATCAACAATGTTAACTTTGACGGAGGGGATCAGACTGCGTTCCAGACTGGCTGGAAAGCAGTAGTGATTGATGTTTCTGCATACCGTGGAATGGCCGTTACCCTGTCGTTTGTTGTATATGATAAAGGCGATTCCATTTATGATTCTGCTTGCTTGATCGATAATGTTGAGTTAAAATAGTTTTGCAAAAGCGATGCTTCATCCTATATAGATATAAGCTTTAATGATTGAAATTAGTTGGTGAAAAAAAAGAACCGAACGATCTTGATTGTGGTTTTTGCTGCTTTCGTATTCTCAATTGGCTTAATGGTTTGGATGATTCAGGCCAAGCAGACGCAAACACTGGTTCTGGAGCTTTCAGAACAATCGACGGAAAAAGAAGCGTCTGACGAAAGGGAACAACAGTTGGAAGAATGTAAAACTGTCGATCAGTTAATAAGAGAATTGGTTGAAGACCACCAATACCGAACGGCACAAATCAAGGACAGAAAGCAGATGGCAGAAAAACTGCTGGAGGCACTGAAACGAGAAGAAATGATCTTTGAGTATTGTTATATTGAACAATACCAGCAGTTTTCATACCTCTATCCGAACGGGATGTCTGGTGGGATAATGCTTAAGGACTATGATCCTGCTTTCAATTTTACTGAGTAATGGGAATTGTCCGGTTGTTTTCTGATAACATTTTTAAGAGAAAAAACATAAGATACTTCATCTAAGATTATTTAAAATCTGGTTGTTGCTTGGAAGAATAATATGTGTATGATAGCACGGCTGATCCGGTCAACATAGGCCGGACTCCGTAAGCCGTAAAAGAATGCGATTCCATAACTAGAACTAGCATACAAACGGGGTGGTTCCAGCCACCCCGTTTGTATGCTCTCTATGCAGAAAAAAGCTGTATAATTAATTTCTGCTCGATACCTTACACTCAGAGCCCCTCTCCCCGTTGACACCCCTCGACAAATCCACTATACTGTGGAAGGATTCTCCAGGCCGCTTTCGGCAAATACGATAGAAGGACGGTTTCGCCATGTCAGACTATATCATCGCCACCACCTCCACCTCCGACCTGCCCCGGACCTGGCTGGACGCGCATCGGGTGCCCTTCCTGCCCTACAGCTACACCGTCAACGACAAGCTGTTTGAGGACGACTGCCGGGAGGAGCGCCGGGCGGCGATCTACGCCGGGATGCGCCGGGGGGACCGGCTCAAGACTTCCATGATCAACCAGTTCACCTATGAAGACTTCTTCCGGGGACTGCTGGGCGGCGGGAAAGATGTGATTTTTCTTGATATGTCCAAAGAGATGTCCGCCTCCTACCAGAACTGCGCCGCGGCGGCGGAGCGCATCCGGGCGGAGTTCCCGGACCGGCGGCTGTACGTCATGGACACCCGCTGCATCTCCGGCGGGCTGGGGACGCTGGTGGTGAACATGGTGGAACGCATGGAAGCGGGCGCGGACTTCGACAGCGTCGTCGCCTGGGGCGAGGAGAACAAGCTGCGCATCGCCCACCGCTTCACCGTGGACGACCTGAACTATCTGAAAGCGGGGGGACGGGTCTCCAACGCCTCGGCCCTGGTGGGCTCCATCCTGAACATCAAGCCCGTGTTGTATGTGCCCGACCGGGGCACACTGGACGTGGTGAAAAAGGCCCGGGGACGCAAAATGGCCCTGAACAGCATCCGGGACGGCGTGCTCCACGACCTGGCCGACATCGACCCCACGGGGCTGACGCTGCACATCCTCCACGCCGACTGCCTGGCCGACGCGGAGTACATCCGGGACGCGGTGAAGCAGGCCTATCCCCAGGTGGGGGACATCACGATCACGCAGCTGGGCGTGGTCATCGGCGCGCACTGCGGGCCGGGGCTGCTGACCGTGTTCTATCTCTGCAAGAGCCGCAGGCCGGAATGAGGGCGGGGGCATGAAGCATTGGAAGCTCATCGAGCGCCTGAACCGGGGACACCGCAGCTATCTGGAGGGCGGCGAGGCCGGGGACGTGTCCGCCGAAGTGCGCAGAAAGACGGCGGAGGAAGGCCAGCGGCCCCATACGGTGGTGCTGAGCTGCTCGGACTCCCGGGCCATCCCGGAGCGCATCTTCTCCGCCGGCATCGGGGAACTGTTCGTCGTCCGGGTGGCGGGCAACGTGCTGGGCCCCCAGCAGCTGGGCAGCGTGGAATACGCGGTGGAGCATCTGGGCTGCGACCTGGTGCTGGTGCTGGGCCACCGGGGCTGCGGCGCGGTGGAGGCGGCCCTGGCCGGGGACGGCCACGGGGCGGTCCGCAGCATCACCGATGCCATCCACGCCGCCATCGGCGGGGAGCGGGACCCGGCCCGGGCCGAGCGCCGCAACGTCCGCCATACGGTGGAGCTGCTGCGCCGCAAGCTGGGGGAGCACGGCCCGGCGGTGCGCGGCGCAATCTATGACATCGCCAGCGGGGCGCTGGACTGGCTGGAGGACGCGGACGAAGTGTGAACCGGCGCGTCCCCGGCAGAGAACGGGAGCATACCGGGCGGGAAGCGCGGTTCCCGCCAAGATCATCTGAGATCGGAGGAACAAACAAATGGCATATGATGTGATCGTCATCGGAGGCGGCCCGGCGGGCCTGTCGGCGGCGGTGAATGTGCGCGCCAGAGGACGGAGCGTGCTGGTGGTCTCCAACCCGATGGAGGAAAGCCCGCTGTGGAAAGCGGAGCTGGTGGACAACTACCTGGGTCTCCCCGGCCTGAGCGGCGCGGAGCTGCTGGAGCGCTTTCGTGCCCACGCGGAGCAGGCCGGGGCGGAAGTGCGCGTCGGGCGCGTCCTCAACGCCCTGGCCATGGGGGACGACTGGTTCGTCAGCATCGGCAGCGACGTGGAGAGCGCAAAGGCCATCGTCCTGGCCGGCGGCGTGACCAGGGCGAAAAAGTTCCCGGGGGAGGCGGAGTTTCTGGGCAAGGGCGTCAGCTACTGCGCCACCTGCGACGGGATGCTCTATCGGGGCCGCAGCGTGGCCGTGGTGGGCTACAGCGACAGCGCGAAGAAGGAGGCGGAGTTCCTGAGCTCCATCGGCTGCACGGTCCGCTATTTTGACCGGCCAAAGAAGTGCGAGATCCAGGGCGGCGACAAGGCCGAGCGCGTGATCTGCGACGGCCAGGAGGCGGAGGCCGACTGCGTCTTCCTGCTGCGCCCGGCCATTGCCCCCACGGACATGTTCCCCGGCATCGCGGTGGAAAACGGCTATGTGCAGGTGGACCGGAACATGGCCACGAACCTGCCCGGCGTCTTCGCGGCGGGGGACTGCACCGGCCTGCCGCTCCAGATCGCCAACGCCGTGGGCGACGGCCTGATCGCGGGCCAGAGCGCCGCGAAATATGTGGCGGTGCTGGCGAAGAAGCAGTGAGCGCATGATAAAAAAGAAGCGCGGCTTTCCGGCTGAGAGACAGCGGGAAAGCCGCGCTTTCTTTTGATGAAAGTGCATTTCCGTATCAGCAGGCTTTCTCCCCTTGCAAGAAGCGAATGATTTTGATAGACTGAATGCAAAGGAATCCAAAAGAAAGTGAGGAGGGGGTTGCGATCATGTGCAGAGCCATGGAGGAAATGAGAAATCAAGTGCTTCGAGAGGGTTTAAAGGATGTTGCGCTCCGTATGCTGCATTCGGGCAGATACGCACTGGAGGAAATCGCAGAGATCACAGCGCTTCCCCTGGAGGAAGTCAAGCTCCTGAGCGAAACCAAAACGGCATAAGCGGCGGTTCCAACGCCGCGTGGACACAGCCGACAAAAGAACGCTTCCGGGCCATGTCGCCCGGAAGCGTTCTTGTTTCGTATGGCTCAGTTGAACTTGATGCCCTCCCAGAGGCTGTTGATATAGTCCAGCATCTCCGTGGGGAGGTTGCGGAAGGCCAGGGCGTTGTAGCGCTCTGCGAAGTCGCCGATCTCGGGGTAGAGGATCTCCATGGCCTCTTCGCCCATCTCTTCGATGTATTCCGCATCGGTGTAGACCAGCGTATTGGGGGAGGCGTACCAGGTGGCCTCCGCGTTGGCCACGGCGGCGTCCCGGCCCAGCAGGAAGTTGATGAAGCGCTCGGCCAGCTCCTTGTTCTGGCAGCAGGAGGGGATGCACATGGCGTCGATGTAGTAGTTGGTGGCCTCGGGGTAGTAGAAGCGCAGGTCCACGGTGGGGGCCTGAGCGTCCAGCATCGTGAAGTAGTCCCCGGCGTAGTAGGCGCCCACGGCGGCCTCGCCGGACTCCATGATGTCGTAGATCTCATCCATGACGTAGCTGTAGACCAGCGGGCGCTGGGCCTTCAGCTCCTGGAACGCGGCGTTCCAGTCGGCCTTGTCCTCACTGTTCACGTCCAGGCCCAGCTTGTACATGGCGGTGCCGAAGGCGTCCCGGGAGTTGTTGAACTGGACGATGCGGCCGGAATACTTGGGGTTCCACAGCAGGTCCCAGCCCTGGGCGTCGGCCTCGTCCACCTCGTTGGCGTTCCAGATCACGCCCACCACGCCGTAGGTGTAGGGCACGGAATACTGGTCGTCCGGGTCATAGTAGAGGCCCCGGAAGGTCTCGTCGATGTGGGCATAGTTGGGGATGTTGTCGAAGTTCAGGGGGAGCAGCATCCCTTCCTCCCGCATCCGGGCGATCATGTAGTCGCTGGGGAAGATTACGTCATAGCTGACCGCGCCGGAGGACAGCTTGGCGTACATGTTCTCGTTGCTGTCGTAGGTGTCGTAGTTGACCCGGACCTTCTGGCCGTAGGTCTCCTGATACCAGGCGACGAACTCCTTCACCGTGTCGTAGCTGCCCTCGGTGCCGTCGGAGATATACTCGCCCCAGTTGTAGACGTTCAGGGTCAGGGTGGCCCCGTCGCTGCCGGGTTCGTTGGGGCCGCCGCAGCCGACCAGCAGGGCGGCGGTCAGCAGGCAGGCCAGGAGAAGGGAGATGGTTTTTTTCATAGCGCGAAATCCTTTCTTAGTATTTACTGAAAACTGAAGAATGAAAAATAGTGGTGTCGCTCCGCGACATATTTTAATTATATCGGCGAAGCCGATCCCACAATTTCTTCATTCCTTCATTCTTCATTTCTTCTTCTCGTCCCTGTCCGTCAGGTTGGAAATCAGCAGCAGGGCCAGGATCACGAAGAAGATCAGGGTGGCCAGGGCGTACATCTTGGGGGTGACGGTCTTTTTCGTCATGCTGTAGATGCGAATGGGCAGGGTCTGGAAGCCCGCGCCGGCGGTGAAATAGCTGATGACGAAGTCGTCCAGGCTCATGGTGAAGGCCATGATGGCCCCGGTGAGGACGCCGGGCAGGATCTCCGGCACCGTCACTTTGAAGAAGGCCCGCAGGGGCGTGCAGCCCAGGTCCATGGCCGCCTCCGGCAAGCTGGGGTCCATCTGCCGCAGCCGGGGGAGGACCTGCAAGATGACGTAGGGCAGGCAGAAGGTGACGTGGGCGATGAGCATGGTCCAGAAGCTCAGGGAGTTGGCCAGGCCCAGAAGCCGCCCGGCGAAGACGAACATCAGCATCAGGGAAATGCCGGTGATGATGTCCGGGTTGGTCATGGGGATGTCGGTGGCGGTGTTCAGGGCGGCGCGCAGCCAGCGGGAGCGCAGCCGCAAAATGCCCACGGAGGCGGCGGTGCCCATGACGGTGGAGATCACCATGGCGGCCACGGCCAGCACCAGGGTGTTGCGGACGCTCTGGAGCGTGGTGTCGTCGTGGAACAGTTCGTTGTACCACTTGAGGGAAAAGCCGGAGAAGACGGACAGGCTCTTGGCCTCGTTGAAGGAGAAGACCAGCAGAATGGCGATGGGCGCGAAGAGGAAGACGAAGATCAGCGCCGTATAGACCTTGGAAGCGGTTTTCATAGCTCGGCACCTCCGTAGACCCGGTTGTTGGTGAAGCGCTTCATCAGCGCCATGGCCACCAGCAAAATCACCATCAGAATGAAGGCCATGGCGGCGGCAAAGTGCAGGTTGTTGGCCACGAACTGGCCCTCGATGGCGTCGCCGATCAGGAAGAACTTGCCGTTGCCCAGCTTCTGGGAGATGTAGAAGGTGCTGACCGAGGGGATGAGCACCATGGTCACCCCGCTGAGGACGCCGGGCAGACTCAGGGGCAGGATGACCCGGCGCAGCACGGACAGGCCGTTGCAGCCCAGGTCCCGGGCCGCCTCCAGCAATCGCACGTCCATCTTGGCCATGATGGAGTAGATGGGCAGGACCATGTAGGGCAGATAGTCGTAGACCATGCCGATGACCACGGCCCCCTCCGTGCCGATGATGTGGACCCGGCCCAGGCCCAGGCCGCTCAGGGCACTGTTCAGGATGCCGGTGTCCTGGAGGATGGTCATCCAGGCGTAGGTGCGGATCAGGAAGTTCATCCACATGGGGATCATGATCAGGGTCATCATGATTTTCTGTCCCCTGGCGCTGGCCCGGGCCATGAAGTAGGCCAGGGGGTAGCCCAGCAGCAGGCAGATCACCGTGGAGATCACAGCCAGCTTCAGGCTGCGCAGGAAGATCACCAGATAGGTGCGGACCTCCGCCCCCTCCACCGTGCTGGTGGCGGTGAAGAAGCGGGCGATGTTGTCAAAGGTGAAGGCAAAGGCGTTGTCCGTAAAGGCGTAGTAGGCCACGAAGACCAGGGGCACCAGGATGAACAGCAGGGCCCACAGGCTGTAGGGGGCCAGCACCACACCGCCCAGCTTCCGCGTTTTCGTCATGCGTCCGCCTCGCTTTCCTCCCCGTCCGGCTGACTCAGCTCATCCAGCTCGTTGGAGAAGGAGGAATAGTCGCCGTACAGCCCGGAATACTCGCTCTTTTTCATAATGTGAATGGCGTCCGGGTCGATGGACAGGCCGATGCGCTCGTCCACGTCCACGAAGTCCGTGGTCTGGATCATCCACTTGAAGCCGCCGATGTCCACGATGACCTCATAGTGGACGCCCATAAAGGTGACGCTGGTGACCACGCCGCAGAGCATCCCCCGCTCCACGGGCACGATGTCCACGTCCTCCGGGCGCACCACCACGTCCACCGGCTCTTTCGGGGCAAAGCCCTTGTCCACGCAGCGGAAGGTGTGGCCGGAGAAGCGGACTTTCAGGTCGTCCAGCATCACGCCGTCCAGGATGTTGCTCTCGCCGATGAAGTCCGCCACGAAGGCGTTTTTCGGCTCGTTGTAGATGTCCACCGGGGTGCCGATCTGCTGGATGCGGCCCTCGCTCATGACCACGATGGTGTCCGACATGGTGAGGGCCTCCTCCTGGTCGTGGGTGACGAAGATGAAGGTGATGCCGGTGGCCTTCTGGATCTTTTTCAGCTCCTGCTGCATATCCTTGCGCAGTTTCAGATCCAGGGCCCCCAGAGGTTCGTCCAGCAGCAGCACCTTGGGCCGGTTGATGAGAGCCCGGGCAATGGCCACCCGCTGCTGCTGGCCGCCGGAGAGGCTGGTGACCCGACGGTGGGCAAAACCGGAGAGCATCACCAGCTGGAGCATCTCGTGGACCTTTTCCTCGATCTCCGCCTTGGGGACCCGGCGCTCCCGCAGGGGGAAGGCCACGTTTTCAAAGACGTTCAGATGGGGGAACAGGGCGTATTTCTGGAACACGGTGTTGACGTTGCGCTTGTGGGGCGGCACGTCGTTGATGCGCTCGCCCATAAAGACCACGTCGCCCGCGTCCGGGTGCTCAAAGCCGCCGATGATCCGCAGCGTCGTGGTCTTGCCGCAGCCGCTGGGGCCCAGCAGGGTCAGGAACTCGTTGTCGTAGATGTCCAGGTCGATGCTGTCCAGCACCGTCTCCCCGTCGTAGCTCTTGCTGATGTGTTTCAGTTCGATGATTTTTTTCATGCTGCCCTCTCCGCCTCCGCGCCCGACGGGCGCAAACAAAACAGGTGATATGCCCGTGATGCGGCATATCACCTGTGAACGCTGCCTGTCCCCCGCGCCCCAGGCCGCAGCCTGTGCCGGGTTTCCGGTGGATTGTCAAGAGTTTTTGCAGCAAAAGATGCCTTTTCAGACTCTTATTGACCATTTCACAAGTCGTATGCCCCGCCGGGCACTGGTTATAAAGTAACCAACTTTGAAACTGAGCTTTTAACTCAATCAATAAGGCAACGCGCTGTTGCCTGCCGCGTTCCGCAGCACAGTTCGGCATCTGACCCGGCTGTCCGTATGGCCTCGGCCCCGGTGGGGGGGCGGTCAAGTCTCCTGCTTCGGAAAAACCCTTCCAATTACAGATTAAATCTACTTTACATCAATCTTGCCCCGCTGTCAATCATGCAATTCGACGGAATCCGTCAGCGGCAGCGCGCCCGGATTTGTCGGCGTGGAGCAAACACCGCTCCGCGACGGCGGAAAGCCTTGCGCGTCCACGGAGCAAACACGCGCCGCAGCCTTGGATTGGGCTGCGGCGCGTTGGAGCTGCGAAACTTTTGGTTTCAGTCCACGATGTAGGGCATCAGGGCGACCTGACGGGCGCGCTTGATGGCCTCGGTGACCTGGCGCTGATGCATGGCGCAGGTGCCGGTGGCGCGGCGGGGCAGGATCTTGCCGCGCTCGCTGGTGTAGCGGCCCAGACGGGCCACGTCCTTGTAGTCCACGAACGTCGCCTTGTCCACGCAGAACTGGCAAACCTTTCTGCGCTTGTGGGGCTTTCCGTTGCTCTTATCAAAAGCCAAGGCTCATACCTCCATTCAAGAATTGTGTTCCGCTCAGAACGGCAGTTCGCCGTCGGTGTCGCTGAGCTCGGTGAAGCCGGAACCGGCGCTGCTGTCGTCGAAGCTGCGGAAGCTGTCGTTTCCGCCGCTGTAGCTGTCGCTGCCGCCGCGATAGCCGCCGTCGCTGTTGCCGCCCCGGAAGCTGTCGTTGCCGCTGTTGCCGCGATAGCTGTCATTGCTGCGGCGGTTGTCATTCCCGCCGCGATAGCCGCCGTCGTTGCCGCCCCGGTAGCCTTCGTTGCTGCGGAAATTGTCATTGCCGCCCCGGTAGCCTTCGCCGTCCCTGCGCCTGCTCTCGCCGAAGTAGACGTTGTCGGCCACGATCTCGGCGCTGGTGCGGCGGTTGTTCTCCTTGTCCGTCCAATCCCGGATCTGCAGGCGGCCGGACACCACGATCATGCTGCCCTTGGAGAAATACTTGCTGACGAACTCCGCCGTGCCGCGCCAGGCGACGCAGTCGATGAAGTCCGTCTGCCGCTCTCCGCCGTCCCGTCCGCCGTAGTCCCGGTCCACGGCCACGCGGAACGAGGTCACTGGGAACTGGCTCTGGGTGTAGCGCAGTTCGGGGTCCCGGGTCAGGCGACCCATGATGACGATGTGATTCAGCATGAGGGACCCTCGCTCATTCCGCCCGCAGCGTGATGAGACTGCGGATCACGCCGTCGGTGATTCCCAGCACACGGTCGAGCTCGGCGGGGAACTTGGGATCGCTGGTGAACTTGACCAGGACATAGTAGCCCTCGGTGAGATAGTTGATCTCATAGGCCAGCTTGCGCTTGCCCATCTCCTGCAGCTCGTCGATGGTCCCGTTGCTCTCGATCAGCGTCTTGAACTTCTCGACGATGGCAGCGGTCTCCTCCTCGTTCAGGTTGGGGTTGAGCACATACATCAGCTCATACTTTTCCACAGATTTTGCCATTGTCAGCACCTCCTTCTGGACTGATGGCCTGCGGTGGAGCGCAGGCAAGGAAATTGGCCGCTTGTTTTGCAAAGCAGCGCTGGTATTATATCGAAGACGCTGGCAGTTTGTCAAGAATTTTTTCGTGTTTCACAAAAAAGATCTGGTGCAAATCGGAAAACAAGCCTCCCCGTTTGCACCAAATCCTTCAGTTTTCAGTCCTCAGTTCTCCCCGTTCCCCCGCTTTTCCACCAGGTCCATGGCCCGCACCAGCATCACTGCGGCGTCGCCCCGGCGGAGCGTCTCGTCCGTGAAGCGGCAGCCCTCCGGGAGCAGGCCGCAGGCGCTGAGGTTGGCCGCGCTCTGCCGCGCCCAGGCGGGGATCGCCTCGTCCAGGGCGTACCAGGTCTGCAAGGCGTCCGTCAGGGAGAGGGTACGGTCCAGTATGGCCGCGGCCTCCGCCACGGTGATGGCGTCGGCGGGGCGGAACATCAGGCCGGTCCCCTCCCCTGCCGGACTGCCGGACACCAGGCCCCGCCGGGCCGCCGCTGCCACATAGCCTCTGGCCCAGGCGCTGACGGCGTCGCCGTCGGCGAAGGCGGCGGTCTCATCCGGGTCCGCAGGGGCCAGGCCCGCGCACTTCCAGCACAGGGCCAGAAATTCCTCCCGGCTCACGGGCTGCTCCGGCGAAAAGACGTAGCTGCCCCCCAGCTGCGCCCCCACATAGATCCCCGCCTCGGCCAGCCGCAGGGCGGCGCAGTCAGCCGCAGAGCCGACGGTGTCGGTGTAGCGCATGGCGGTCTTCTGTTTGAGCAGCTTGATGATGACGGTGGCCTCCTGGCTCAGGTTGCCCTCCGCGTCCTGGGCCTTGTAGCCGAAGTAGTCCTTGCCCCGCCGCCCCTCCTCCGGGGTGTAGACGAAGCTGCCGTTCTCGCCCAGCTCCACCTGGCCCTTGCCCGGCGGGGTGGTGACGACGAAGCGCAGCGTCCCGCCGTCCGGGTCCGCAGCCCGCAGACAGCCGCCCACGGACACGCCGCGATAGGTCTCCAGCTCCAGATTCTCCGCCACGGGGGGCCGCCCCTCGGCGCTGCCCCGGACGCCCAGACCGCCCCAGAGCAGGGAGACCAACGCCAGCGCGGTCAAAACGATACGATGTTTCATCAAAAAAACCTCCGATCCCTGGATGTCAAGCCTAGCTTGCGCGGGATCGGAGGAATTATTCTGTTCAGCCCTGAGCCTTGGCCGAATTGCTTTTCTTGCGCCTCCGGGCATGGCGGCGGCGCTGGCTGCACTTGGAGCGGTAGAAGTTCTGCATCCCTTCGTCGGCCTCGTAGAGGATGCGGTTGACCGACCAGGTCTCCTCCTCCGTGCGTTTCAGCTTGACCCGCACCAGGTAGCTGCCGTGGGTCTCGCAGGTCCCCAGGCTCATGTAGCGCTTGTCCCCCTGGTTGACCCAGCGCTGGAGGCTCAGGGGCGCTCCGCAGACGGGGCAGCGCAGACAGCGCAGACTCTCGTCGGCGAAGGCGGCGTTGCGGCTGGCGTAACCGGTGAAGGTCAGGTGCTCCACCGGGGTGGGGCCTTCCTCCAGAGCGCGCTCCTCCCGCGCCTCGCGGCGGAGGGAGAGCTGCCGGGCGGCCTCGGCATAGCGGCGCAGGCCGGTCTCCATGTCCAGATGGGAGCAGACCAGGCCGGTGTTGTAGGCGTCCCCCAGGGCGTCGTGGGCCACGCGGGTCTGCTCGATGCCGAAGTGCTCCATGGCGGTGGAAAGGGCCTTCTGGTTTTTGTCGCCCTCGGTCTGCATATTGTAGATCAGCTGGAGGTTCACCCAGCCGTCGATCCAGTCCCAGTCCTGGTCGTGGACGATGATGTTCTGCTCCAGGATGCCCTTGTCGTCATAGCCCCAGGTGAGGAAGGTGCAGCCCTCGCCGCAGAAGGCCCGGAACTGCCGAAAGGCCTCCACAAAGCCGGGGGCGTGGCTCAGGCGGTTCCCGTCGATGCCGGTGAGCTTTTTCACCTTGTAGTGCATCTTGC
Source organism: Oscillospiraceae bacterium (assembly GCA_017542425.1). Classification (GTDB taxonomy): domain Bacteria; phylum Bacillota; class Clostridia; order Oscillospirales; family Oscillospiraceae; genus RGIG7114. Next base: position 66,888 of record JAFXXH010000058.1, on the reverse strand, counting down.
GGAAATAGACCGGCTTCACGTCGATCTGGAATTCCTCGCCGGGGGTCCAGTCGTCGTTCAGCTTGACCGCGCCAATCTCGATGATCTCCCCGCGCAGATGGATGGGGAGGTAGTTGAAGACGGAGCTCTTGGAGCTCATCGCCTGGTTCCATTCCAGGTCCACCACGATATAACTGATGACCGCTCACCGCTTTCTGTCGTTGTCTGCGCCGGCACGGCGCTGTTTTTCATAATAGTATAGCACAGCAAAGCGCGGCTGCACAACAGTTTTTTCATTGTATCCGGGAAAAACTTGTGCTATACTGGCTGTCACAAACTCGGATGAATGCTGAAAAGGAGGCGCGTTTCGATATGAAGATCGCAGTGCTTTGCGGAGGCCTGAGCCACGAGCGGGACGTTTCCATCTCCAGCGGCACCGGCGTGGCCCGGGCGCTGCAGGCGCGGGGACACGACGTGGTGCTGGTGGATCTGTTTTTGGGCTATACCCGGCCCTTTGAGACGGCGGCGGAGGTGTTCCGGCGCGGGGAGGTCAGCCTGGGGACCACCGCCATTGGCGCGGACAGCCCGGATCTGGAGCAGGTGAAGGGTCTGCGCCCGGACGACGGCGTGCGCATCGGGCCGAATGTCCTGCGCCTCTGCCGGGCTGCCGACATGGTGTTCCTGGCCCTCCACGGGGAGGAAGGGGAGAACGGCAAGCTCCAGGCCGCCCTGGACATGAACGGGGTGCGCTACACCGGCTCCGGCTATCTGGGCAGCGCCCTGGCCATGCACAAGGGCCTGAGCAAAGCCCTGTTCCGGCAAAACGGCATTCCCACCCCGGAGAGCCTGACCCTGCGCCGGGGCGCGCCCATCGGCGCCATGCCCGCGGACTGCGTGGTGGTAAAGCCCTGCAGCGGGGGCAGCAGCGTGGGGACCAGCATCGTCCGCTCTCCCCAGGAATACGCCGCCGCCCTGGAGCTGGCCTTCCGCTACGAGTCGGAGGTGCTGGTGGAGACCTACGTCCGGGGCCGGGAGCTGACCGTGGGCGTCATGGACGGCGTCGCCATGCCCGTCATCGAGATCATCCCCAAAAGCGGCTTTTATGACTATCAGAACAAATACCAGGCCGGGGCCACGGAGGAACTCTGCCCCGCCCCCATTGGCCCGGAGGCCACGGCCCGGGCGCAAAAGCTGGCCGAGCAGGTCATGGCGGCCCTGCTGGTGGACGCCTACTGCCGGGTGGACATCCTCTGGGATACGGAGCATGACCGGATGTATGTGCTGGAGGCCAACACCCTGCCGGGCATGACGCCCACCAGCCTGATCCCCCAGATGGCCGCCGCCCAGGGCCTGGACTACGGCCAGCTCTGCGAGCGGATCATGGAAGCGAGCTTCAAAAAGTATGAAAAATCTGAGTCTTGAGCGCATCGCCGCCGTCTGCGGCGCGGAGATCCACGGGGCGGTGCCGCCGGGGGAGATCACGGCCGTGGTCACCGACAGCCGGGCCGTGACGCCGGGCTGCCTCTTCGCCGCCATCCGGGGCGAACGCTCCGACGGCCATGACTATATCGGCGCGGCACTCTCGGCGGGGGCCAAGTGCGCCCTGGCTGAGCGCGTGCCAGAGGGCGTGACGGGCTGCGTGCTGCTGGTGGAGGACACCCTGCGGGCCTTGCAGACCCTGGCCGGGTTCTACCGCGCCCAGTTCGCCCTGCCCCTGGTGGGCGTCACCGGCTCCGTGGGCAAGACCACGGCCAAGGAGATGCTCGCCTGCGTCCTGGCCCGGCGCTTCCGGGTCCACAAGACCCAGGGCAACTTCAACAACGACCTGGGCGTGCCCCTGACCCTCTTCGGGCTGCGGGAGGAGCACAGCGCCGCCGTGGTGGAGCTGGGGGTCAGCCACCCCGGAGACATGGACCGCATCGCGGCCCTGGCCCGGCCCACCGTGGCCCTCTATACCAACATCGGCGACGCCCATCTGGAATTTCTGGGCAGCCGGGCCGGGGTGCTGGCGGAAAAAAGCCGCATGAACGCCTTTCTGCCCCCGGACGGCCTGGCGGTCTGCAACGGGGACGACCCGCTGCTGGCCGGAATGGACTGCCCGGTGCCGAAACTCAGCTACGGCCTGGGGGCCTGGTGCGACGTGCGGGCCGAGGACGTGGAGACCGACGGAGAGGAGATCCGCTGCACCGTGGTGACGGAGCGGACGCGCTTTGCCCTGCGCATCCCCGCCTTTGGAGAACATATGGTCTACGCCGCCTTGGGCGCGGCGGCGGTGGGCATGGCCCTGGGGCTGCGCCCGGAGGAGATCGCCGCCGGGGTGGCCGACTACGTCCCGGTGGGCAGCCGTTGCCGGGTCTTCCACACCGACTTGCTGCGGGTCATCGACGACTGCTACAACGCCAACCCCACCTCCACCGCTGCGGCCCTGCGCTCCCTGGCAGCCCTGCCGGGGCGCAAGGTGGCGATTCTGGGCGATATGCGGGAGCTGGGGGACCGGAGCGCCGCCCTACACCGGGAGACGGGCGAACTGGCACGCCGTCTGGGCATCGACCTGGTGCTGAGCTGCGGCCCGGAGGCCCGCCACATCGCGGAGGGGGCCGGGGACATCGCCCTGGACTACCCCATCAAGCGGATGCTGCTGGCGGCCCTGCCCTATGTGCTGCAAGCGGGCGACACGGTGCTGGTGAAGGCCAGCCGGGGGGCCAGATTTGAGGAAGTCACCCGTGTGCTGGAGCATCTGGCCCTGGCGGAGGAGCCGGAACTCTGGGACCTCTGCGACGCTTCCGGCCGGCCCACCGGGGAGACCCGGCGGCGGGGCCTGCCCCTGCATCCGGGGGAATACCACAAAATCGTCCACGTCTGGCTGCGCAGCGCCGAGGGGGCCTACCTGCTCTCCCAGCGGGCGGAGACCCGCCCCACCGACCCGCTGCTGTGGGAGTCCGTGGGCGGCAGTGTCCTGGCCGGGGAGACGGGCCGGGCCGCCGCCGTGCGGGAGGTCTGGGAGGAACTGGGCGTCCGATTGGACGGCGCGGCGGGCACGCTGCTGTTGCAGCGGGCCAGGCCGGAGTGGTTCGACTACCAGGAGGTCTGGCTCTTCCCCTATGCCGGTGAAGCCGACCTGCGCGCCGCGCCCACAGAGGAAGTCCGGGCCGCCCGGTGGGTCAGTAGGGACGAACTGGAGGCGCTCTACCGGCGGGGGGAACTGGTGCCCACGCTGGAGTATATTTTGAGGCTTTGAGCGCCCGGACGAAAAACGGAAAATCTGTTGGGGGCAGCGCGGCTGAGACGCCGCGCTGCCCCCAATCTGTCTTACAGGATCCAAAACAGGGCGCGCTGCACTTGGTCTTCCGCAGCGCGCCCACAGGCTATCATTCAGATGGTATCACTTCAAAAGCTTCAGCGCTCCCGTGGGACAGGCCTCCACGCACTTCCCGCAGTCGCGGCACACGGCGATCCGGGCGCTGTCCCGGAACTCCGGCCTGATGACCGTGCCGAAGCCCCGGCCCACCAGGCCCAGGAGGCCCTGGCCGGCCACTTCGTCGCAGACGCGGACGCAGAGGTTGCAGAGGATGCACTTGCCCGCGTCCCGCTCGATGACTTCCAGACGCCGCTCGCTGTCGTGCTTGCGCTTCTCGCCGCCGCCGAAGCGCTCCGGCTCCAGGGGGTAGCGGTTGGCGTGGCGGATCAGGGCGCAGTCGTGGTAGTCGTGGCAGCCGCACTCCAGGCAGCGGGCGGCCTCGTGCATGGCCTGCTCCGGGGTGTAGCCCTCGTTCAGGGGCAGGAAGTCGCGCCGACGCTCCGCGCCGGGGCGGTTCTCCACCCGGACCCGGGCGACGCGCTCCCGGTCGGCGAAGTCCGCCGCCGTGACCTTGCGCTCGCTGACGAAGGGTCTCCGGTAGGGCACCGTGCGGCCTTTCAGGTAGCTGTCCACCACCTTGGCGCAGCGGCTGGCCTCGCCGATGGCGGCAATGGCGATGTCCGCGCCGCCGTTGGTGGCGTCGCCCACGGCGAAGACGCCCTCCAGGTTCGTGCGGAAGGTGGCCTCGTCGGCGGCGATGATGCCCCGGCGGTTCAGCTCCACCGGGAAGGCGGAGGGCTCCACCTTCTGGCCGATGGCGGCGATGACGCTGTCCACGTCCAGGGTCTCAAATTTTCCCTCCACGGGCACGGGGCTCCGCCGCCCGGAGGCGTCCGGCGCGCCCAACTCCATGACCTGGAGCTTCACGCCGGTGACATGGCCGTTTTCTCCCAGCACTTCCGCCGGGTTGGTGAGGAACTTGAAGATGACGCCCTCTTCCATGGCCTCGTCGATCTCCTCGGCGTTGGCGGGCATTTCGTCCCGGGTGCGGCGGTAGACCACATAGACCTGCTCGGCTCCCAGGCGCACGGCGGTGCGGCAGGCGTCCATGGCGGTGTTGCCGCCGCCCACCACGGCCACTTTGCTGCCGATGTCCGGGGTCTCCCCCTCGGCCACGGCGCGCAGGAAGTCGATGCCGCCCAGCACGCCCCGCAGCTCCTGGCCGGGGCAGCCCAGGGGAGAGCTCTTCCAGGCCCCGATGGCCAGCACCACCGCGTCATATTTGGCCCGGTAGGCTTCAAAGCTCAGGTCGCGCCCGATGCACACGCCGTTTTCCATCTTCACGCCCGCCTCGGCGATCTCCGCCACTTCGGCGTCCACCACGGCCTTGGGCAGACGGTATTCGGGAATGCCGTAGCGCAGCATCCCGCCCATCCTGGGCATCTGCTCGGTGAGGGTCACTTCATGTCCCATTAAGGAGAGATAGTACGCTGCGGTCAGGCCGGCGGGGCCGCCGCCGACGACGCCCACACGCTTGCCGGTGGAGGGCGCCCGCTCCGGCTTCCAGCGGTCGGGGTCGTTCAACTGGGTCACGGACATATAGCGCTTGATGGCGGCGATGGAGATGGGCTCCTCCACCAGCGCCCGGCGGCAATGGGCTTCACAGGGGTGGGGGCAGACGTAGCCGATGCAGGCGGGCAGGGGCAGCCGCTCCTTGACAATGCGGACGGCCTCACGGGTGTTGCCCAGGGCCACCTGCTTCACATAGGCCTGGCAGTCCGTGTCCCCGGGGCAGTGGAGGCGGCAGGGGCCCATGCAGTCCCCGTCATGGTCGCTCATCAGCAGCTCCAGGGCGATCTTCCGGGCCTGGATCACCCGAGGGGTCTCGGTGTGGACCACCATGCCCTCTGCGGCGCGGGTGGAGCAGGCCCGCAGCAGCTTGTTGTTCCCCTCCGCCTCCACCACGCAGACGCCGCAGGCCCCGTAGTGGGCCACGCTGTCGTCATGGCAGAGGGTGGGGATCTCGATGCCCGCCCGGCGGGCGGCGTCCAGCACGGTCTCCCCCTCCTGGCAGACGCAGGGGACGCCGTTGATGCTCAGATGCAGTTCCTTCATAGTCACGCGCTCCTCCTTCATTCCACATGCACCGCGTCAAAGCGGCACGCGCCAAGGCAGCTGCCGCAGCGGATGCAGGCGGCGGGGTCGATGGTATAGGGCTTCCGCAGTTCGCCGTGGATGGCGTTCGTGGGGCACTTCCGGGCACAGGCGGAGCAGCCGATGCACTTGGCCGGGTCGATGGTGTAGCGCAGCAGGGCGCGGCACTCCCTGGCCGGGCAGCGATGCGCCCGGATGTGGGCCTCGTACTCGCTGCGGAAGTAGCGGATGGTGCTCAGCACCGGGTTGGGGGCGGTCTGGCCCAGGCCGCAGAGGGCCCCGTCCTTCACGGACTGGCACAGCTCCTCCAGCAGCTCCACGTCGCCCTCGCGTCCTTCGCCGCTGACGATGCGGTTCAGGATCTCGCCCAGGCGCTTGGTGCCGATGCGGCAGTGGACGCACTTGCCGCAGCTCTCCCGGGTGGTGAAGTCCAGGAAAAACTTGGCAATGCCCACCATGCAGGTGTCCTCGTCCATGACCACCATGCCGCCGGAGCCCATGATGGCCCCGGTTTCGGAGAGGCTCTTGTAGTCGATGCGGGTGTCCAGCAGGGCCTCGGGGATGCAGCCGCCGCTGGGGCCGCCCAGCTGCACGGCCTTGAAGCGCTTGCCGCCCCGGATGCCCCCGGCGATGCCGAAGATCACGTCCCGCAGCGTCACGCCCATGGGCACTTCCACCAGGCCGCCGCGCCGCACCTTGCCGGTGACGGCGAAGACCTTGGTGCCCCGGCAGCCCTCGATGCCGTACTCGGCGAAGGCCGCGCCGCCGTGGGCGATGATCCAGGGCACGTTGGCGAAGGTCTCCACATTGTTGATGTTGCTGGGTTTGTGCCAGTAGCCCTCCTGGGCCGGGAAGGGGGGCTTGAGCCGGGGCATACCCCGGTTGCCCTCCAGGGACTCGATCAGGGCCGTCTCCTCGCCGCAGACGAAGGCCCCCGCTCCCGCCTTGATGCGGATGTCGCAGGAGAAGTCCGTGCCGCAGATGCGCTCTCCCAGATAGCCCGCCGCCCTGGCCTGGCGGATGGCCTCCTTCAGGCGGACGATGGCCAGGGGGTATTCGGCCCGGACGTAGACCACGGCCTCCTTCGCCCCGATGGCGTAAGCGCCGATGAGCATCCCCTCGATCAGGTTGTGGGGGTCGCTCTCGATGACGGCCCGGTCCATGAAGGCCCCGGGGTCGCCCTCATCGGCGTTGCAGATCAGATATTTGTCGGTGCCGGGACTCTGGCGGGCCGCGTTCCACTTGAACCAGGTGGGGAAGCCCGCGCCGCCGCGCCCGGCCAGGCCGGAGATCTTGATCTCTTCGATGACCTGTTCCGGCGTCAGCTCCGTCAGCGCCCGGCGCAGGGCCTGATAGCCGCCCGCCGATTCATAGTCGGAAAGGCGCTCGGGGTTCAGGACGCCGCAGTTGCGCAGGGCGATGCGGGTCTGGCGCTGGAGGAAGCCCCTGTCCTCGTCGGAGATCAGCAGCTTCTCCAGTCCGGCGAAGTCCCCGGTCCGGGCGGCGGCGGCGATGGTCTCCGCGTCGCCGGGCTGGACCCGGACGCAGCGGTACAGCGTCCCCGCCGCGTCATACACGTCCACGATGGGCTCCAGGAAGCAGGCCCCCACGCAGCCGGTGATGCCCAGGGCGACGCCCTCGGCCCCGGCCAGGGCCCGGTTCAGCGCCGTATGGACCGCAGCCGCCCCGGCGGCCAGGCCGCAGGAGCCCTCTCCTACCGCGATGCGAATGCTCATGCCGTCTCCTCCTTTCGGATGTCCCGCAGGATGCGCCGGGCCTTGTCCGGCGTCAGCGTACCATAGGTCTTCTCCCCGATCATCATCACCGGGGCCAGGGAGCAGCAGCCCAGGCAGGCCACCAGGGACAGGGAGAACAGGCCGTCCTCCGTGGTGCCGCCGTCGCCGATGCCCAGCTCGTCCATGATGGCGTCGGCAATGCCGTCGGCCCCGTTGACGTGGCAGGCCGTGCCCTTGCACAGCAAAATCAGATGCTTGCCCACCGCCGTGAAGCGGAACTGGGAGTAAAAGGTGGCCACGCCCAGCACATGGGCGGGGCTGTCCCCGGTGGCGGCGGCGATGGCGTAGACCGCGTCCATGGGGATGTAACCGTAAAGCTCCTGCGTCTTTTGCAGGATGGTGATCAGGCTGCCCGGCGTCTGGGCATAGTCGGAGAGGACCGGCTCCAGCGGCGTCAGGTCAACAGGGGCATGCGTACAGGACATGGGAAAGTCCTCCTTCTTTGTATACAGAATCGAATTGTATCTTTGTCAGTTTTTCAGGCTCTGCATCGGGGCGGGGATGCGCCCGCCTCTTGCGATGAACTGCGCGGCGCTCTCCGGGTGGACGGGCATGACCGGGGCGCTGCCCAGCAGGCCGCCGAACTCCACCCGGTCCCCCACCTGCTTGCCGGGCACGGGGATCAGGCGCACGGCGGTGGTCTTGCTGTTCACCACGCCGATGGCCGCCTCGTCCGCGATGATGGCGGAGATGGTCTCGGCGGAGGTGTCGCCGGGGACGGCGATCATGTCCAGGCCCACGGAACACACGCAGGTCATGGCCTCCAGCTTGTCCAGGGTCAGGGTGCCCTGCTCGGCTGCGGCGATCATGCCCTCGTCCTCGCTGACGGGGATGAAGGCCCCGGACAGGCCGCCCACATGGCTGCTGGCCATGACGCCGCCTTTTTTCACCGCGTCGTTCAGCAGGGCCAGGGCCGCCGTGGTGCCGTGGGTGCCGCAGGTCTCCAGGCCCATCTCCTCCAAAATCCGGGCCACGCTGTCCCCCACCGCCGGGGTCGGGGCCAGGGACAGATCCACCACGCCGAAGGGCACGCCCAGCCGCTCGCTGGCGGCCCGGGCCACCATCTGTCCCATCCTTGTGACACGGAAGGCCGTGCGCTTCACGGTCTCGGCCACCAGGTCGAAGGGCGCGCCGCGCACGCTTTTCAGGGCGTGGCAGACCACGCCGGGGCCGCTGACGCCCACGTTGATGACGCAGTCCGGCTCCCCCACCCCATGAAAGGCCCCGGCCATGAAGGGGTTGTCCTCCACCGCGTTGGCAAAGACCACCAGCTTGGCGCAGCCCAGGCCGTCCCGGTCGGCGGTCAGGGCGGCGGTCTCCTTGATGACGCGGCCCATCCTGGCCACGGCGTCCATGTTGACGCCCGCCCGGGTGGTGGCCACGTTGACGCTGGAGCAGACCAGCTCCGTCTCGCTCAGGGCCTCGGGGATGGCGTCCAGCAAGCGCGCATCGCCGGGGGTGGCCCCCTTGTGGACCAGGGCGGAGAAGCCGCCGATGAAGTTGACGCCGCAGGTCCGGGCCGCCCGGTCCATGGCCCGGGCCAGCGCCGCCGGGTTGCCGCCCTCGCAGCTCTCGGCCACCAGGGCGATGGGGGTGACGGAGATGCGCTTGTTGACGATCGGAATGCCGTATTCGCTCTCAATGGCGCGGCCGGTCTCCACCAGCCGGGCGGCGCAGCGGCAGATCTTGTCGTAGATCTTCTCAGCGCAACGCCCCATGGAAGGATGGGCGCAGTCCCGAAGGGAAATGCCCATGGTGATGGTACGGATGTCCAGGTGCTGCTGGTCGATCATGTCCAGCGTTTCCAGAATGTCGGAACGGTCCAGCATGGCCCCGCCTCCTCAAATGCGGTGCATGGCGGCGAAGGTGTCCTCCCGCTGGATGCGGACGGACAGGCCGCTCACATGCTCAAAGTCCGCGAACGCCGCCCGCAGCTCCTCAAAGGGGCAGTTGGCCGTGGCGGTGTCCAGCAGCATGACCATAGTGAAAATGCCGCCCATGATGGTCTGGTTCAGGTCCAGGATGTTGACGTGTTTCTCCGCGAGCAGGGCGCTGACCCCGGCGATGATGCCGACCCGGTCCGGCCCGATCACAGTCATGACCGCTCTCATATCAAATGTCCTCCGATGGTTCAAGGTATACCGTATTTGTGTCCTTGTCTGGAACGTCCCTACGGGCGGCGCAAAAATCCGGCTTCTCCCGGGCAATTCTGGGATTTTTAACATTTTTGCGCAAAACGCAGCGGTTTTCTGTGGAAAACGCTGGCGGATGTACCGAATGCTTGCTTTCAAAAAACTGCATAAGCCCGGAAGAAGTGGTGTAAGCCGCAGTTTTTAATCATACCGCATTCCGACGCATTTTGCAAGCAAAAACGCAGCGACAGGAAAAATTCCCTGTCGCTGCGTTTTTTGCCTTGTGCGTGTCGGGATGGGCTTTGCCGGATGGACGTCTTACACCACGCCCTGGGCCAGCATGGCGTTGGCAACCTTGAGGAAGCCGGCCACGTTGGCGCCGACCACCATGTCGCCCTCTTTTCCGACGGCGACGCTGGCTTCATAGGCGTTGTGGAAAATGCCCTCCATGATGCCCTTGAGCTTGCCGTCCACCTCTTCAAAGCTCCAGCTCAGGCGCTCGGAGTTCTGGGTCATCTCCAGACCGCTGGTGGCCACGCCGCCGGCGTTGCTGGCCTTGCCGGGGCTGAACAGCAGGCCGGCCTTCTGGATCAGCTCGGTGGCCGCCAGACTGGTGGGCATGTTGGCCCCCTCGAAGACGCCGATGGCGCCGTTGGCGATGATCATCTCCGCCTCGCGCACGTCGATCTCGTTCTGGGTGGCGCAGGGCAGGCAGAGGTCGGCCTTGACGCTCCAGATGTCGCGGCAGCCGTCGTGGTACTCGCTGCCGGGGACGGCCTTCACGTACTCGCTGATGCGGGCGCGGCGGCGCTGCTTCAGCTCGAAGAGCACCTCCAGATTGACGCCGTTGGGGTCGTAGATATAGCCGTTGCTGTCGCTCATGGCCACGACCTTGGCCCCCAGCTGGGTGGCCTTCTGGGCCGCGTACTGGGCCACGTTGCCGCTGCCGGAGATCACGCAGACCTTGCCCGCGAAGCTGTCGCCCCGGACGCACTTGAGGTACTCCTGGGTGAAGTAGCAAAGGCCGTAACCCGTGGCCTCCGTCCGGGCCAGGGAGCCGCCGAAGCTCAGGCCCTTGCCGGTGAGCACGCCGCCGTCGAAGCGGTTGGTAATGCGCTTGTATTCGCCGAACAGATAGCCGATCTCCCGGCCGCCCACGCCGATGTCCCCGGCGGGCACGTCGGTGAACTGACCGATGTGGCGGTACAGCTCGCTCATGAAGCTCTGGCAGAAGCGCATGACCTCCGCGTCACTCTTGCCCTTGGGGTCAAAGTCGCTGCCGCCCTTGCCGCCGCCCATGGGCAGGGTGGTCAGGCTGTTTTTCAGCACCTGCTCAAAGCCCAGGAACTTGAGGATGGAGGCGTTGACGCTGGGGTGGAAGCGCAGGCCGCCCTTGTACGGGCCGATGGCGCTGTTGTACTGGACGCGCCAGCCCCGGTTGACCTGAACCTGACCCTTGTCGTCCACCCAGGGGACGCGGAACTGGACCAGGCGCTCCGGCTCCACAAAACGCTCCAAAATCCCGGCCGCCTCGTACTCCGGGTGCTGCTCCACCACCGGCTCCAGGCTTTCCAGAACCTCGGTGACAGCCTGCAAAAACTCCGGCTCGCCGGGATTGCGCGCCTTCACAGTCTCCATCACGCGCAGAACATAAGCGTTCTTCATCTGTCGTACCTCCTTAGCAATTTAATGTATCAAAGTAAAATACCAGCATATTTTATGCGCCGTGCCGGGCTTTGTCAAGGGCGAATCCGGCTGGCGGCGGATTTTGTGGATTGTACAGAAAATGTTCGGTTCATGGGGTAGAAAAACTGGAAAACATCACAGACCGGGCTGCCTGCTTCCGCAGGAAGCCCGGTCTGCTGCGCTGGGCGCAATGGAGCTCAATTTGTCCTGCCGTCCCCACCGCAGGGGAAGGAAATCAGGTCCGCGCCCAGTTCCCGGGCGCGCCGTTCCACCGCCGGGAAGTGGGAGAGCAGGGTCGTGCGGCTGTGGGCGTCGCTGTTCAGGACGAATTGCGCGCCGCGTCGGGCCAGATACGCCAGGATGTCCCAGGCCGGGTAGGGCTCCGTCCGCCAGCGCCTTGCCATGCCGCCGGTGTTGATCTCGAAGGGGAGGCCACTCTCCAGCAGCCGGTCCGCGGCTTGCCGCCAGGCGGCGACGTAGCGGGGGTCTTGCACATCAAAAAGGCCGTGGCGCTCGTTCAGCTTGCTCACCAGGTCGAAGTGGCCGATCAGGTCGCAATGCGTCCGGGCCGGGACTTCCGCCACGGCGCGGTAGTAGGCCTCCGCCACAGCCAGCAGGTCCCCGCCGAAAAAGCGGTCGGCCGCCTCCCGCAGGATCTCCGGCTCCCAGTCCACGGTGAAGGATTCCCCGTCCAATTCCAGATAGTGGACCGAGCCGATCACATAGTCGTAGTCCCCCGCCGGGGCGGGTCCGTAGAGGTCCCGCTCCACGCCGCAGAAGATCTCCATCCGCCCGGCCCAGCGGCGTTTCAGGCCCGCCACGGCAGCGCAGTAGGCAAGCTGCCGGTCTTCCGGGATGCAGCAGTCCGTATCGTAGGGGGCGTAGCCGTGGTCGGAAAACCCCAGGCGGCGGACGCCCAGGCGGCAGGCCGTCTCCGCCATGACCGCCGGGCTGTCCGCGCCGTCGGAGAAATCCGTGTGTACATGAAAGTCCTCAAAGATCATGGGCGTCTCAGGTCATCTTTTCCTGCTTGACCTTGTGGTCGATGACGTGCCGGGAGGCCAGCTCCCGCTGCACGTCCAGCGGCTCGATGCCCGCCTGGGCCATCAGCACCAGGAGGTGATAGGCCAGGTCCGCCAGCTCATAGACCGTCTCGCGCCTGTCCTCAGCCTTGGCGGCGATGATGACCTCGGTACTCTCCTCGCCCACCTTTTTCAGGATCTTGTCCAGGCCCTTGTCGAAGAGATAGCTGGTGTAGGACCCCTCCGGGCGGGTCTCCTTCCGGTCCTGGAGCAGTTGGTAGAGGCCCTCCAGGGAGAATTCGCCCCGTTCCGCGCTGTGCCAGACCGGGCGGGTGAAGCAGCTGTCCGTCCCCAGGTGGCAGGCCGGTCCGTCCTTCTCCACCGCCACCAGCAGGGCGTCGCCGTCGCAGTCGGCGGTGATGGAGACGATGTGCTGCCAGTTGCCGCTGGTCTCCCCTTTCAGCCAGAGTTCCTGCCGGGAGCGGCTCCAGAAGGTAGTCAGGCCCCGCTCCATGCTCAGGCGCAGACTCTCCCGGTTCATATAGGCCAGGGTCAGGACCCGGTGGCTCTCCGCGTCGTAGACGATCGCCGGGATCAGGCCCCGCTCGTCAAATTTCAGTTCGTCCAGTTCGATCATACTTGCCCTCCTCCGCTGTGCAACTGTCTCATGGGAATGCCGTGGGCGGCCAGGACCCGTTTCAGCTCGGATATTTTGACCTCGCCGAAGTGGAAGATGGAGGCCGCCAGGCCCGCGTCGATGTCAGGGATGGTCTCAAAGAGGCTGACGAAGTCCGCAATGCTCCCCGCGCCGCCGCTGGCGATCACCGGGACGCGGACGCGCTGGCACACCGCCGAGAGCAGCTCCAGGTCGAAGCCCCCCTTGACCCCGTCCGTGTCGATGGAGTTCACCACCACTTCCCCGGCCCCGGCGTCCACGCAGCGGCGAACCCAGGACAGGGCCTCCAGGCCAGTGTCCTCCCGTCCGCCCCTTGCGAAGACGCGGAAGACGCCGTCCACCCGCTTCACGTCCACGGAGAGGACCACGCACTGGTCCCCGTAGCGTTTCGCCGCCTCCCCCACCAGGGCCGGGTCCCGGATGGCCCCGGAGTTGACGCTGACCTTGTCCGCGCCGCAGCCCAGCACCCGCTCGAAGTCGGCCAGGCCATTGATGCCGCCCCCCACGGTCAGGGGGATGAAGACCCGCCGGGCCACCTCCGTCAGCGCCTCGGTGAAGAGCTTGCGCCCCTCGGCGGAGGCGGTGATGTCGTAAAACACCAGCTCGTCGGCCCCGGCGGCGCTGTAATAGGCCCCCAGCTCCGCCGGACTGGACACGTCCCGCAGGTCGGTGAAATTGACCCCCTTCACCACCCGGCCGTTGCGCACGTCCAGGCAGGGGATGATGCGTTTCGTAATCATGCTGTCACCTCAATGGCAGGCCACCGCAATGGCCGCTTTCAGGTCCACCGCGCCGGTGTACCAGGCCTTGCCGATGATGGCCCCGTGAACGCCCAGGTCCCGCAGGGCGCGCACGTCGTCCAGGCTGGAGACGCCGCCGGAGGCGATGAGCTGCATCTGCGTGCGTTGCAGCAGCGCGGCGTACAGGCTCCGGTTCGTCCCCTGCATGGCCCCATCTTTGGCGATGTCGGTGACGATCAGGGTTTTCACCCCGGCCCGCTCCATCTCCGCGCAGAAGGCAAAGGCGTCCATTTCCGCCGTCTCGGTCCAGCCGCGAATGGCGATCTTCCCGTCCCGCAGGTCCACGCCCACGGCGATGTGTTCCCCGTAGCGGGCCGCCATGGCGGCGGCGAAGCCCGGCTCCGTCAGGGCCGCCGTGCCCAGGATGACCCGGTTGACCCCGGCGTCCAGATAGCGGGCCACGGTCTCCGGGCTGCGGATGCCGCCGCCGATCTCCACTTTGAGCCGCCCGGCTTTCGCCACGGCCTCCACGACGGAGAGGTTCGGCGTGGTGCCGTCCCGGGCCCCGGCCAGGTCCACCATATGCACCCACTCGGCCCCGGCGGCGGCGAACTGCTCCGCCACGGCGGTGGGCGCGTCGCTGTACACGGTCATGTCCGCGTAGCTGCCCCGCAGCAGCCGGACGGCTTTTCCCTCGTATAGATCAATGGCCGGCAAGATCAGCATGGACGCGCCTCCGTTTCACAGAATGCTTTCAGAATGCGCAGCCCCACGTCCCCGCTCTTCTCCGGGTGGAACTGGCAGCCGTAGACCCGCCCCCACTGCACGGCGGCGGTCAGGGGCGCGCCGTAGTCCGCCGTGGCGATCACGCTCTCGTCGCAGTCCACGGCGGCATAAGAGTGGACGAAATAGACGTGGTCCCCCTCCCGGATGCGGCGGAACAGGGGGCTTTCCCGCCGGAAGCGCAGGGCGTTCCAGCCGATGTGGGGGATCTTCAGCTCCGGCGGGATCAGCTCCGCGATGGGCCGCACGGTGCCGGGGATCAGGCCCAGTCCGGCGTGGCGGCCATATTCCAGACTCTCGTCAAACAAAAGCTGCATCCCCAGGCAGACCCCCAGCAGTGCCGCGCCCCGGTCCAGGGCTTCCAGAATTGCCCGGTCCATGCCGCTGCTGCGCAGCCGGGCCGCCGCGTCGCCGAAGGCCCCTACGCCGGGCAGCAGCAGCCGGGCGGCCCGCGCCGCCTCCGCCGGGTCCCGGACCACCGCGGCACGCTCCCCTATGGCGGCAAAGGAGCTTTGCAGGGAGAAGAGATTCCCCACACCGTAGTCGATGATTGCGATATTTTCAGGCATGATTCCCCACCCGCTCATTCCAGCGTGCCCTTGGTGCTGGGCACCTCGTCCTCAAATTCCCGGTCCACCGCCACGGCCTTCCGCAGGGCGCGGGCCGTGCCCTTGAAGGCCGCCTCGGCGATGTGGTGGGAGTTTTTTCCGGCCAGCAGACGGACGTGGGCGGTGATGCCCGCGTTGCTGACGAAGGCGGTGAAAAACTCCTCCACCAGCTGCGTGTCGAAAAAGCCCACCTTCTCCGTGGGGAAGGGCAGGTCCCAGCCCAGGCAGCCCCGGCCGCTCAGGTCCACGGCGCAGAGCACCAGGGCCTCGTCCATGGGCAGGGCGGCGTCCCCGTAGCGGCAGATGCCCCGCTTGTCCCCCAGGGCCTCCCGAAAGGCCCGGCCCAGGCAGATGCCCACGTCCTCCACGCTGTGGTGGTCGTCCACGTCCGTGTCGCCCTTGCAGTGGACCGTCAGGTCAAAGCGCCCGTGGCGGGCCAGCAGGGTCAGCATGTGGTCCAGGAAGCCCACGCCCGTGCGCACGTCGGCAAGGCCGCTGCCGTCCAGGTCCAGGCGGAGGACGATGTCCGTCTCCGCCGTCTTGCGTTCGATGACCGATCTTCTCATCTCTCTGCCCTCACGATCTCGTCCACAGCCTCCAGCAGGGCGTCCATCTGCGCCCGGGTGCCGATGGTGATGCGGTTGTAGTCCGCGATGCGCGGCTTGTCGAAGTGCCGCACCAGTACGCCCCGGGCTTTCAGCGCCGCGTAGAGGGCCGCGCCGGGATAATCGGGGTGCCGGGCAAAGACGAAGTTGGCCGCGCTGGGCAGGACTTCAAAGCCGCGCTTGGATAACATTTCTATGGTATACTCCCTGTTCTCCTGGATGCTCCGGCAGGTCTGGCGGGTGTAGTCCCCGTCCAGCATCGTGCCCAGGCCCAGGGCCAGGGTGTAGGAGTTGACGTTGTAGGGGTTGACGGAATAGCGGATGGTCTCCAGGTCGCCGATGAGCGCCGCGCTGCCGTAGGCGTAACCCAGCCGGGCCCCGGCCATGGACCGGGATTTGGAGAAGGTGCGGGCCACCAGCAGATTGTCGTACTCGCGCAGCAGCGCGGCGCAGCTTTGGCCGCCGAAGTCGATGTAGGCCTCGTCGATGAGCACCACGCTGTCCCGGTTGCGGTCCAGAATGGCCCGGATGTCCTCCATCCCCAGCAGCAGCCCCGTGGGGGCGTTGGGGTTGGCCAGCACCACCGTCTGGTGCCGGTCGAAATAGTCCTCCGGGGCGATGGACAGGTCAGCGCGCAGGGGAATCTCCTGATACGGGACGCCGCAGAGCCGGGCGAAGACGGGATAGAAGCCGTAGCTGATGTCGGGAAAGACCGCGCCGCGTGCCCCGGAACAGAAGGCCAGGAACGCGAAGTACAGCAGCTCGTCCGATCCGTTGGACAGCAGCACGTTTTCCGGCTCCAGCCCCACCTCCGCCGCCAGGGCGGCGCGCAGGTCCAGCACGTTCAGGTCGGAGTAGAGCTGCATGGGGCGGCAGTGTTCCCGGGCGAAGGCCAGAGCCCGCTCCGAGGGGGGATAGGGGTTCTCGTTGGTGTTCAGCTTCACGAAGCGCGACAGGTCCTCCGGCTGCTCGCCGGGGACGTAGGGGTCCAGGCTCCGGGTGAAATAGCGGCTCACGGCGTCTCCCCCTTCCGCGTCAGGGCGCTGCGGGCGTGGGCCTCCAGCCGCTCCGCCCGGGCAAACAGGGCCACGTCCTCCGCCGCGTCGGCCATGGCCTCCGGCGTGCAGCAGAGATACTGGCTGCTGCGCACGAAGTCGTCCACGCTGAGGGGACTGGAGAAGCGGGCCGTGCCGCTGGTGGGCAGGGTGTGGTTCACCCCGGCCAGGTAGTCCCCCATGGCCTCCGGGGTGTGGCGGCCCAGGAAGACGCTGCCCGCGTGGTGTACCCGCTCCAGCCAGGCAAAGGGCTCGTCCAGGCACAGCTCCAGATGCTCCGGGGCCAGGGCGTCGGACAGCTCCAGCGCCTCGTCGATGCTGCTGCACAATAAAATCTTTCCGTTGTTGTCGATGGAGGCCCTTGCGATGTCCCGCCGGGGCAGCATGGGCAACTGCCGCTCGATCTCCGCCTGGACCGCCAGGGCCAGGGGCTCGCTGTCCGTGGCCAGAATCGCGGCGGCAAAGCGGTCGTGTTCGGCCTGGCTGAGCAGGTCGGCGGCCACCCAGACCGGGTCGCTCTTGCCGTCGGCCACCACCAGGATTTCACTTGGCCCGGCGATCATGTCGATGTCCACCGCGCCGAAGACCTGGCGCTTGGCCTCGGAGACGTAGGCCCCGCCGGGGCCCACGATCTTGTCCACACGGGGCACGCTCTCCGTGCCGTAGGCCATGGCCGCCACGCCCTGGGCGCCGCCCAGCTTGAAGATGCGCCGGACCCCGGCCACCTCCGCCGCCGCCAGCAGATGGGGGTCCAGCTTGCCGCTCACGCCCGCCGGGGAGACCATGACGATCTCTTCGCAGCCGGCGATGACCGCCGGAATCACGTTCATCAGCACCGTGGAGGCCAGGGGCGCGGCCCCGCCGGGGACGCAGACGCCCACCCGCTGGATGGGCAGGATGCGCTGACCCAGCACCAGGCCCTCCCGCTCCATGCGGAAGCCCTGGCGCTTCTGGCGCAGATGGAAGGCGCGGATGTGCTCGGCGGCCCGGTGCAGCACCGCCAGAAACTCCGGCTCCACAGATTTCCGCGCCTCGGCAAACTCTTCTTCCGTGACCTCCAGCCGCGTCAGCTCCGCCCCGTCCAACTGCCAGGCCAGCTCCAGCAGCGCCCGGTCCCCGCCGCTGCGGACGCGGTCGATGATCTGGCGCACCTGCTCCGTGACCACGGACTGAGGGGTCTGGCGCGCCAGCAGCTGCGTGCGGCTGTGCTGCGCGCTGCGTAAAATTTGTATCATGCTCTCATTCCTCCGAATCGAAGGCCAGGGCCGCCGCCAGCGCGTCGATGCGGCGCTTGTGGAAGGCATAGCCGGCCTTGTTTGCGATCAGTCTGGCGCTGATGGGGAGGATGGTCTCCACCACCTCCAGCTCGTTCTCCTTCAATGTCGTGCCCGTCTCCACGATGTCCACGATCACGTCCGAAAGGTCCAGAATCGGGGCCAGTTCGATGCTGCCGTTCAGGTGGATCACGTCGATGTCCCGCCCCAGGGAGGCGTAGTAGTCCCGTGCGATGCGGCTGAACTTCGTGGCTACCCGCAGGGTGCGCCGCCGGTCGTCCCGGAAGCCCCGTTTGGCGGCCACCGCCATGCGGCACAGGCCCAGGCCCAGGTCCTGGAGTTCGTAGACCGCCGGGCGGTACTCCAGCAGGATGTCCCGGCCCGCCACGCCCAGGTCCGCCGCGCCCCGCTCCACATAGGCCCCCACGTCCGAGGGCTTGGACCAAAAGTAGCGCAGCGCGCCGTCCTCCGTCTCAAAGATCAGGCGGCGGCTGTCCCCGGTGAGGCCGGGGCAGGGGTATCCGGCGGCGGCAAAGCGGGCGTAGACCTGTTCCCCCAGCCGCCCCTTGGGCAGCGCCACAGTCAGACAGTCTTTCATCGCGTCTCCACCCCGCTCTCTGCATAGTCTTCCATCCTGCCATAGCGCAGCCCGTCCGGGGCGGCGCGCTGGGCGTCCACCCGCGCTCCCGCCGCCTGGCGGGCGCGCACCGCCTCCGCCAGGGCCGCCGGGTCCGCGCCCGGGCCGTAGCGCAGCAGCAAGTCGCAGTCCGTGTCCTCCGGGCGCTCCCAGAGGCGCTCCAACAGATCCAGGCTGACGGCAAAGCCCGCCGCCCGGTCCCGGCGGCCAAAGCGCTCCAGCAGCCGGTCATAGCGCCCGCCGCTGAGCACCGCGTCGGGCACGCCGCCCACATAGCCCCGGAACACCAGGCCGTTATAATAGTCCAGCTCCCCGGCGGCGGAGAAGTCCACCAGCAGCCGCTCCCCCAGGCCCAGGCGCTCCAGGGCCGCCAGGATGCGGGAAAAACCCTCCAGCGCCTCCCCGCCGCAGCCCAGCGCCCGCAGCACGGGCAGGGCCTCCGCCGGACTGCCGGTGCAGCGGAGCAGCTGCTCCAGCGCCCCGGCGGATTCCTCCGAAGCCCCGGCCTCCCGGCAGACCCGGCGCAGCTCGTGGGGGGTCTTTTTGGCGATGCAGTCCCAGGCCGCGGCGCGAGCGGCGGCGTTCAGGCCCGCCCGGTCCAGAAGCTGGGCCGTCAGGTCCGGCTGGGACACGGCCAGCAGCCAGTCCGCCGCAGGGCAGGCCGTCCCCGGCGCGCCGGGGGCCAGCAGGCGCAGACTCTCCGCCGCCAGCAGCAGCACCTGGGTCAGGGTGCAGTCGTCCAGTTCGCCCAGACACTCCAGGCCCACCTGACTCAGCTCCCGGAAGGGTCCGCCCCGCTCGGCCCGATAGACCTTCTCGCTGTAATACAGCTTGCGAACGCCCCCGGCGCTGTCCCGGGTGTTGCGGACGATGGAGAGGGTCACGTCCGGCTTGAGGGCCATGAGCCGCCCGTCCGGCCCGGTGAAGCTCAGAATCTGCTCCGCCGCCAGTACGTCCCGGTTTTGGGCGTAGAGATCGTATTCCTCAAATTTGTTCATGCGGTACTGCGAAAAGCCCCAGCTCCGATACATGGCCCGCAGCGCCAGTCCGGCGCGCTCCGCCCCGGTCAGGCAGTCCAGATTTGCGTCCATAAAACCCCCGCTTTCCCAGGATTCCGGCCCCAAAGCGCCGGGTATGCGTGATTTTTGTATTTTACCACAGCAGCGTGTGAAAGTAAATAGGCAGATTGCACAGCGGCGCGGCGGCGGGCGGGGGCGATTCTCTGCGCCCGCCGCCGCACCGGCGCAAAAAGCGCAGGGCCGACGGAAGGCGTGCGCCCTTCGTCGGCCTTTGCGTTTTCTGTTTTAGATCCCCCGCACGGAGACCTCCCCGCTCTGGAGGACCCGCTGGCCTGTGGCGGTCTGGACCACCAGGGCCCCGTCGTCCCGGATGGCCGTAGCCCGGCCCTGGCGCTCCCTGCCGTGTTCCGTGAAGCGGACGCGCTGACCCAGGACGGTGCTGCGGCGGCGGTATTCGGCCATGTGGCCCAGCTCGCCGGGGCGGTAGCGCAGCAGCGCGCCCGTCAGTCCGGCGGCCAGGGGGACGCGGATGTCGGGCCGGTCCAGCCAGCCCACGATGTCCCGCAGCTCCTCCGGCACGGCGGAGGCCGTCAGGTTGACGCCCACGCCCACCGCCACATAGGGGCCCTCGGCTTCGGTCAGGATGCCGCAGACCTTCCGGCCCGCCAGAAAGAGGTCGTTGACCCACTTGATGCCGCAGTGCAGCCCCGTCAGCGCCTCGATGCGCTCCGCCGTGGCCACCGCCGCGTAGGTGGTGATGCCCACCGCGTCGGCCGCGCCCCCCTTTGAGGAGAAGCCCACCGAGAGATACAGCCCCGCGCCGGGGGGAGAGAAAAAGCTTCTCCCCAGCCGTCCCCGCCCGGCGGTCTGGGCGTCGGCCAAGACCAGGCAGCGCCGCGCCGCGCCGCTTTTCAGGATGCGGAAGCACTCGCTGAGGGTGGAGTCCAGCGTCTCCTCCCAGCGCCAGAGCAGCGGCTCCGGGCCCTCCAGCAGCCCCGCCTCTTGCAGCAGCCCATGCAGGGCCTCCCGCTCCGTCATAAGCCCGCCGCCTTTCAGGGCAAAGCCTTCGTCAGAATCGGGCTGCACAGGCCGTGGTAGCAGTAGCCGGACTCCGTGCCGCTGACGGTGTAGCTGTTCAGGAAGCGGACGGTCAGCCGCTGGCAGGGCTGGAGGAACACGTCCACGCCGATGGGCTGGGTCTGGCTGTGGTCCAGCCGGGGGGAGGTGTAGACCAGTTCCCCGTCGCAGTAGAGTTCAAAATACGCGCTGGCGGCCCGGTTGTCGTCCCGGCGCACGGCGAAGGTGGCCCGGAAGCGGTCGTATTCCCCGTCCAGGCGGAAGGTCAGCTCGCTCTGGTTGTCGCCCCAGATCCAGCCCTCGGTATAACTGACGCCGTTGCGGGCGTCGAAGGAGCTGGTGGAGCGGAAGATGACGCCTTTCTTTTCAATATAGTCGTCCGTGGCCAGGGAATAGGGCAGATACTGGTTCAGTTCCTCCCAGTAGGCGGCGATGTCGTCCAGCTCCCGGACGTGCATGGCCTCCCGCAATATGGCGATGGCCTGGGGCAGGTTGTCCCGCACGCCGCCGAAGCGCTCTCTCGCCTGGGCGATCATGCGTTCGGCGTAGCGATGCTCCAGCTCGCTCAGCACCGCCTCCCGGCGCTCCGCCGGGATGTCGGTCCGCTCCGCCAGGGCGTCCAGGACCGCGAAGGCCTCCGCGTAGCGCCCGGCGTCGAAGAGCTGCTCCGCCTCCGTTTTGGCCTTGTCCAGATCGTCGTTCAAAGCCTCGGCCACGCAGCGCTCATAGCCGGCCAGCAGGGCCTCGCCGCTCAGGGAGAACTCCTCGATGTGGGAGCGCAGCAGCTCCGCCGCCACCCGGTAGGAGCCGTTGCTCTCCAGCTCGGCGGCCCGCTTCAGCAGGTTTTCCTCCAGCAGCGCGGCGCAGTCCCGGTGCTTCTGGTCCAGCTTCTCATAGAAGAACTCATAGTCCAGCAGGGCCTGTTCCCCCGCCGTGACCACCCGCAGGGCCTCGGCATAGTCGCCGCGCTCGAGCTCCTTGTCCGCCTCCCGGATCACCCGGTCCCCGTAGTCGCTGAGGCAGTCGGCGGCCTTCTGCCGGGCCTCGGCATAGTCGCTGTCGTCCTCGTGTACCAGCAGGTATTCCGCTCTGGCCCCCAGGTAGTCCCCCTCCAGGGCCAGGGCCTTGGCCTGGTCCATGTGGGTCCGGGACTCGGCCAGATCGCGGAAGCGGGTCACCAGGTCCGTGAGCTGCTCGCCGCCCCGGCCGATGGTGCTCAGGGTGGAGATGTCCCGGGCCGCCGTGTCCCCGTCCAGTTCGTGGGCGGCGAAGCGTGCGGTCAGCCTGTCGGCCTCTTCCAGCACTGCCAGGTCCACCCGCTCGCTACCGTGTTCGGCCAGGCCGGGGTCGTTCCAGTAGATTGTGGCGGCCGCTTCATACTGTCCGCCGTGAATGGCCCGCAGGACCCGGTTTTCCGCCTGGGAGGCGATGATCAGCAGCACCGTCAGCACCGCCACCAGCGCCACCGCGCCGATGAGCAGCTTGGGCAGCCACTCCTCCCGGCTGCGCTTGCGCCGCTCCCGGTTCCGCCAGCCCTCGGTCTCCGCCGAGATCTGGGTAAACAGCGCCGCGTCCCGCTCCCCCGCCGTCACCGCCGCGCCGCAGTCCGGGCAGACGGCGGCGTCCTCCGGGAGCGCCTTGCCGCACTTCGGACAGGTCTTTTCCATCCCTTGACACCCTCTTTTCCATGGTATGCTCTGGTTATTTTACCCATGGATTGCATCATTTTATGTTATATTCCGGCGAGAGCGCACAAAAGCCGAGGCAGGACAAGACGACGCCGAAGGAATTTGCCTTCCTTCGGCGTCGTATGCTCAGCGCAAGGTGCTGTAATCTACGGTCAGGTCTTCTCCGTCAAAGCTGCCGTTCAGCTTGCGCATGACCCGGGCGTAGCCCGGGGCGTCCGGCTCGTAGGGGGTGGGCTGGTAGTCGTTGTACCCGGCGCTGCCGGAGAGGGAGCAGGGGACGGCGCTGCACGCGTCCAGCGTCAGCGTCCCGTCCGGGTCCCGGCGGAAGCGCACCTGGACGATGGCGGTGTCCCGGTCCTGGGGGGCGGTGTTGCCGCCGAAGCTCCAGTTGCCCAGGGAGTAGAGGATCAGGCCCCCGGCGTAGCCCTCCACGGGCTGGAGCACATGGGGATGCGCGCCGTAGACGATGTCCGCCCCGGCGTCGATGGCGGCGCGGCCCGCCGTCAGCTGGTCCAGGGTGGGACGATAGCTCCCCTCCAGGCCCCAGTGGGCCGCCACGACGATCAGTTCCGCGCCCGCTTCCCGGAGCCGCCGGACCCCCTCGGTCACCTGCCAGGCAGTGGGGTAGAGCTTGGCGTAGACCCCCACCAGGGGGCCGTCGCCCCGCTGGTAGAGGCAGACGCCGTTTTCATCCGCATACAGGACCCCCTCGGCCTCCAGCGCGGCCCGGGTGTCGGCCCGGCCCGGTTCCAGATAGTCCCCGGCGTGGTTGTTCCCCAGGCTCACCAGCTCCACGGAGCCGGATGAAAAGACCCTGGCGTAGACCGGGTCGGCTTTGAAGGTGAACAGGGCCTCTTTGGCCTCCGTGGCGGTGGTGAAGACCCCCTCCATGTTGGCGATGGTCAGATAGTCGTCCTCCAGATACTGCCGCGTGGCGGCGAAGGGCCAGGCGTAGTTCTCCCCTACCACGTTCTGAAAGCTGTAAGCGGAGGGAAACTTCGGGGAGGAGCCCAGGGTGCAGTCCCCCACGAAGCTCAGGGTGTAATACGCCGCCTCCGGGGTCTCCGTGGGCGCCGGGGTCTCCGGGGCCAGGCTGGGGGCGGGGCTGGCGGCGGGCAGGGTTGTGGGCGTGGGGGCCGGGGCGGAAGCGGGCAGGGCAAAGCGCAGCGCCAGGACGCCCCCGGCGGCCAGCGCCAGGGTGCAGAGGATCAGGAGTAGCGTCTTTTTCATCGTGCCTCAGTCGTCCTTGCCCAGGCCGTAGCTGATGGTCAGATTGGCCCCGGAGAAGTCGCCGCCCAGCTTGCTCAGCACCCGCTCATAGGCCTCGCTGCCCTCCTCCAGCGCCACGGGTTGGTAGTTGTTGCTCCCCGCCGTGCCGCTGAAGGCGCAGGGCACGTTCTCCAGGGAGACGATCTCCACATGCCGGTCCTCGGGATACAGGGCCAGGGTCATGCGCAGGAAGAAGGTGTCCGTGTCGCTGGGGTTGGTGTTGCCGCCGAAGATCCAGTTGCCGAAGCTGTAGTAGATGGGTACGCCCTTGTAGATCTCGATGGGCTGGACCGTGTGGGGGTGGCTGCCGTAGACAAAGTCGGCCCCGCAGTCGATGGCGGTGTGGGCCTTTTCGATCTGGTCGGAGTTGGGCTGATACTGCCCCTCCTGCCCCCAGTGGAAGGCGGCGATGACAAAGTCGGCGTCGGTGTGGCGCAGCTGGGAGACCTGGGTGCGCACCTCGTTCACATGGTCGTAGAACTCCGAATAAATCCCCAGGCGCAGGCCGCCGGGCAGCTCGTAGACCAGCCATTCGTCCCGGCCGATCCAGTCGATGCCCTCCGCCTCCAGGGCCGCCAGGGTGTCGTCATAGCCCTGCTGGCCGTAGTCCATCACATGGTTGTTGGCCAGGGAGACGAACTCCACGCTGCCGGAGGACATGATCTTGGCGTAGTCCTGGGGCGCTTTGAAGAGGAAGGTCTTTTCCGCAGCCTGGTTGGAGTCGGTCAGGGCACACTCCAGGTTGGCAAAGGTCAGGTCGTCGTCTTCAAAAAACTGCGCGGTTTGGGCGAAGGGATAGTCGTAGTTCTTCCCCACCACCGCCTCAAAGCCTACGGGGGAATTGCGGTAATAGGGCACGCTGGCCAGGGTGCAGTCCCCGATGAAGCTCAGGGTGTAATACTGCGGGGCGTTCTCGTCCGCCTCCGCCGGGTCGTCGGCGGAGGCCGGTTCGGCGCGGTCGCCCGTCTGCGCCGGGCCCTCGGTCTGCGGTTCGGACGTGTGCAGCACCTTGGCCGTGCCGCCCAGCACCGCCAGCGCCAGAATCAGCGCGATCAGCAGGAAGCGTTTGCCCATGGCTCGGTCCCCTCTCTCTGTCGTCTCACGGCGCTCACTTTTCCACCCGGCTGGCCAGGAAGGCGTTGATGAAGCCGTCGATGTCGCCGTCCATGACGTTGCCGATGTTGCCGTTCTCAAAGCCCGTGCGGGCGTCCTTCACCAATTGATAGGGCATGAAGACGTAGCTGCGGATGGCCGAGCCGAAGTCGATCTTCATCTGGACGCCCTTGATGTCGCTGATCTTCTCCAGGTGCTCCCGCTCCTTGATCTCCGCCAGCTTGGCCCGGAGCATCTCCTTGCAGTTTTCCAGGTTCTGGAAGTGGCTGCGCTCCACCTGGGAGCTGACCACGATGCCGGTGGGCAGATGGGTCAGGCGCACGGCGGAGGAGGTCTTGTTGACCTTCTGGCCCCCCGCGCCGGAGGAGCGGTACACGTCCATCTTGATGTCCTCGTCCCGCAGCTCGATCTCCGTGCTGTCGGTGATCTCCGGCATGACCTCCACGGCGGCAAAGCTGGTCTGGCGGCGGGCGTTGGCGTCGAAGGGGGAGATGCGCACCAGGCGGTGGACGCCGTTCTCACTTTTCAGGTAGCCGTAGGCGTTCTCGCCCTCGATCTTGATGGTGGCGGACTTGATGCCCGCCTCGTCCCCGTCCTGCCAGTCCATCAGCGTGTACTTGAAGCCGTGGCGCTCGGTCCAGCGGACGTACATGCGGTAGAGCATACTGGCCCAGTCCTGGGCCTCCGTGCCCCCCGCGCCGGGGTGCAGGGTCAGAATGGCGTTGTTGGCGTCGTACTCCCCGGTGAGCAGGGTCTGGAGGCGGGTCTGGTTCAGTTCCTCCTGGAAGCGGGCGAAGCCCTCCTGCAGCTCCGGCAGCATACTGGCGTCGTTTTCCTCCATGGCCATCTCGCAGATGGTGAAAAGGTCGTCCCAGTCGGCGCAGAGCCGGGCGTATTTCTCCACCCGGTTTTCCAGCTGGCTGACCCGCTGCTGGTTTTTCTGGGCGGTGGGCACGTCGTTCCAGAAGCCCTCCTGCTCCTGGGCGGCCCGCAGCTCCTCCAGCTCCCGCCGGGCGTCGTCCAGCTTCAGCGCCCCGCCCAGGTCCGTCAGCGTGGGCTTCAGGGCGTTCAGCTTGCCTTTATATTCGTCAAATTCGATCATGGTTCCTACTCCTTGCACTGGATGCACAGCTCGCGCCGTGGTCTTCTCAAAAATACATAGCGTTTTATTTTAGCATAGCCCAGGGCGCGATGCAATCCCTTTTTGCCCTCAGATGCGCCCGATCCAGCCGAGTATGGCGCTGTGCCGGGCGAAGTCCAGGATGGGTGTGAGATTCAGCAGCGCGGCCAGCCAGAGCAGGGCGTAGAGCAGCGCGAAGCACAGCGCCAGGCCCATGGCCGCGCCCCCGGCGTGGTCCAGGCCCCGGACCACCGGCAGCTTCACCGCCAGGCCCAGCGTCTTCATGATTAGCGTGAACACCAGGCTCAGCGCGCCCCAGCTCAGCAGGAACAGAAGCGCCCGCACCACGCCCTCCGTCACTGCCCGCAGCAGCGCCGTAATTGCGTCCTCGGCCACCTGGGCCGCCCCGGCGGCCGCGCCGCCCATGGCGTCCCGGACAAAGCCGCCCAGGTCCAGCCCCAGCTTCTCCGCCAGGTTCAGCAGCGTCGGCGGCAGCTGCGCCTCCAGCGCGTCCCCAAGCCCGGCGGCGTCCAGTCCCCGCAGGGCGCTCAGGTCCACCCGCTGAAACACCCAGTCCCGCGCCCCCGGCCAGGCCCAGTCCGCCGCCGCCCCGGCAAAGAGCTGCGTCAGCACCAGCGCCCCCACCAGCGCACACACGGCCACCAGCAGCGGCATGAAGCTCTTGTACAGCCCCACCCAGCCCCGCCAGACGGCAAACAGCAGGAATACCCCCACGACAATCAGATCCGCCACGGTCAGCGGATCAAACAAAACCTGATCCATGTTGCCCCTCCTTGAAATCGGAATGTTGTTCTATGGATGCGGGGGTAGTTTACGCCGAAATTGCATCGGAAGTGTTGACAGCGCCGCCGGGACTTTTGAGACTTTGTGCCGAAACGAAAAAAGACGGGGCTGCTGCAAGTCTGCGGAAGGGGCAAGTCCCTTCCCTACATGGTGTGGATGCTTTTGAATGCTTACACCATATCTTGTATGGAGAGGGCTTGCCCGCTCCGTTATACAACAGTCCCGCCTCGGATGATGTCAAGCGCGTTCTGGATCAGCCGCTCACTGATGTGGCGGTTGGCGCTTCGGATGCTTTGAAAGGCCTCTTCTGCCTCCTGCGCGGTCAGCAATCCGATTTGATGGGCACGGATCAAAACGCCGACGCTGCCAGTGAGCGGAAGATTCATATTCTTTGCGACTCTGCGTCCCGCGACCTCATCCATCAGCAGCAGATCCGCCTTGGTCTCGTCCGCGAAAACGATGGCCTCGCTCTCTCCACGGTCCAGACCGGTGGCCCTTTGGAGGAATGCGACGCGCTCGTCATCCTTTGCTCTGACAACCTGGATGAAGGAACTGTTTCTGATTTGCTCCGCCTCATCCCAAAAGGACGCGTTTGCAGTCAGTTCAGAAAATACAGCTTCCGGAATCAAAACTTCACCAAACAAGCGCGCAAGAATCCCCAGTCTTGCCGCTTTCATCAGGGTGATCAGCGGCGTGGAATCCGATACGACGATCATTGTCCGGCCCCCATGACCCGCTCCAGGGTCTCCAGGTCTTCCAGGAGTTCTCCTATGCTCTGATTCAGATACGGAATGCCCAAGGCGTCGTAGTATTCGATCAGATCCGTCTTGTGAACGCCCAAAATCTCCGCCGCTTTGCCGTGCGAGATCGTGCAGTTTCGAATCAGAGGAAACAGCAGCATCGCGTTGCGCTCAAAGTCCTCTCCCGGCTCAAGGTCTCTGAAATACGTCGCCATGCCCTCCGGGACAAAGAGTTGAATCGGAACCGTTTGCATTGCATAGCACCTCCAATGCTGGAAGTTTCAAGTCATTTTTTGCGTCTGAACGCCTGTCAACCGCATGATACCACGTTCTGTCGGGCTTGGCAAGGCGCATGTCAGGAGAGCCGTGTGCAAAACATGCAGGTTTGTCAATGAAGTGTCACCCATCATGGACAAACTTACACCGGATCGGTCAAGATGCCATTCTCTTTCTTGACTTCCAGCCCCCCTTGTGATAACGTAGTAGATTAAAGTGGAATAGTATACAGTCGTGCATATTTTGCGTCTGTTTCATCGAAAAAAGGAGGAAAAGGCCATGATCCTGCCTGTCCGTCTGGGGGAGCGAAGCTATGAGGTGACGCTCCGGCCCGGCTGTTTGCGCCATGCCGGGGAGCTGCTGGATCTGAACCGGCGGGTGCTGGTGGTCACGGACGCCGGGGTGCCGCAGGAATATGCCGCTGCCGTGGCGGCCCAGTGCCGTCAGCCCCATGTGTTCACTGTCCCCGTGGGGGAGGGGAGCAAAAGCCTGGCCGTGCTGGAGCGGCTGCTGAAAACCATGCTGGAGCAGGACTTCACCCGCGCCGACGCGGTCTGCGCCGTGGGCGGGGGCGTGGTGGGCGACCTGGCCGGCTTCGCCGCCGCCTGCTATATGCGCGGCATTGACTTTTTCAACATCCCCACCACCGTGCTGGCCCAGGTGGACTCCTCCGTGGGCGGCAAGACGGCGGTGAATCTGGCGGGGGTGAAGAACATCGTGGGGGCCTTTCACCAGCCCCGGGGCGTGCTGATCGACACGGAGACCCTCTCCACCCTGCCCCGGCGGGACATCTCCGCCGGGCTGGCGGAGGCGGTGAAGATGGGCCTAATCGCCGACGCGGAACTCTTTGCGCTGTTCGAGGCCGGGGACCCCATGTCCCATTTGGATGACATTATCTTCGCCTCCCTGCGGGAGAAGGCCAGGGTGGTGGCCGCCGACGAGCGGGAGCAGGGGCTGCGGAAATGCCTCAACTTCGGCCACACCGTCGGCCACGGCATCGAGGCGGCGGCGG
Source organism: Oscillospiraceae bacterium (assembly GCA_017542425.1). Taxonomy (GTDB): domain Bacteria; phylum Bacillota; class Clostridia; order Oscillospirales; family Oscillospiraceae; genus RGIG7114. The sequence continues at coordinate 38,325 of JAFXXH010000058.1, read as the reverse complement.
AGGGGGCGCTGCGGCACGGGGAGTGCGTGGCGCTGGGAATGCTGCCCATGTGTCCCCCGGCGCTCCGGGCGCGGCTGGAGGCCGTGCTGGAGCGGCTGGCGCTGCCCACGGGCTGCGATCTGGACCCGGAGCGGGTGCTGGCCGCCGCGCTCCACGACAAAAAGGCCGTGGGCGGGACCGTCTCCGCCGTGCTGGTGGACGCGCCGGGGTCCTTCCGCTTCGCGCACATGACGGCGGAGGACCTGCGGGACCGCATCGCGCTGGTGCTGCGGCAAAATGAGTCAAAAAGAACCGTCCCCATTGACTCACAGGCGGTGCGGCCATGAAAAACAGCATCGGCAGCAGCGTCAGTCTGACGCTCTTTGGAGAGAGCCACGGGGCCATGCTGGGGGCCGTGCTGGATGGGCTGGCCCCGGGCATTCCGGTGGAGACGGACTACATCGCCCATCAGCTGGAGCTGCGCCGCCCGGCGGGGCGCATCTCCACGGCCCGGCGGGAGGCGGACGCATTTCAGATCGTCAGCGGCGCGTTCGAGGGAAAGACCACCGGGACCCCGCTGTGCATCCTGATCCCCAACGCGGACACCCGCAGCCGGGACTACGCCGCCACCCGCGCCCTGGCCCGGCCCGGCCACGCCGACTACACGGCCTGGCTGAAGTATCACGGCTATGAGGACTACCGGGGCGGGGGCCACTTCTCCGGGCGGGTCACCGCCGCGCTGGTGGCCGCCGGGGCGGTGTGCCTGACGGCGCTGCGGCGGCGGGGGATTCTCATCGGCAGCCACATCGCCCGCTGCGGCGGCGTGGCCGACCGGGAGTTTGAAGACGGCGCAGGCGATATCGCCGCATTGAACGAAAAAGCCTTTGCCGTGCTGGACGAGGCGGCGGGGGAGCGGATGCGCACGGTCATCGCCCAGGCCGCCGCCGAGGGGGACAGCGTGGGCGGCGTGCTGGAGACGCTGGTCCTGGGCCTGCCCGCCGGGGTGGGAGAACCCTGGTTCGACACGCTGGAGGGGCTGCTGGCCCACGCCCTGTTCTCCATCCCCGCCGTGAAGGGCGTGGAGTTCGGGGACGGCTTCGGCCTCAGCGCGCTGCGGGGCAGCCAGGCCAACGACGCCTTTGCCCTGGACCCGGAGGGGCGCATTTTCACAAAAACCAACCGCAACGGCGGCGTCAACGGCGGCATCAGCAACGGGAGCCCGCTGCGCATCCGCTGCGCCGTCAAGCCCACCCCCTCCATTTACAAGCCCCAGGAGACGGTGGACTTCCTGCGGGGCCAGGAGGCCGTGCTGCAATTGCGCGGGCGGCACGACCCCGCCATTGTCCACCGGGCGCGGGTGGTGGCGGACAGCGTCTGCGCCCTGGTGCTCTGCGACGCGCTGGCGCTGCGCTACGGCACCGACTGGCTGGGAGGTGAAGGGACATGAGATACGGTCTGTTGGGAGAACATCTGCCCCACAGCTTTTCCAAAGAGATCCACGAGCGGCTGGGCCTGTACCGCTATGAGCTGATCGAGCTGGCCCCGGCGGAGCTGGGGGACTTCCTGGCCCGGCGGGACTTCGGGGGCGTGAACGTCACGATCCCCTACAAGCAGACGGTGATCCCCTGGCTGGACGAACTGAGCGAGCGGGCCAAAGCCATCGGCGCGGTGAACACCATTGTGAACCGAAACGGGCGGCTGCTGGGCGACAACACGGACTACGGCGGGCTGGCGGCGCTGCTGCGGCGGACGGGGCTGGACCTGCGCGGGAAAAAGGTGCTGATTCTGGGCACCGGCGGCACCAGCCTGACGGCCAGGGCCGTGGCAAAGGACGCGGGGGCCGGGACGGTCCTGCGGGTCAGCCGCAGCGGACGGGAGGGGGCCATCTCCTATGAAAGCGCCGTGGCGGAGCACCCGGACGCGCAAGTGCTGCTCAACACCACCCCCTGCGGCATGTACCCGAAAACGGAGGCCATGCCCATCGACCCGGCGCGCTTCCCTGCTCTGGAGGGCGTGGTAGACGTGATCTACAACCCCCTGCGCACCCGCCTGACCCAGCGGGCCGCCGCCCTGGGGCTGAAATGCGCCAACGGCCTTTTCATGCTGGTGACCCAGGCGGTGCTGGCGGCGGAGGCCTTCACCGGAGCGACGCTGCCGGAGGACACGGCCGAGCGCATCTTCCGGGAAGTGCTGACGGAAAAGCAAAACCTGGTGCTGATCGGGATGCCCGGCAGCGGCAAGACCACCCTGGGGCGGCTGCTGGCGGCGCGGACCGGGCGGCCCTTCGTCGATACGGATGAAGTCATCGCCGCCCGGGCCGGGCGGAGCATCCCGGAGATCTTCCAGGCCGAGGGGGAAGCCGGGTTCCGGGACCGGGAGAGCGCCGTGCTGCGGGACCTGGGCGCCACCGGCGGGCGCATCCTGGCCACCGGGGGCGGCGCGGTGCTGCGGGCGGAAAACCGGGCGGCGCTGCGGCAAAACGGGCTGCTCCTGCTGCTGGACCGCCCGCTGGCCGACCTGGTCCCCACCGGGGACCGGCCCCTGGCGGACAACATCGAAAAGCTGCGGGCCCTGTACGAGGCCCGGCTGCCCGTCTACCGGGCGGCGGCGGATGCGCGCATCGACGTGAGCGGCTCCCCGGAGGAGACGGCGGAGCACATATTGCAACTTTGGCGCAATGACTGAGAGGATGGGCTGCGATTCATGAAACGAATCAGAAAACCGCTGAAACAGAGCGTCCTGCAGGGCTGTATCCTGCTGATCGCCGTTCTGTGCCTAGTGCTGAGTCTGTTGAACTACTGGAACGACAGGCGGATGCAATACAGCCATTATGAGTCCTACATCGAAAACATCCTGCGCTATACCGCCTCGGGCATCGACACGGACGATCTGGCCGCGTGCATCCGCAGCGGCCAGGTCTCCGAGGGCTACCGGGCGCTGCAGGGCTTCCTGGACGGGATCAAGGACAATCTGGAGCTGCACTTTCTCTACATCATCATCCCCCTGAGCGACGAGCCCGTGGACAACATCCGGAACGTCATCGCCGCCATGAGCCGGGAGGAATATGAGACGATCCCGGATCAACTGGTGCAGCTGGGCGACCTGACCGGGGACTCCTATTCCCCGGAGACCGCCCGGAAGTACCTGCGGGCCTACGAAAGCGGACAGCTCAGCTTCTTTGAAGAGGTCAGCGAGTGGGGCGACGACTACACGGGGCTGCTGCCGCTCTACGATTCCGACGGCAACAAGATCGCCGCGCTGTGCATGGACGTGGACATCCAGGAGATCCACAGCAGCCTGCGCGCCCAGACCTTCACCACCGTGGGCGTCACCCTGGCGCTGGGCGTGCTGTTCACCCTGCTGTTCATCCTCTGGGCCGACGCCAACATCACCCGCCCCATCGAAAAGCTGGAGGCGGCCGTGGCGGACTTCGCCGCCTCCAGTCACCGGCACGATGACCCGGAGGCGCTGGTGCTCCGGGTGCCGGAACTGCACACGGGCAACGAAGTGGAGTCCCTCTCCGACGCCGTGCTGAAAATGAGCCAGGACATGCGCGACTCCGTGCAAAAGATGCTCAGCACCCAGACGGAACTGGCGCGGCTGAACACCCTGGCCCACAAGGACGGCCTCACCCATGTGGGCAACAAGGTGGCCTATACCAATTACGCCAAAGACCTGCTGCACAAGATGCAGACCGAGACGCTGGAATACGCCATCATCATGGCCGACTGCAACCACCTCAAGCGCATGAACGACAGCTACGGCCACGAAAAAGGCGACAGCTACCTCAAGGCCAGCTGCGCCCTGCTGTGCAACATCTTCCACCATTCCCCGGTCTTCCGGGTGGGCGGGGACGAGTTCGTCATCGTCCTGACCGGGCGCGACTATGCCAACCGGGAGGAGCTGCTGGGCCGGGCGGCGGACGAGATGCGCAAAACCGAGGAAAACCCCAGCGCCGCTCCCTGGGAGAAGATCTCCATCGCCATCGGCGTGGCGCTCTACCGTCCGGGGGAGGACAAGACCGTGGAGGACGTGTACGTCCGCGCCGACCAGGCCATGTACGCTGAGAAGGTGCGCATGAACGCCGTCCGAACCTGAACGGGAGGAACAAAACCATGAAACTGCTCATTCTCAACGGACCCAACCTGAACCTGCTGGGGCTGCGGGAACCGGCCATCTATGGCCGGGAGACCTACGACAGCCTCTGTGCGCGCATCGCCGCCCACGCGGCGGAACGGGGCGCGGAGGTGGAGTTCTACCAGTCCAACCACGAAGGGGACCTGGTGGACGCCATCCAGGGCGCTTTCGGCGACGCGGACGGCATCGTCATCAACCCCGGCGCCTACACCCACACCAGCATCGCCCTGCTGGACGCGGTGAAGGCCGTGGGCGTCCCCACCGTGGAGGTCCACATCTCCGACGTGGACAGCCGGGAGCCGTTTCGCTCTGTCAGCTACATCCGGGCAGCCTGCCTGGCCACCATCTCCGGCCACGGCACCAACGGCTACCTGGAGGCCATGGACCTGCTGCTGGAGCGGGCACAGGCATGACCGTGACGATTCACCCCGGCGCGCCCGTGGGGTCCGTGGCTGCGCCGCCCAGCAAGAGCATGGCCCACCGGCTGCTCCTCTGCGCCGGGCTGGCGGCGGGGGAAAGCCATATCTCCGGCGTCCAGTTCAGCGAGGACGTGGCCGCCACCCTGGACTGTCTGCGCGCCCTGGGGGCCGACTGGCAGCGGGAGGGGGACGCCCTGCGCGTCTGCGGTGCGGACCCCCGGCGCTTTGCCGGGGCCTCCCCCCTCCCCTGCCGGGAGAGCGGCAGCACCCTGCGCTTTTTCCTGCCCCTGTGTCTGCTGTCCGGTTCCCCGGCCCGGCTGACCTGCGCCGGGCGGCTTCCGGAGCGGCCCATGACGGTCTATGAGGACCTGTGCCGGGCGCGGGGCCTGGATTATATCCGGGAGGGAGCGGAGATTTGCGTCCGTGGCCCGCTGCGGCCGGGGCTCTTTTCCCTGCCCGGCGACGTGAGCAGCCAGTTCGTCAGCGGACTGCTGTTTGCCCTGCCGCTGCTGGATGGGGACAGCGAGATCGTGCTGAGCCCACCCGTGGAGAGCCGGAGCTACATCGAACTGACGCTGGCGGCCCTGCGGGCCTTCGGCGTCCGGGCGGGCTGGGCCGGTGAGACCTCCTTGTACGTTTCCGGCAGCCAGCGCTATGCCCCCCGGAATCTCCGCGTGGAGGGGGACTGGAGCAACGCGGCCTTCTTCCTGGCCCTGGGCGTGCCCGTGGAGGGGCTGGACCCGGAGAGCTTGCAGGGGGACCGGGTGTGCAAAGCCTATTTTGATCGGATTCGGCGCGGGGAGCCCTGCGACCTGCGGGACTGCCCGGACCTGGGGCCGGTGCTGTTTGCCTATGCCGCCCTGCGCGGGGGCGGGCGCTTCACCGGCACGGCGCGGCTGCGGCTCAAGGAGAGCGACCGGGCCGCCGCCATGGCCCAGGAACTGGCCAAATTCGGCGTGGAGACACGCTTGGAGGAAAACGCCTTCACCGTCCTGCCCGGCGCGCTCCGCCCCCCAACCGCGCCGCTGGACGGCCACAACGACCACCGGATCGTCATGGCCCTGGCCGTGCTGTGTACCCGGGTGGGCGGGCGCATCCGGGGCGCGGAGGCGGTGCGCAAGAGCTTTCCCGACTTTTTTGTCCGCTTGCGGCAGCTTGGAATTGAGGTGACAGAATATGAAATGGATCAGTGACAGCGAGATTCTGATCGTGGGCCTGGGCCTCATGGGGGGCAGCTATGCCCGCGCCCTCAAGCGTCTGGGCTACCGCGTCAGCGCCGTCAGCCGCAGCCGCTCCACCATCGACTACGCCCTGGCCGAGGGCCTCATCGACGCGGGCGCGACGGAGCCGGACGCAGCGCTCATCGGCGGCGCGGACGCGGTGATCTTCGCCCTCTATCCCGGCGTGCTGCTGGACTGGCTGCGGGATAACCAGCAGCTTTTGAAGCCCGGCGCGCTGCTCACCGACGTGACCGGCGTGAAGGGCAGCATCGTCTATGACATCCAGGCCATGCTGCGGCCGGACCTGGAGTTCATCGCCTCCCACCCCATGGCCGGGCGGGAGGTCTACGGCGTGCGCAACAGCGACGAGCGCATCTTCCACGGGGCCAACTTCCTAATCACCCCCACGCCGCGCAACAGCCCGGAGGCCGTGGCCTGGTGCGCGGGGCTGGGGCGGCTGCTGGGCTGCCGGAAGGTCTCCGTCCTCTCCCCGGAGGAACACGACGAGATGATCGGCTTCGTCAGCCAGCTCACCCACTGCATCGCCGTGGCCCTGATGACCTGCAACGACAACCCGGAGCTGGTGAACTACACCGGCGACAGCTTTCGGGACCTGACCCGCATCGCCCGCATCAACGACGAGATGTGGAGCGAGCTGTTTTTGCGCAACAAGGACGCCCTGCTGCGGGAGATGGACGCCTTCGCCGACCAGTTCCGGGCGCTGCGGGCCATGATCGCGGCGGACGACCGGGAGGGCCTGCGGGAGAAAATGCGCCTGAGCACCTCCCGAAGGGCGCTGTTTGACCGGAACAAGAAAGGAACATAAGACCATGAACATGATATACCATCATGCTGTCAGCACCCCGGAGGAGATCAAGGCCCGGTACCCCGTCACGCCGGAGATCGCCGAAACGGTGCAAGCGCGCATCGAGGCGCTCCAGGCCATTTTCCGGGGGGAGGACCCCCGGCTGCTGCTGATCGTCGGGCCCTGCTCGGCGGACAACGAGGAGGCGGTGCTGGACTACATCGCCCGGCTGCGCCGGGTGCAGGAGGCGGTGGCGGAGCGGATCTTCATCGTGCCGCGCATCTACACCGGCAAGCCCCGCACCACCGGGGAGGGCTACATGGGCCCCCTGCACCAGCCGGACCCGGAGGCCCGCACCGACATGATGAAGGGCCTGCTGGCCGTCCGCAAGATGCACATGCGCGCCGTGGCGGAGACCGGCTTCACCTGCGCCGACGAGATGCTCTACCCGGAAAACCACGCCTATCTGGACGACCTGCTGGCCTATGTGGCCGTGGGGGCCAGGAGCGTGGAAAACCAGCAGCACCGCCTGACCGCCAGCGGTCTGGAGGTGCCCGTGGGCATGAAGAACCCCACCGGCGGCGACATCAGCGTGATGATGAACGCGATCCTGGCCGCCCAGCGCCCCCACACCTTCCTCTACCGCGGCATGGAGGCGGAGACCCCCGGCAACCCATACGCCCACGCCATTCTCCGGGGCTACACGGACAAGCACGGCGCCCCCATGTCCAACTACCACTATGAGGACCTGGCCCGCCTGTCCGCCCTGTACGCCAAGATGGGGCTTGCAAACCCCTCTGTGATCGTGGACTGCAACCACGCCAACAGCGGCAAGAACCCGCTGGAGCAGCCCCGCATCCTCCGGGAGGTGCTGAGCTGCCGCCGCTGGAACGGCGACGTGGCGCGCCTGGTGAAGGGCTTCATGGTGGAAAGCTACATCGAAGACGGGGCACAGAAGATCGGCGAAGGGGTCTACGGCAAGTCCATCACCGACGCCTGCCTGGGCTGGGAGAAGACCGAGCGCATGATCTACGACATGGCCGAGGCCCTGTGAGCGCGGCGCAGCACCTGCGCCACGGCTTCGGCCCGGTCTATGATGGGCACTCCCGGGTGCTGATCCTGGGCTCCTTCCCCTCCGCCATGAGCCGGGCGCAGCAGTTTTACTACGGCCACCCCCGCAACCGCTTCTGGCCGGTGCTGGCCGCGGTGCTGGACGAGCCGACGCCCCGGACCGTGGAGGAAAAGCGCGCCCTGGCCCTGCGGCGGGGCGTGGCCCTCTGGGACGCGATTGAAGAATGCGACATTGTGGGCAGCAGCGACAGCTCCATCCGCAACGCCGTCCCCACCGACCTGCCGCGCATCCTGCGCGCAGCCGACATCCGGGCGGTATTCGTCAACGGCGCGGCGGCGGAGCGGGTGTATCGGCGCTGGCAGCGGCCTTTGACGGGGCTGGAGGCGCGGTATCTGCCCTCCACCAGTCCGGCCAACGCGGCCTGGAGCTTTGCGCGGCTGGTGGAGGCGTGGAAGGTGATTCTGGACTGGCTGGAATGACTGCGGCCAGCGCATATCTGCGGAAGGAGCAAGCCCCTTCCCTGCATGATGTGGAGGATCTCTTGGAGAGATCCCGCATCTTGGGGGAAGGGGCTTGCCTTTTCGCTTTGGCAGGGGGCGTCAGTCGCCGCCGGGCGGGACGAACTCCAAAAGCTCGTCGATCCCGCAGTCCAGGACCGTACACAGCCGGGCCAGCACGTCGATGTCCAGGCGGGTGATGGTGTTGTTGCAATAATGGTTGAGCTGCGTCCGCTGCATCTCCGCCCGGTGGCTCAGTTTGTTTTTGCTGAGGCCCCGGGCTTCCAGCAGCTCCGCCAGTTTGATCCGGATCGTTCCGAACTGTTCCATGGATAGGACCACCTTGAAAATAGATTTGACAAGGGTAGTCTAGCTTTGTTATAATTCAGTTAAAAGCTGTAAGAAATCTTGTGTAGCTTCCTGCATCTGTCCTGTCACAGTCAGGACGGCGGCTCCGGCGGGAAGCGGCAGGAAAACTCCATGACGTAGCAGCGCTGGCCCTGCCGCAGCGTCAGCTTCAACAGATTCGGCGCTTCCAGCTCCGCTTCGGCTTCCAGGGCCGGGTGGGCGTAGACGGGCCGGTCTCCGATCAGGAGGCTGTGGGACGCGGCCTCGTAGCGCAGGAGGGGCCGGTCTTCCCGCAGCAGCGCCCAGTCCGCGCCGTCCCGGGAGAGGGCCTGGAAGTCCCCGGTCTCCGTCCAGCGCTCCACGGCGCGAAAGAGGACCCCCGCCTCCCGTCTCAGGCGCAGCCCCGTGTCCAGCGCCAGCTCGGAGCGCAGCGTGGCCAGCAGCAGATGGGCCGCGCCCAGGGCCACCAGGGACGCGCAGAGGGCCGCCGCCAGCAGTTCCACCAGCGTCGCGCCCCCGCTGGCGCTCCGGCGGCGGGCTTTTTTTGCTTGTTCCATCCCGTTTCGCGGCCTCCTAACCGGGCTGATACGAGACCCAGGACACCCGGACGAGAACGGCCCCGCCGCTGTCCGGTTCCGGCTGCGCTTCCCCAGTTTCCTCCGGCGCTTCCGCCGCTTCGGGCACAGGTTCCGGCTCGATGGGCTCCGCCTCCACCCGAATCACCGTATGCAGGCTCGCCGGGGGCTGGCCCGGCTCCCGCAGCTCCACCAGCACTTCCGCGTCCACGCTGTCCGGCTCCAGCCCGGCACAGCGCACCGCACAGGACAGGGGCGGCTCCACTTCCCCGCTATAATCTTCTGCAAAGGCTTCCAGCCAGGTCAGCAGCGAAGCCTCCTCCGGCAGGACGCGGCCCTCCTGGGCGTGCAGGTGCCAGTAAAAGCGCTCCGCCACCGCCCCCGTGGCCGCGTCCCGCCGCAGCCGTGCCAGCTGTCCCCCTTCCGCCCGGAGACCCGCCCCCAGGCGCAGCGCCAGCAGGGAGACGGAAGAGACCAGCACCAGCGTCACCCCCAACACCAGGGCCAGCACATAGCCCGCACGATGGCGCTTCACGGCGCGCCCTCCGTCCGGGCGGGGGCGTAGACCGTGACCGCCGTACCGTCCCGCCAGGCCGGGTCGCTGCTGCGCACTTCCACGGCGTAGCCCAGCACGCGGACGGTCCCGTCCGCCGTTTCCGCCGCGTCCGGCGCGGCGGAAAGTTCCACCTCCGGGTACGCATCCCCCGGCGCGTAGCCCGCCGTCCGCAGCCGCGCCGACGCCCGCAGGACCGCCAGCTCCGCCTGGGTCCTGGCCTCCGCCCGGGCATTGGTCCGCAGCGCGGCGGCCAGGCTCCCGCTCACCGCCGCCGCCACCACGCCCAGCACGGCGATGGCCACGATGACTTCCAGCAGGCCAAACCCCGCCGCGCCGATCCGCTTTCGCACGCGCTTCACTCCGTTTCCCCCGCCGGGCGCAGGAGATAGCAGTCCAGGGCCAGATCCCCCGCATAGCTTCCCCGCTCCGTCCGCAAAGCCAGACTGTGGACGGTGACGGGGCGCTCCCCTTCCTCCAGATGCCGCAGCAGCGCCGCCAGACCCGCCGCGTCCGTCTCCAACTGGAGGTCCAGCCGCAGCGCGCCCAGCTCCGCGCCATCGTGCAGGGCCGCCAGGGGGCGGTAGGTCCCGAAGCGGAAGGCGATCTCCGTGTCCAGCAGCGCTTCCAGCTCCAGAACGAAGGCAATCTGTTCTTCCTCCCGCAGCGTGGCGGGCAGGCGCTGATACCAGGCCGCCAGGCGTTCCAGCGGGGCGTCCGGGTCCGAGGCCGGTTCCGCCTGTTCGCCGTCTTCCAAAGCCGCCAGACGCAGCGCCGCCTCCCGCTCCGCCATGTCCAGGCGCTGGCGCAGCGCCGCTTCCTCCCGGGCCAGCGCAGCACGGGCGGGCAGATAGCCCAGCAGGAGCAGCCCCGCCGCCCCCAGCAGCAGGGCCAGGCCCAGCAGCGACGGCCAGTTTTTCCCCAGTCGCGTCATGATGGTGCCCCCTCTTCCGCCCGCAGCTCCAGTTGCAGGGTGAAAAACACCCGTCCGTCCCCGGCCAGGCTGCGCTGGGCCTCCGCAAACCGGGCGCTCCAGGCCCCCGCGTCCTCCTCAGAAAAGCGGGGCGCGCCCGCCTGGGGACCCTGGCTCAGGTCGGAGACGGCCAGCAGTTCCGCCCGCTCCAGGTCACGCAGCCGGGTCAAAACCGCGGCGGCCTCCGCCTTGTCCGGACAGGCCAACTGCACATACAGCCGCGCCGCCTCCGCGCCCAGATAGCTGAGCGCGCAGTCCTCCGGCAGCGCCGCCGTCAGTTCCTCCAGCGCCGCCCCCAGCGCCCCGCTGCGCAGGGGCAGCGCGGCGGTGAGGGTCTCCAGATCGGCGCGCAGATGGCTGTATGCCTCCTGCTCCGCCGCCTCCGCCGCCTCGGCGCTCTGGGCGGCCTTTGCCTCCGCCCGCAGCGGGAGCAGCAGGGCCTCGGCGCGCTCCGTCTGCGTCCGCAGGGCTTGCAGCGCAGCGTCGGAAGCCCCCCACGCCCCCAGACAGAGGGCGACGGCGGCCAGCAGCGCCGCTCCGCCCAGAACAGGGGGCAGCCAGCGCCGCAGGGCGGGCCAGCGTCCCGGTCCGTGCAGCGCCGGGGCAAAGTCCAGCCTGGCCTGGGCCGCGCCCAGGCAGAGGCCCCAGCCCGTCTCCACGCCGCAGCGCAAGGGCTGGGGCGACAGGCCGCAGCGCAGGGCCAGGGTCTCCGCCACGGCACAGTCTTCCTCCGTGTCGCCGCCGCAGCGGACGGCGGACAGGGCCGCCCCGGTGTGGAGAGAGGCACAGTAGTCCAGCAGCATCCCCAGCTCGTCCAGGGTTCCGCCCCCGTCGTCCCGCCGGGGCAGGACCCGCTGGAGCAGGGCGCGTCCGTCCTGCCGGAAGCACAGCAGCAGCTGCTCGCGCCCGGCATACAGCAGCAGGGCGCTGTCCGCGCCCTCCGGCTCCGCCCCGGCGGCCTGGCTGAGGCTGTTGCAGCCGTAGTCCAGCGCCGCCAGGTGCAGACCGCAGTCCGCCGCCAGGCGCAGATAGCCCGCCAGCAGCGGCTTGGGCGCGGCCCAGACCCGGAGCCGCAGCTCCGGCCCCTGGGCCGGTTCCGGCGCCCAGACCAGGGCGTAGTCCTCCTGCCGGACCGGGAAATAGAGGTCCAGATTGGCGTACAGCAGCTGGCGCAGCCGCCGCTTCCCCACCGGCGGGACCAGGACGCTCTCGCTGCGGATCTGGGAACTGCACAGACAAAAGGCCGCCCGGCGGACGCCGCGGAACGCGGGCCGCTCCAGCAGCGGCCTGAGGATGCGCGCCACCGTCTCCGGCTCCAACAGCTCCCCGTCCAGCGCGGCCCCCTGGGGCAGGGCTTCCACCGCGCTGGCGAACAGCTCCGGCGCGCCTGCGGAAAAGCGAAAGCCCGCCACGCGCAGTTCCCCCGCGGCGATCTGGATGGCCAGGCAGCGGCCATGGTGTCTCTTCATCGGCGTTCCTTCCTGACAGATGGATTCAAAGATAGCGGTCGTAGGCGGTAGTCATGTTCAGCATGGGCAGAAAGACGGCCAGGATCACCAGCAGCACCAGCGCCGCCGCGCCCAGCACCGCCAGCGGCTCCAGCAGCCCCAGCAGCTTTGCCGTGGCCCGGTCCAGCGCCTCGTCGTAGTATTCCGCCGTCCGCTCCAGCATCCCGCACAGGTCCCCGGATTCCTCTCCGGCGGCCACCATATGACACAGCAGGGGCGGAAACGCCCCGCCGCTTTCCAGGGCATCGCTGAGACGCCTCCCCTGGGCCACCAGACTTCCGGCCCGGCGCAGCGCGCCGCCGCCCCGGCCCAGGGCGGCGGCGCTCAGGTCCAGAGCGGCGGGCAGGTCCAGCCCGGAGGACAGCAGCAGCCCCAGGGTCCGGCAAAGGGCGGCGCAGTCCGCGCTGACGGAAAAGCGCCGCAGCAAGGGCAGCCGCCGCAGCCGGTCCAGCAGCGCCCGGCCCCACGGACTGTGCCGCAGGACCGGCACAAGCGCCGCCAACGCCGCCAGCAGCAACAGCGGGAGCCACCAGAAGCGGCCCAGCCAGGTGCTGAAGTCGGCCAGATGCCGGGTCACGCCGGGCACTTCCGCCTCCAGCTCCGTGTAGACCTGCAAAAAGCGGGGCAGCACCTGCGTCAGCAGCACCAGCAGCACCGCCGCCATGACCAGCAGCAGGAGCAGCGGGTACAGCATCGCCCGCCCCAGGGCGGAGCGGGCGCGGTCTGCGCGGCTGAAATAGCGCTCCATCCGCGCCAGGGCCTCCTCCAGCCTGCCGGAGGCCTCCCCGGAGGCCACCACGCTGACGAACATGGGCGAAAAGACGCCGCTGTGCCGCCCCATGGCCGCAGCCAGCGCCTCCCCCTGTTCCAGCGCGGTCCCCACCGCCTGCACGGCGGCCCGCAGCCGCCGGTTGCCCAGCTGCTGCGCCAAAATCCGCTGCGCCTCCAGCATGGGCACCCCGGCCCGGAGCAGGGAGCGGAACTGGCGGCAAAAGAGGGACAGTTCCCGATCCTTCGGTCTGCCCCAAAGCGGCATACGCAGCGAAGACCCCGGACGCCGCCCGGCCCGCAGCTTCAGCAGAGTCTCTCCCCGGCTCCGCAGGAGGCGTCTGGCCTCCTCCGGCGTTTGGGCCTCCAGCCGGGCGCGGAGCAGCCTGCCCTGTCGGTCCACGGCGGTATAACGATAGCTGGGCAAGTCCATCCACCCCTCTGGCGGGCCAGCGCATGGCCCGCCCCTGTTTCTCACGCAGACGGCGCGCCGCCGTCCCCGGCGATGACCCGGCGCATCTCCTGGACGGAGGTGACCCCCTCCAGCACCAGGCGGCGGACGCTCTGGGACAGGGTCTGCATCCCCTGGCGCATGGCCTCCCGCCGCAGTTCCTCCGTGGCGCTGCGGCGGGCGATCATCTCCCGCAGCCTGGGCGTCAGCTCCAGGATCTCATAGACGCCGATGCGCTCATAATAGCCGCTGCCGCCGCAGCGCTGGCAGCCCGCCGGTTCATACAGCTCCGTCCGCTCCGCCGTCTCCGGGTCCAGGCCAAGATAGGCCGCCTCGCCGGGCGTGGGCGTGTGGGCGCGGCGGCAATGGCGGCACAAGCGGCGCACCAGGCGCTGGGCGATGATGCCGCTGACGGCGTCGGCGATCAGGTAGCTCTCCACCCCCATGTCCAGCAGCCGGGTCACGCTGCTGGCCGCGTCGTTGGTGTGGAGGGTGCTGAGGACCAGGTGGCCGGTGATGGAGGCTTTGATGGCGATGTCCGCCGTCTCGCCGTCGCGGATCTCGCCGATCATGATGATGTCCGGGTCCTGGCGCAGTATCGCCCGCAGCGCCCCGGCAAAGCTCAGGCTGGCCCGTGGGTTCACCTGCACCTGGTTGACCCCGTCCAGGCGGCTTTCGATGGGGTCCTCCACCGTGACGATGTTGCGCTCCTCCCGGTTCAGCTCGCTGAGGGCGGCGTACATGGTGGTGGACTTCCCCGAACCTGTCGGCCCCGTCACCAGCACCACGCCGCTGGGCCGGGAGAGGATATGGTCAAAGCGCCGCAGCTCCTCCGGCGTGAAGCCCAGAGAACCCTTGCTGCGGCGCAAAAACTGCTTGGGGGCCAGGCGCAGGACGCACTTCTCCCCGCAGGCGGTGGGCAGGACGGAGACGCGGATGTCGTAATCGGCCCGGTCCACCTCGATGGAAAAGCGCCCGTCCTGGGGGCGGCGCTTTTCGGCGATGTCCATGCCGCTGAGGATCTTGACCCTGGCCACCACGGCGCTCAAAAGGCGCAGATCGTAGCGCCCCACGCTTTGCAGCACCCCGTCCACCCGGAAGCGGACGCGCAGAAGCTCCGCCGTGGGTTCGATGTGGATGTCGCTGGCCCGGCGGCGCACCGCCTGCTCCAGCAGACCGCGCACCAGCATGACCACCGGGGAGCGGCTGACCTCCGCGTCCTCCCCGGCGGCGGAGGGCGTCTCCGGGGCGGCAAAGCGGGCGGCGGCCTCCAGCAGTTCCCCGCTGCCGCAGCAGCGGTCGATGGCGATCAGGATGTCGCTGGTGGTGGCCAGATAGCAGCGGACGCGACGGCGGGCGGCGATCTCCACCAGGTCCCGGCCCCGCAAGTTCATGGGGTCGTTCATGGCCACGCAGAGCGTCCCGCCGTCCGCCGGGTCCAGGGCGAAGGGGATCACCGTATGGCTGCGCAGCAGCTCCGGGCGCAGCAGGCCCGGCAGCTCCGGCGGGATCTCCCGCTCATACAGGCAGACGGTGGGCAGGGAGAAGACCGCGCTCAGGGCCTCCAGCAGCCGCTCCTCCGACACGCCCGTGCGCTCCAGCAGCAGCTCGCGGATGGGTCTCCGGCTGGCGCGCTGTTCCCGGCGCACGCGCTCCGCCTCGGCCTGGTTCAGTTCGCCCCGCTGCACCAGCCAGTCCAGCAGCCGTCCCTGCATCCCGCGTTCCTCCTCTATGTCTTATGCGTCCCCCACGGGACTGCCGCAGTATTCGCAGCGGCCCGAGGCGTCCGGGAAGGTGGTGGCCCCGCAGAAGGGGCAGACCCGAGCGGCCTTGGGGGCGTTCTGGGCCTGGATCTCCTCCCGGGCCTCCTGCCGGGCCTGGGTCAGGGCCTCCTTGATCTCGTTGCCCATCTGGATGTACTGCTGATACTCCCCCGCGCCGGGGCGGTGGAGGCTCCAGCCGCCCAGGCCCGCGCCCATGGGCTGACTGCCCACCTCCACGCTGCTGCTGTTCAGGCGGAAGCGCATCTCGTTGAAATAGCGGTGGTTGACCCGGATGGTCACATAGAAGTCATAGGAATAGCGAAAGCGCCGGGGGTTGTAGGACACGCTCTTGCCGTCCACCTGGCGGTATTCCTCCTGGCGGTGTTCGTCGATGTCCAGCTCGCAGCCGGTCACCTGGGCGTAGTCCAGCACGTCCGGGTTGGCCTCCGCCAGATCCCGCGCCTCGGTCACCAGGAAGCGCCGGGCGTCCTCGTCCAGCAGCACCCGGGTGTGCCCGCCCAGGCTGCGGGTGGTGTGAAACTCCGCCACAAGCCGGCGGTTGTCCTCCCGATAGGCCAGCTGCGCTTTGATCTCCTCCAGGGTGCTGCGCCGCCGCTCGCCGAACCAGGGGGAGAGCTTCCCGGCGCAGCGGCTGCAGATCTTGCCGTCCTCCAGCTTCCGCGTGCCGAACAGGCCGATCTTCTCGCCGCAGATGTCGCAAAACTTCTTTTCAAACAGTCCCATGTGAAAGCGCTCCTTTCTCTGTCTGCTCACTCCGCCGGGATCACCCGCAGGGCGTCGGCGTAAAAGGCCTCCATCTCCTCTTTCGTGGGGAACACGGCGATGAAAAAGCGGTTGCCCATGGCGTCGGCCAGGGCGTCCGGGATGCGCCCGGTCATGCGCAGCGCCCTGGCGTAGCGCGTCACCAGCGCCCCGTCGCTGAGGGAGAAGGCCTTGCCGTCCCGCCGTCCGGCGAAGGCACAGTAGCCGTGCTCCCCCTGGGCCTTGTCGCTGCGGTCAAAGGCGATCATGTCCGCCCAGATCTTGTACACGTCCGTGCTGTGGGCGTAGTTCATCATGTCCGGGGAGAAGCCCCCGCAGGGGCGCATGTTGACCTCCAGCGCCACCACGTCCCCCCGCTTCCCCAGGCGCTGGTCCTCGGTGAGGCGGAAGAACTCGAAATGGATGAAGCGGGAGCGCACGCCGAAGCTTTTCGCGGCGGCCCGTCCGGCGGCGCGCACGTCCTCGGCCAGGTCTTTCACGATATAGTAGATGGAGTTGTCCGCGTTGTTCACGGTGTCCATGATGGACTCCGGGGTCACGTTGCCGGTCTCGAACAGCGGCTCGCCCTGGGAATCGTAGATGGCGTCGTAGCTGTTCACCTCGGCGGCGACGAACTCCTCCATGATGAAGCGGACGCTGGGGTCCCGGCGGCGCAGGAAGTCCTCCAGCTCGTCCGGATTGTTCAGCTTGTAGGTCTGGCTGGCCCCCACCCCGTTGTCCGGCTTGACGATGAGGGGGAAGCCCGCCTCCGCCGCAAAGGCCAGGGCCCCGGCCCGGTCCTCCACGATATGCCAGCGGGCCGTGGGAATGCCCGCCCGCTGATAGTATTCCTTCATGCCGCTCTTGAACTTGACCCGGGCCATGTCCGCCGTCTGGAAGCCGGAACGGATATTGTAATCGGTGCGCAGCATGGCGTCCCGCTCCAGCCAATATTCGTTGTTGCTCTCCAGCCAGTCGATGCGCCCGTACTTGCCGATGAAAAAGCCCACGGCCCGGTAGACCTCGTCATAGTTCTCCAGCGTCGAAACCCTGTAGTATTCGCTGAGGCTCTCCCGCAGCTCCGGCAGCAGCTCGTCGTAGGGCTGGTCGCCGATGCCCAGCACCCGCAGGCCGTTGCCCGCCAGTTCCCGGCAGAAGCGCCAGTAGTTGGTGGGAAAGTTGGGGGAGATGAATATGAAATTGCGCATTCTCTTTCTCTCCTTTGCGGACGGGAAGGCCCGTCCGTGCTTTCTATCTCAGGCCAGCAGATGGGGGATGTGATAGGCCGCCTGTTTGTACCACCAGTCCCAGTCGTGGGCCACGTCCCAGCCCCAGACGTCCACCCAGACCCCGATGCCCTTTTCCGCGCAGATGTCCCGCAGGCGGAAGGTGGTCTCCGGCTGCTCCCAGGGGCCCTGCCCCACCACCACGATGCCCCGGCCCCGGTTGTATTGGGCCACATAGGGGTGGTCGGCGGGCATTCCGGCCAGGTAGTCCACCGGGCTGTTGCGGTAGACCAGTTCGTCGCTGTAGTCTCCGAAGCCGTAGGCGGCGGTGTAAATGCCGCTGAGGGCCAGCAGGCCGCCGAAGAGGTCCGGGCGGCGGAAAAACAGATTCGCCGCGTGGGTGGCCCCCAGGGAGCAGCCAAAGGCGATGATCCCTTTGTCCGTGGGCCGCTCCGCCAGCAGCATGGGGGCCACTTCATAAAAGAGGTGGTCCATCCACTGTTCGTGCCGCCGGATGCGCTGCGCCGGGTCCCCGGCGCTGTCGCTCCAGGTCTCCCGGTCCAGGGTGTCCACCCCGCAGACCGTCACCTGGCCGCTTTCCAGCCAGGGAGCCCAGACCTCGG
The DNA here is from genome assembly GCA_017542425.1 of Oscillospiraceae bacterium. GTDB lineage: Bacteria > Bacillota > Clostridia > Oscillospirales > Oscillospiraceae > RGIG7114. The sequence continues at coordinate 20,646 of JAFXXH010000058.1, read as the reverse complement.
TCATTTTGAAGTTTTCAAAATCATAAAAGCGCCCGTCCTGGCAGGGCACATAGAGCACGGGACGGCCCGCGTGGCCGTAAAGCTTCAGCTCCATGTCCCGCCCCAAAGCCGGGCTGTAGATTTTGCGGTATTGCGTCTCCATCGGCATCGCTCCTGTCGCAGTCTCGCTCCGGTCTCAGCGGGCGCCCCGCGCCCCCTGAATACAGGATGTCTTGCCTATCTTAATCTATTCCGGGAAAAAATACAAGGGGAACGCAAAGGGAAAAAAGAGCGTTTTTCAAAGAAATATGCTCCGGCTCCGTCCCAGGCTTGCCCGATCTGGGCCAACGGAAAGCAAAACCTCTTGATTTTATTTCGGCATACCGATAGAATGGTTCCCGAAGGAGGCGAACGCGATGGTGATCGAAGAACTGCTGGCCCGGCGGGAGATGAGCCGGTATCGGCTGGCGCTGGAGTCCGGCGTGCCCCATGCCACCCTGAACGACATTTGCAGCGGGAAGACCAGAATCGAGAAGTGTTCCGCGGAGACCGTGTACAAGCTGGCCAGGACCCTGGGCGTCTCCATGGAGCTGCTGACGGAGGACGGACTGCGCCAGGCGGAGCGGGAGCTGGCCTATGAGTACGGGCTGCCCGACTACCTCCAGCACGACCTGGACGCCTACAAAGCGGGGGTCAAATCAAACAGCGGCCTCCTGGACTGCCTGTGGGGCGAACTGTACGGCAGCATCAACATGGCGGAGATCAGCGACGGGTGCATCACGCCGGAACACGCGGATTATCTGCGGAAGAAGTATCTGTTTGGAGGGAGCGTATGATCGACTTTAGCGCTTGCAGGGTGATCCCCGGCAGAGCCTACAACGGGGCCAACGGCAGCAAGATCGCCGTAGAGTATGAGGGCGCGGCCTATATGCTGAAATTCCCGCCCTCCGGGAAGGGCAAGCCCACGGAACTTTCCTATACCAACAGCTGCATCAGTGAACACATCGCCAGCAGCATCTTCAATCTTCTGGGCATCCGCGCACAGGAAACCATGCTGGGCACCTACGCCGTCAAGGGGAAGGAAAAACTCGTCTGCGCCTGCAAGGATTTCACAGCGGGCGGGAAACGCCTGCTGGATTTTTGTGCCATCAAAAACACGGTGCTGGACTCCGACAGCAACGGCAGCGGCACGGAGCTGGCAGACGTGCTGGACGCCATGGACAAACAGCAGCTGGTCTCCCCCACGGCGCTGCGGGAACACTTTTGGAACATGTTCGTCACGGACGCGCTGCTGGGGAACTTTGACCGCCACAACGGAAACTGGGGCTTTCTCTACGACGACGCCCGGCAGGAAGCGGAGATCGCGCCGGTCTTTGACTGTGGGAGCTGTCTTTTGCCCCAGGCCGACGACAAAGTCATGCGCAAGGTGCTGGACAAGGAGGAAGAACTGTACGCCAGGGTCTTCCAGTTCCCCACCTCCGCGCTCAAGCGCAACGGGCGCAAGCTCAATTACTATGACTTCCTGATCAGCGCGCAGCAGGAAGAGGCCAATCAGGCCCTTGCACGCATCGTGCCGCGCATCGGCATGGCGCAGATCAAAGACTTCATCGACCGGGTACAGGGAATCACAGACTTGCAAAAGGAATTCTACCAGACCTATCTCCAGGCCCGGTATGATCGAATCCTCCGTCCCGCGCTGGAGCGCAGCGGGGGACGGAGGACGTAAACGCCGACCGGCTCAGCCTTGGGCGCTCTTCTTCCATTTCAGCTTGCTCTCGGTTCCCCGGAGCAGGCGCTGGATGTTCTCGCCGTGCTTGACGACGATCAGCAGGGCGGTGAGCAGGACCAGCAGGCCGTCCAGGGCGGTATAGCCGAAGGCCCAGACCAGGACGGGGAAGGTCAGCGCGGCCAGGATGCTGCCCAGGGAGACGTAGCGGGTCAGGAGGACCACCAGGGCGAACAGCCCGATCAGGCTCAGGCCGATGCGCCAGTCCAGCACGAAGGCAACGACGGCGGCGCAGAGGACGCCCTTGCCGCCCTTGAAGCGGTGGAAGGCCGGGTACATGTGGCCCAGGACCAGGCAGAAGCCCGCAAAGAGCTTGCCCACCGTGGGCTGGCCCACGATGCCCAGCAGCGCCCCGCCCAGCAGCACGGCCACCACGCCCTTCACGATGTCGATGCCGATGACCAGCGCCACGCCCACCGCGCCGAAGGTGCGGTAATAGTTGGTCAGCCCGGCGTTGCCGCTGCCGTAGTTGCGCACGTCCTTGTGCTGGGTCATCCAGGAGGCCACGATGGCCCCGTTGATGCCGCCCAGGCCGTAGGCGATGGCGGCGCTGAGCACCAGAAGCAGGATCTTCATGCCTCTTTCTCCCCTTTCTGTCGGATCACCAGGCGGATGGGCGTCCCCTCCAGCCCGAAGGCGGCGCGGATCTGGTTTTCCAGATAGCGCTGATAGGAGAAGTGGAACAGCTCCGCCCGGTTGCAGAACACCACGAAGTTGGGGGGCTTCACGCCCGTCTGGGTCATATAATAGATCTTCAGGCGCTTGCCCTTGTCGGAGGGGGGCTGCATCCGCGCCTGGGCGTCGGCCAGCACGTCGTTCAGCATTCCGGTGGTGATGCGCATGGCGCTCTGGTCGTTGACGAAGTTGATCAGCTCAAAGATGCGCTGGACCCGCTGGCCCGTGACGGCGGAGATGAACAGCACCGGGGCGTAGCGCATGAAGCTCAGGTCCCGCAGCACCTCCCGGCGCATCTTCTCCATGGTGCCGGTCTCCTTCTCCACCAGGTCCCACTTGTTCACCACGATGATGCTGGCCTTGCCCGCCGCGTGGGCCAGACCGGCGATCTTGGTGTCCTGCTCGGTGACGCCGTCCCGGGCGTCCAGCAAAATCAGGCACACGTCGGCCCGGTCGATGGCCAGCTGGGCGCGCATGACGGAGAACTTTTCGATCCGGTCCTCCACCTTGCTTTTCCGCCGGATGCCCGCCGTGTCAATGAAGGTGTACTTGCCGAAGGCGTTGTCGATGCGCATGTCCACCGCGTCCCGGGTGGTGCCCGCCACGTCGCTGACGATGACCCGGGTCTCCCCGGCGATCAGGTTGGTCAGGGAGCTTTTGCCCACGTTGGGCTTGCCGATGATGGCGACCTTGACGCGGTCGTCCTCCTCCGGCTGGCCGTCCTCGGGGGGGAAATATTGCAGACAGGCGTCCAGCATGTCCCCGGTGCCGTGGCCGTGGACGGCGGAGATGGGGATGGGGTCCCCCAGGCCCAGGGAGTAGAACTCGTACAGCGTGGGGTCCACCCGGCTGGGGTTGTCCACCTTGTTCACCACCAGCACCACCGGCTTGCGGCTGCGCAGGAGCATGTTCGCCACGTCCACGTCGGCGGCGGTGACGCCGGTGGCGATCTCCGTCACCAGCACGATCACGTCGGCTGCGGAGATGGCGATGTTGGCCTGTTCCCGCATGAACAGCAATATCTCGTTGTCGGTGTTGGGCTCGATGCCGCCGGTGTCCACAATATCGAAGCGGCGTCCGGCCCACTCGCATTCGGCGTAGAGCCGGTCCCGGGTGACGCCCGGGCTGTCCTCCACGATGCTGAGGCGCTGCCCGGCCAGGCGGTTGAACAGCAGCGATTTCCCCACGTTGGGGCGGCCGACGATGGCCACTAAGGGTTTAGACATGGCAGATCACTCCTTATGGCTTCCAGAAGCGTTTTCCGGTGTTGGCATAGACGACCCCGGCCACGGTGACGGCCAGGAACAGGGCAAGGCCGATCCAGAGCAGCCACATGGCATGCAACACCGCACTCAGCAGCACCGGAACCCAGCAGACCGCCAGCGCCAGCATCAGCTTTCCCAGGAAGCGCGTCAGCTTCCACTCGTCGGTGTGCCGCTTTTCCCAGGCGGAGGCGGTGTTATAGCCCGCGATCAGGTCCGTCCCCTTCCCCCGGAAAAACACGGCTGCCAGGACCAGGAACAGGGCGATGACGGCGCAGTGTACGGCGATCAGCATGGCGCGGCCTCCTGGAAATATCCTTCGCGGCGCAGCAGTTCCAGCACCCGGCACTCCCGCTCCAGCATCACGCCGCCCAGATCCTGCCGCTTGGGGGAGCTGCGGTTGGCTTCCAGCGCGGTCTCCGGCTCCACCCAGGCCAGGGTGAAGCCCTCCTCCGCCTCATAGTCGTCCAGCTCCTGTCCCGGCGTCTCCCCGGACGGGGCGCAGAGATAATAGTAATTGTCCTGCTGGAAGGTCTCCCCCATCCGGCCCCGCTGGACGCGGCGCACCAGGCCGTAGGGACGGACGCTCTCCGGGGCGACGGCCAGGCCCGCTTCCTCCCGCACTTCGCGCAGCAGGGCGTCCTCCGGGCGCTCTCCCGGCTCCAGGCCGCCGCCGGGGAACTTGTAGTAGTCGTATTTCAGCGAATGCACCAGGGCGATTTTGCCGCCGCGGATCAGGATGCCCCGGGCGGAGGGGCGGACCAGGCGCGGCGCGGCGGGATCGTAGTCCCGCTGGTCCAGGGTAAAAAGCAGACGCATGGCCGGGCCTCCCTCAGTTGTATTTGTTATATTCCGTGTCCTCCGCGTCCGCTTTGGGGACCGGGATCTCCGGCAGGACGCCGAAGAAGGCGTCGCACAGGGCGCCGCCGTCGCCGGAGACGGGGATGACCGGCAGCCCCAGGGCCGCCTCCGCCTGGGCGCGGGTGACGCTGTCCAGGAAGTCCTGTTCCTCCCGGCGGAGCATATTCTCGGAAATCAGCAGGCGCGCCCCCAGGTCCTTGTCTTTCAGTTGGGCAATCAGGTCGCCGCCGGTGATGAGGCCGGTGACGGTGATGCTCTCACCGTAGAAGTCGTTGCGGATGGGCCAGACGCGCCCGTCGAGTTTGGGGTCGCGCTCCTTTGCCAATTCCATCAACTTCTGGAGAAAGGGGGCCTCGTCGGTGCCGCAGGCTACGGAAAAGGGTACCCCGTCCGCGTCCTGGGCAAACTTCAGAGCGCTGCAAAACTCCGTCTCCCGCAACCTGAGCATCCCCACGCCGTTTTCCAGCTGGGGATAGCCCTCATAAAACGCGTCCTCCGGCAGGGGCAGCCCGCCCCGGATGTACAGCTCGTCAGAGCAGTAGAAGACCCGCGCCCCCAGCCGCGCCCGGCAGCCGTCGCCGAAGCGCTCCACCTGGGCCACGGTCTCCCGGGCCAGCTCCGGGGTGAAGGGCCGCAACTCCGGGAGGCCCTGGCGGTGTTTGGTCAGGCCCACGGGCACGATGGAGACGCTGCGGACCGCCGGGTGCAGGTCCGCCAGGTCCAGCATGGTGCGGTCCAGCGCCGCCCCGTCGTTCCAGCCGGGGCAGCAGACGATCTGGCAGTTCATCGTGACGCCCGCCGCGGCGAAGCGTTTCATCACGTCCAGCAGCTCCCCGGCCCGGCGGTTGCCCAGCATGGCCACCCGCAAGTCCGGGTCCGTGGCGTGGACAGAGATGTTGATGGGGGAAATGCGCAGGTCGATGATGCGCTGGATCTCCCGGGCGCTCAGGTTGGTGAGGGTGATGTAGCAGCCCATCAGGAAGCTGAGCCGGGCGTCGTCGTCTTTGAAATAAATGCTTTTGCGCATCCCCGGCGGGTTCTGGTCGATGAAGCAGAAGATGCAGCGGTTGGCGCAGGAGCGGGGCGCGTCCATCAGATAGGTCTCGAACTCCAGGCCGGGGTCCAGGCCCTCCGGCTTTTTCACCCGCAGCAGCCGGTTTTTCCCCTCCGGCGTGCGGAACTGCATCAGCAGATGCGCGTCATAGGAGTAGTATTTGTAATCCAGCACGTCGGCGATGGGCTTGCCGTTGATGGCCAGCAGCTCCCAGCCCGGCCGGACTTTTCCGCGCAGCGGCCCCGTGGGGTCGGCGCGCCGGACGATGTTTTTCATGGGCGGGTCTCCCCTCGCGCTGAAACAAAACCGGAGGCGCTTTCAGCCTCCGGTTTTCCGTTTCGATTACTTCCCGGCGTCAACGGCCAGCACCTGACGGCCATTGTACATCCCGCAGGCCTTGCAAACGCGGTGGGGCAGATGATAGGCGCCGCAGTTGGGGCAGGCGACGATGTTGGGCGTCTCCAGCTTCCACACGTTGCTTCTGCGCTTGTCACGTCTCGCTTTGGAAACTTTTCTCTTGGGAACTGCCATCTTGATTTACCTCCTACTTCCCTGCTGAACGAGAACAGCATTCTGTGAAATCTTCATTTATCTATCCAAAAGCTGTTCCAGAACAGCAAATCTTGGATCGCGCTTGGGCTGACAGCCGCAGGGGCCGTCGTTCAAATTTTTGCCGCAGCGGGGGCATAGGCCCCGGCAGTCCGGGCGGCAGAGGATTTTCAGCTCGCGCTCCAGGAGGAAGCAGGACTCCAGCAGCTCGGAAACGTCGATGCCGTTGTCTGTCACCGGGAACACATCGCTGTCCGTTTCCTCCGGGAGGTCGGCGGCCAGGGCCTGGTCCACAATCTGCTCCAGCTCCCGTTCAAACTCCGTCCCGCAGCGGTCGCAGCGGCAGCGCATCCGGCCCCGGATCGTCGCGTGGAGGTCCAGCAGTCCGGCGGTGTTGACCACCTGGCCCCGGGCTGTGGGGGGCACGGGGAAGGACTCGATGGCGTCCGACGCCAGCAGCGCCGCGTCCAGCTCCGTCTCAAAGGGAACCGACGCGCCGGGAGTCTCAATGATCCTGCTCAAATCCAGCCACATAGCTTACCTCTTGAAAAAGTCCGCACAAAATACACGGCTGTCAATTAGTCGCTTTGATATTATAGGGGACGAGGCCGCGCTTGTCAACCATTATTTTTTCGTCCCGCCCCCTGCCCCCGTTGACTTTCCGGCGCGTTTCTCCTATCATGGAGGGAACACCAAGGGAGGGAGGCGCGGACATGAAGGAACTGCGCATCGGGGCCAACGACGCGCTCCAGCGGCTGGACCGCTTTGTGGGAAAGGCCGTGCCGCTGCTGCCGGAGTCGCTGCTGCAAAAGTACATCCGCCTCAAGCGCATCAAGGTCAACGGGCGCGGGGCCAAACGGGACCTGCGGCTGAACGCCGGGGATCTGGTGCAGCTGTACATCAACGACGAGTTTTTTGAAGCCCCCCGGGAGGAGAACAGCTACCTGAAGATCGCCGCGCCAAAGCTGGACATTGTATATGAAGATGAAAACATCCTGCTGGCGGACAAAAAGCCCGGCGTGCTCTGCCACAGCGCGGGCAAGTGGGACTACAACACCCTGATCGCCCACATCCAGGCCTACGCCTACCAGAAGGGAGCATGGCGGCCAAGGGAGGAACACGCCTTCGCTCCGGCCCTGTGCAACCGCATCGACCGCAACACCGGCGGCATCGTCATCGCCGCGAAAAACGCCGAGGCCCTGCGCATCCTGAACGAAAAGATCCGGGACCGGGAGATCGAAAAGCGCTATCTCTGCGTGGTACACGGGCGGCCCCAGCCCCCGGCGGGGCGGCTGGAGGGCTATCTCTTCAAGGACGCGAAACGCAACCAGGTCTATGTCAAAGAGCGCCCGGAACCGGGAGCGCGCACGGCCGTCACAGACTACCGGGTGCTGCAAAGCCGGGGCGGGCTGAGCCTGGTGGAGTGTACGCTGCTGACCGGGCGGACCCACCAGATCCGCGCCCAGATGGCCCACGCGGGCTGGCCCCTGCTGGGGGACGGGAAATACGGCAGCGAGCGCCAAAACCGCCGCTACGACGAGACCGACGGCCAGGCGCTCTACTCCTATTATCTGCGCTTCGACTTCCCCACCGACGCCGGGGCGCTGAACTACCTGCGCGGGCGGGCGTTCCGGGTGGAGGAGATCGGGTTTGTGAAGAAGTATTTTGGGTGAATGGCTGGGGGTGCCGCGCCGGCGGCGTCCCCAGCCGCTCGTTTGGGGCGCACGGGGCGTTCCCGTGGGCGAATTGTTCACGACGCTTCACGAAATGAACAAAAAGTGAAGAATTTGCTTGACGGGCGGCGGCGCAGCTGATATAATTCGAAGGGAAAGGGGGAATGACTATGGCGACAACCGGAACGTCAAACGTGTTTAACGACATAGCAGAAATGATTTTCCAATTACAATGTCTGAACCGCGAAGTGTTCGATGACGAGGGGAAACGAAACAGCCGCCGTCCTGACAACGTGGAGAAAGCGGCGAAGGAGTTCATCTCCAACCACCCTGATCTGCAGCAGGACGGCAAGAAGCTCCTTTCAAACGGCATATCGCCGGAAACGATGCGAGCGCTTCGAGCCTGGCCGACTGGCAAGACAGAGCAGGTTCGTTTCTATTATTTGCTGGAAGTCCTTCTCGAGTTGGAGCGTCGGATCGGCACAACAGACTTGCTCAAATCCAGTTTTTACACACAGCTCACAAATGGCGGTACGAAAGAGTTTACGTCCCTGAACAGCAACGTGGGCGATACCAGGATCTTCATTCTTCCCAAAATCCAGAGCATTTACAGCCCGCCGAGTAGCGGTGAGCCGGAGCAAAAGAATGCGTTGAACTTTGTCGGCGCCAGGCGGCCCGGCATCGGAGAGGAACTCCGCAACATCTATTATTATGAATCCGGCGACCTCCAGATCGGCGAATGCAGCTATCGGGCGCGCCACAGCGTCCTGAATGTTCCCGGTTCTAATGATGAAGAAAATCAAATCCAGAAAAAGCAAAAGGTCACCATTGCGGTGTCGCCCCTGACAAATCAGCCGCTCGCACCTAACGAGTGCTCATTTTACGATCTGGGTACTCCCGCCGACCCGGACCGGCGCTTTTCCGTGCAGTTCCGCGACAGCACCAACCAGCTGGCCCGGCGGATCCTGAAGGACATTGAGGCCGCGGGGAACGAAGGTGCGGATATCGTCATCTTCCCCGAAATGTATGGATGCAAAGAAACCGTCACCGCTACGGATGCACTGGAAGATCCGCTTCCTGAGGCGAATGTTCTTGCAAGGGCAGCAAAATCATTGGGAGAGAAGCTGCCCCGCCTGATTCTGCTGCCCACCTGGTGGCATGATCATACCAACGATCTGTACGTCCGAAGCAGCCCGGAACGCGTCCAGTGCGTCCAGCAGAAGCAGTTTCCTTTCCCCTGTCAGAGAAAGGAAGATGAACTTTGGTACCGGGAGGACCTGCAGGGCCAGGACCATGTTATCCACATGGTACATATTCCCGGTCTGGGACGCTTTGCTTTCCCCATCTGCCGCGATATCATTGAAGAGACGGACTATGTGAATCTGATGCGGAAAACCTTGTGGGCTACGTTTCTGCTCTGTCCCTCTTACTCCCCTGGCAAGACGCAGTTTCTGCAGCGGGGCAGCACGCAGGAATTCGGCTGCTATACCGTATGGTGCAACGCCTGTGGCGCTGCATACAGCGATGGACGCCCGGCAAATTATGTCGGCTTCGTCGCAAGTCCCCTGCTTAGTGAAGAGCGGATAACATACTTTCAGCCGCAGTGCAACGGGAAGTGCGGTCCAGATGGCGTCTGTCTGTTTCTCATTGATCTGAAATGGGACGGCTCCGAACTGTCCGGCTCCGTGGAACCCTACCGTCACATCTATCACTGACCCTGACAAACCCGTTTCCATACCGAATCCCATACCGGGGCGAGACGCCGCGGATGCTGCACGGCTGGGCCTGCGGCGTCCCGTTCCCGCTGTGACAGCAAGCGACAGCCTTTTCAATCATTTGGAGTTATTTTTATGAACACTTACAGGGAGTTTGCACTGGCCGTCCGGAACGGCGAATCCGGCACGGTGATGGATTACGTCACGGAGCGCATCGACGCGCTGTGGAAAGCCAAGCTTGAGACAGCGCCGTCTGATTTTGAGCAAGCGCTCCACCTCGAATTTCAGCAGAGCGAGCGCATCAAGGACGGCAATCCCACGCTGCTGTTCTCCACGGCCTACCATGTGGGGCGGCGGGACGGCTTTCTGGACGCGATGGAAAAGCTGTATTACCGGGAGGAGAGTCTGCGCATCGCCCAGGAGACGGTGGCGCAGCTGGAGGACGGCGCATCGCAGACACAGGCCGCGCAGGAACCCACCCCCCGGCCCAGCGAGCGGGTGATCCAGATTCTGGAATGCCTGAACCGGCATGGGGAAATGCGGCACGGGGACCTGGCGGAGGCGGTGGACAGCTCCCCCAGCGCCCTGAGCAATCTCATGAAGAAGATCCTCCAGACCGGTCTGGCCAGATCGAGACGCACGGGACGCAACACCTGTTATGAGGTGACCGACCTTGGACGGCATTTTTGCCGGCAGGAGGCACAGCGCGAGGCACAGCGGGCCGAATTCGACGCCGCCGAAAAGCGGGCACAGGAGCTTGCGGAGCAGGTTCGCCAGCAGGAGGCACAGCTTGAGGAACTGCGGGCCGAATTCGACGCCGCCGTCGAAAAACGGGCACAGGAGCTTGCAAAGCAAATGCAGCCGAGCCGGACAGACCGGTCGTCTCAAGTGTTCGGGAAAAAACCTGGTTTAAGCCAGAAAGGGATTCAAAATGACCTCCTGGGTGACCTCCTGAGAGGAAAGCAATACGTTCGGCAAAAATATTCTGGTTTTTCTAATCTCCTCTCCTCCCATGTTGCATAATATGAATCTATTATATTTTAGGAGTATTTTGATATGAGCGAAACCGATGAAATGATTTTAGAAGCCCTGCGCGGCACGGCAGAGCAGCACAAGCGCAGCCCCTGGGAGTTTTGCCAGGAGGTCTGGAAGCTGATGCAGCAGAAGCCGGAATCGGAACAGGAACGGTATTTCCGCGTTTTTCTTCAGGAGATCGACCTTTCCATCTTGGCGGATTCCGGGGACGGCAATCTGCCTCAGCCGGATGAGGATTGTTTCACGGAGGCGGACGCCATCGCGGACAAGGTGCTGGGAAACCTGCTCCCCAAGAATCCGCAGGAAGCGGACTTCTATCATACGCTTTGGGAAAAGCTCTGTGACAGCCTGCTGTTTTCAGACGAGGCACACCAGATCGCTTTCCTGATGCGGCTCTGGATGGATCTGCGCATTCCGTATTTCCACCGCGACAGCATGGGCCTGGAAATGGACGATGCGGAATTTCAGGTGATTTTTGAAAAGATCCTGCCTGTCCTGAAAAAGGCCCAGTTTTTGCTGGTCGTCCGCTTTCGGCAAAAGACCCAGCGCACGTCCCTGTTGATCGAACTGGCGAACGGGCTCGCAGACGACGCGGAGCGGGCGGTCTTTTGGGCGTTCGTCATTTCCCGAATCACGCTGAGCGAGCGGAGGATCGCGGAACGCGACGGCGCGAAACGGGGAGCGTGACCGTTCCCGCGGTTCTGGCCCTGGCGCAAAACCCGCACCGCCGCCGCAGAATACGGAAAAAACCGCCGGAGGATTGTTTATCCTCCGGCGGACTCTTTTTGACGTGTGCGCAGCTTCAGCCCTCCGCGGCCTTCGCCACCATCCACACGGGCTGCTTGCGGTCCGTGTGGTTCCGCTCCACCATCCCCCGGTGGGAGAGAAAGTTTTCGTCGTCCATGAATTTGGCCCCCATCGTGAGTAAAAAGAACATCCATGCCGCAGAGCCGCACACGAAAGGCACAAAGAAAAGGATGGATGTCCATACTCTGAGGACATTTGTCCTTTTCTTCGCATGCGCCGTCCCCATGGACGCATTCTCCGGCTCTTGCGTTTTTCTGGCAAAATGCTATAATACGCAGGAATGAAAACATTGCCAAGGGAGGCACGAAGGATATGAGTGAAAAGAAGCAGTTTCAGGCGGAGAGTCAGCGGCTGCTGGATCTGATGATCCACTCCATCTACACGCACAAGGAGATCTTCCTCCGGGAGCTGATCTCCAACGCATCCGACGCCATCGACAAGCTCTCCTATCTCAGCCTGACGGACGAGAACGTGGGGCTGAGCCGGGAGGACTTTGAGATCCGGCTGGCGGTGGACAAGGAGGCCCGGACCCTGACGGTCAGCGACAACGGCATCGGCATGGACGCATCGGAGCTGGAGCACAACCTGGGCGTCATTGCCGACAGCGGCACGCTGCGCTTCCGCCAGCAGCTGGAGGAGGGCAAGGGCGACACGGACGTGATCGGCCAGTTCGGCGTGGGCTTTTACAGCGCCTTTATGGTCAGCGACCACATCACGGTGGTCAGCCGCAAATACGGCGCGGAGCAGGCTTACCGCTGGGACAGCGACGGCGTGGACGGCTACACCGTGGAGCCGGCGGAGCGCGCAAGCGTGGGCACGGACGTGATTTTGCACATCAAGCCCGACAGCGAGGAGGAGCCGGACGAGTATGGCCGCTATCTGCGGGAGTTTGAGCTGCGGGGCCTGGTGCGGAAGTACAGCGACTACATCCGCTTCCCCATCCGCATGGAGGTCACCCGCTCCCGCCGGGTGGAGGGCAGCCCCGATGACAAGCCGGAGTATCAGGACGTACAGGAGATCGAGACCATGAACAGCATGGTCCCCCTGTGGCAGCGGCGAAAAAGCGAGGTCACGAAAGAGGAGTACGACGAGTTCTATGAGACCAACTTCGGGGAGTACACCCCGCCCCAGAGCGTCATCACCGTCTCCGTCGAGGGGGCCGTCACCTACAAGGCCCTGCTGTTCATCCCTTCCGCCCGGCCCGGCAAGTGGGGCACCGAGGACTTCCAGCCCGGCCTGGAGCTGTACAGCGCCGGGGTGATGATCATGGACAAATGCGCCGACCTGCTGCCCGACCAGTTCAACTTCGTGCGCGGCGTAGTGGAGAGCCCGGACCTGAACCTGAACATCTCCCGCGAGCTGCTCCAGCACGACCGGCAGCTCAAGATCATCTCCACCAACCTGGAGAAGAAGATCAAGGCCGAGCTGGAGCGGATGCTCCGGGACCAGCGGGACGAGTATGAGAAGTTCTGGAAAAACTTCGGCATCCAGCTCAAGGTGGCGGCCCTGGACCGCTACGGCGCGAAGAAGGAAGCCCTGCAGGATCTGCTGCTGTTCTACTCCTCCACCGAGCAGAAACCGGTGACCCTGGCGGAGTATGTGGCCCGGATGCAGCCGGAGCAGAAGTATATTTATTACGCCACCGGGGACAAGCTGGAGGCCATTGACCACATGCCCCAGACCGAGCTGCTGCGGGAGCGGAAGATGGAGATCCTCTACTTCACCGACAGCGTGGACGACTTCCTGGCCGAGATGTTCCGGGACTACAAGGACAAGCCCTTCCGCTCCGCCCTGGACGGAGACCTGGAGCTGGACGAGGCCAAGCCGGAGGAGGCCGAGGCCCACCAGGAGGCCTTCCGGTTCCTCAAGGACTGCCTGGGCCAGCGGGTGAACGAGGTCAAGGCCTCCGCCCGCCTGAAGACCCACCCGGTCTGCCTCAGCAGCGGTCAGGGCCTCAGCTTTGAGATGGAGAAATACTTCAACGCCGTGCAGCCGGACATGGGCATGAAAGCCCAGCGCATCCTGGAGGTGAACACCGCCCACCCGGCCTTCCTCCGCCTGGAAGCCGCCCGCATCGCCGAGCCGGAGAAGGCGAAGAAGTACGCGGAGATCCTCTACAACCAGGCCCTGCTCATCGCCGGACTGCCGGTGGAGGACCCCACGGCCTACACCGACCTGCTCGTTTCTCTCTGGGACTGAAAGTAAGACGGGGGGACGGTTTCCCGGTCCCCCCTGTCCTTCCCATTTGTCTTAGCTCATCGCTGAACACGAACAGGCCCATTCGGTTTTTCATATTATTGTTACCATATCACATCTTGGCACTTCACATAGCTATTTTCAGTGAGGTGTTGCCAAACTTACATACTAAAAAACTTTTGCACATCCTCTGCACATCCTCCCTGTTACAGCTATGATAGGTAAAAGAAAGCACGATCAGCGGCAGGGCATAGTGGGATTCTGTCCCACCATGCCCCTGTGATAAGTGTCTCATACACACTCAACGCAGCAGAACCAAGTGCCTGCGCCGTGGCTTTATGATATCCATACTTTCGCCCTTTTTCTATATCGAAGATTAATAAACCGGCGTAATACCGCCTTGTGTAACATGTTGATGTTATCAGTGGAGTTAAGTGTTGAAAAAACGCTCAACACCGTTGTCTGTATTTCCGGTTTCGCCCTGAGCGGGGCAACTCCTGCACAGGGTCTGAGCCTAGTAGTTTTAGAAAACAGATTTAGAAGGTAGTAATAATTATTTATTAAATGATTAAAACCATTCTATATTTGAAAGGAGATACCATATGAAAGCGAAGAAAAGCATCGTTCTAACTATGCTTGTCGCCGCGTTATGTGTTTCCATGTTTTCAACTTCTGTTCAAGCAAGTGTAAGCAACAGGGAAGCCGACGATATGAAGCTGTATATTTCAGCTTTAGGCACCCGGAAAACCGTTGGTCATTTCACGGATGTATCTGAGGACGATTGGTTCGCTCAGAGTGTTCAATGGGCCGTGGAAAACAGCATTACGGTCGGTACCTCTGGCACCACTTTCTCTCCAAATGAAACATGTACCAATGCACAGATTCTGACTTTCCTATGGAGAGCGATCGGGTCTCCTGAAGTATACATCTCCAACCCGTTCACAGATTTGAAGAGCAGCGATTATTTTTATAAACCAGCCTTATGGGCTTATCGAAACGGATTGGTAACGGGGAAAGTTTTTGGTGGTGATACACCCTGTACCCGAGCAAGTACGGTATCTTTCTTATGGAGACTTGCCGGACAGCCCCTTCAAGGTCGAAATCCGTTTTTCGATATTTCTTCCAGCGCAGACTATGCACAAGCTGTTATGTGGGCGGTAGAACAGGGCATTACTTCCGGAACGAGTGCAACGACGTTTTCCCCAAGTATTATCTGCACCCGAGGACATATTGTTACATTTTTATATAGATTTATGCAGTTTAAACCGCAAGAAAGATGGGAGAACTTTCTGAGTTCGAAAAGTTATCTAAACTTTCTTAGTGATAATAGTTTAAATCCCAATTTATATGAGTATTCGATATTTGATATTAACAATGACGGGACGCTAGAACTGCTAATGCAGCAAACAGAATACCATGATGGTTGGTATCAAACATTTGTTTTTTCATATTGTAATTGTAATATAATAAAAGTGTACAGTTGTTATGGATACGGTTCATTTAGATACTCTCCAAACCATAACGCAATCATCGTTTCCCCTGAAATTCGTCCAAATGCCTATGCCGGCTCGTACAGTTTCTATCAACTCTCCGAAAACCATTTTGATTGGCTGTTTTCCGTTGGATCAGACGAGCTTCAAAGCTTCTATAGAAACGAGTCAGAAACATTGTATATCAGCGATGAAACAAGAAGCGAATACTTTTATGATGCCGTTCGGTTTGAATGGAGAAGTGTTTATCCGAGCATATGATAATGGTTGATTCAGTCAGCGATACTATTATTATTGATAGGGCTGTTTTACCCTTCGGCGAACATTGAGAGATGTTCGCCGAAGGGTATTTTTAGAATAAGTTTATAAAAAGATACGGGGCATCTACCATCAATGAAATGAATACTCAAATGTCTTCAAGTCAACATAACAAATAATTGGTTTGTCGTAATCTTCGGTTCCACCATATAAGTAAACGGCAGCTGTTCCATTTATCAATTCGACTTTACTTGCCCAATAGTACTTTGAATCAAATTCTTGTATCCTTACAAGTGTTTTTCCGTCATAGCTGATCGCATAAAAGTCCGGTCCATATTGACCGCAAAGATAAAGCACGTTTTCGCCAAAAGCAAACCCTGATGCTCTTCCGGCATAGTCTTTATTCTTCCATAATACCGCTCCAGTCTTTACATCCAAACACACAACCGATGTTCCCTCAACAAAATAGTAGTTAAAGCCCTTTCTCCCAAGTACCCCAAATGCTGGCATTTCAGTCCAAATAGCTTCCGGGGTTTTATAACTCCATACAAGGTCTCCATAAATGTTGTAGGCGCTGATAATTGCGCGTTCATATCCTGTAAATGTCATCTGATATTCTTCGTCATAATATGATGAGTTAGGATATACTTGACTCGAAAGTTCAATTCTTACAATGCTTTTTCTCGGATCTTGTATCCGAGTAAGCGCTCCGTCAGACACCAGAGTTTCCAGCAACGTGCAATCTCTGCCCTTATACTTTGTTTCCAGTGCGCTGTCACTGATGATGGCCACTCCGCCACGGGTAAAAGCGCTGTCTGCCCGGAAGCGTCCGTCCGTGATGCCCAGCCGGTCCGACAGCTCCCAGGCCGCGTCCCAGCGGAAGTCGGAGGAACTGCTGTAGCCCAAGGCACGCAATACAAATGTTATATACATACTTGCTGTGGAAGGACTGTTGCTTCCGAACTTTGTAGCGCTGATGCCCATGGTAAGGCCCTCAGCGTAAGCATAGCCCACATAGGGTACAGCCCATTCGGGAACGTCGGTGAAAGGACTGCTCCAGTCCCCGTCGGTGGCTTCCGCTGTTTTTCCCAAAAGCCGCACCAGCATGGTCACTGCCTCGGCGCGGGTGGGAGACCGGTCCAGCTCAAAAATCGGCTTTCCGCTGACATCTGTTCCTGTACCTAAAAACAAACCGATGGAATAAAGGTACTCCGCCGCATGCTGCGCCTGATTATCCGCCGCATGCGTCGTCGGTGCGCAGCCCAGTACCAGCACCAGTGTCACGAGAAATGCGAAAACTCTACGAACCGCTTTCATGAGATACTCCTTTCTTTTTCGTCGCTTTGTCCGCTTTTTGGTATCGGATGATAAAGAAATGCGATTTCTCCAGCAAAACGTCCCTTTGATTTCCTCCAGTATAACGCAATTCTTCCGGCTTTGCAATGGGATACCCATTGCATTGTATAAGCAGTTTTGCTGCCTGGAGTTCTAGCTAACGATCCATAGTGTAGAAATGTGCCTACGGTAAGCTTGATAGCAGGAAGACGCAAGTTTCCGACTGGAACCACCATGAAATAGGTCGGGTCGGCGAGAACATCCATAGTCAAAATCCCCCTTGCGTCCCGAACCATCCGGCGCTATAATGATAATAAATCGGGGTGCGCCCCGGTGCTGAAAAACATGAACAAAGAAAGGAAATGTCGAGATGAAACACAGAAAGCTGCTGTCCACCCTTTGCGTCCTGGCGCTGCTGCTGGCCCTCACGGCGTCCCTGGCCGCCTGCGGCCAGAGCCAGGCCGGCGTCACCATCGCCATCCCCAACGACACCACCAACGAGGCCCGGGCCCTGCTGCTGCTGGAGAAGCTGGGCTACATCACCCTCAAGGAGGGCGCGGGCATCACCGCCACGCCCCTGGACATCGCCAGCAACCCCAAGAACATCAGCTTCAACGAGGTGGAGGCCGCCCAGCTGCCCAACGTCCTGAAGGACGTGGACTACGCGGTCATCAACTCCAACTACGCCCTGGACGGCGGCCTGAACCCCACCCGGGACGCCCTGGGCATGGAGGGCTCCGGCTCCTACTACGCCAACATCCTGGCGGTGAAGGAAGGCCGGGAATCTGAGCCCGTGATCCTGGCCCTGGTGGCCGCCCTGGAGAGCCAGCAGGTGGCGGACTTCATCGCCTCCCGCTATGACGGCGCGGTGGTCTCCACCGTGGACGCGCCCACCGACGGCTACGACCCGGACCTGGACTATGAGGCCCTAGCCGGTCAGACCGTCACCGTGGCCGCCTCCCCCACCCCCCACGCCGAGATCCTGGCCATTGCCAAGGACCTGCTGGCTGCCAAAGACATTGAGCTGACCATCCTGGAGTTCACCGACTACGTCCAGCCGAACAACGTGGTGGACAGCGGCGAGGTGGACGCCAACTACTTCCAGCACGTCCCCTATCTGGACGACTTCAACGCCGAGAACGGCACCCATGTGGTCTCCGTGGCCGCCATCCACGTGGAGCCCATGGGCTTCTACGGCGGCAGACAGAGCAACCTGGACGCGCTGAAGTAAGGCTTCACGGCAACTGAACACAGGGAAACGCCGAGGAGACGACCCACGCGGGCAATCGAATCGGCGTTTCCGCTGCTTTCGGGGGATTTTTCGATATGATAGAGATCAAAAACGTAACGAAGGTCTTTTCCACCGCCGAGGGGCAGGTGACGGCCCTGCGGGACGTGTCCCTGAGCATCCCGGACGGGGACGTCTACGGCATCATCGGCATGAGCGGCGCGGGCAAAAGCACCCTGGTGCGCTGCATCAACATGCTGGAGCGGCCCACCTCCGGCGCTGTGGTGATCGACGGCGTGGACATGGGGGCGCTCAGCGAGCGGGAGCTGCGCATCAAGCGCCGGGAGATCACGATGATCTTCCAGGGCTTCAACCTGCTGATGCAGCGGAACTGTCTGGAAAACGTCTGCTTCCCGCTGAAGCTCTCCGGTTTGGCGGGCGAGCGGAAGTGGCAGCGGCAGCGGGCCATGGAGCTGCTGGACACTGTGGGGCTGGCGGACAAGGCCCGGGCCTATCCGGCCCAGCTCTCCGGGGGCCAGCAGCAGCGGGTGGCCATTGCCCGGGCCCTGGCCACGGACCCCAAGGTGCTGCTCTGCGACGAAGCCACCAGCGCCCTGGACCCCACCACCACCGCCTCCATCCTGGAGCTGATCCGCTCCATCAACGAGCGCACGGGCATCACGGCGGTGCTCATCACCCACCAGATGCGCGTGGTGGAGAGCGTCTGCCGCCACGTGGCCATTCTGGACGGGGGCGTGGTGGCGGAGACCGGCGCGGTGAGCGAGGTCTTCGCCCATCCGAAGTCGGAGGCCGCGAAGCGCCTGGTCTTCCCGGACGGGGACGCCGTCTCGGCCACGCAGGTGCCGGACGAGCATGTCATCCGTGTGGTCTTCAACGGCTCCCTGGCCTCCTCCACCCCGCTCATCGCCCACATGGCGGTGGAGAAGGGCATCGAGGCCAACATCTCCTACGCCTCCACCCGCACCATCGAGGGGCGGGAGTACGGCTCCATGCTGCTGGGCATCCGGCAGGGGGAGGCCGTCTTCCGGGAGGCCATTGCATACCTGAACAGTCAAACCGACGTGAGCGCGGAGGAGGTGCTGCCCAATGCTTGAACAGGTTTTCGCCCAGGAGGTGCTGCAGGAGGCCTGGGACATCATCCGCACCCAGTTCCCCCTGGCCATTTGGGAGACGGTCTATGTGACCATCCTCTCCACCGCCTTTGCCATCGTGCTGGGCCTGCCCCTGGGGGTGATCCTGGTGGTGGGCGAAAAGGGCGGCGTCCGCCCCCTGCCCGCCGGGCTGATGCGGACGCTGAACGTCATCGTGAACCTGCTGCGCAGCGTGCCCTTCCTGATTTTGATGGTGCTGGTCTTCCCCCTGACCCGCCTGCTGGTGGGCACGGTGGTGGGCACCGTGGCCAGCATCGTGCCCCTGGTCATCGCCGCCTTCCCCTTCATCGCCCGGCTGGCGGAGGGCAGTCTGCGGGAGGTCAACCCGAATACCATTGAAATGGCGCAAAGTCTCGGCGCCTCCCCCTTCCAGATCATCATCCGGGTCATGCTGCCGGAGAGCGTCCCCTCCCTCATCTCCAACGCCACCATCGCCATCACCACCATCCTGGGCTACAGCGCCATGAGCGGCATCATCGGCGGCGGCGGCCTGGGCAAGATCGCCATGAACTACGGCTATTACCGCTACAAATACCTCATTATGGTGGCGGCGGTGGTGCTGCTGATTCTGCTGGTGCAGCTGTTCCAGACCCTCGGCACGCGCTTTGCGGTGAAGAGCGACAAGCGGCTGAAGAACAAATGAGTCAAAAGGGACGGTTCTTTTTGACTCATTTTCGCTCGACGTTGGGCACAGTGAGTCAAGAAGAACCGTCCCCATTGACTCAAGCGGCTGAAAAACAAATGACTCAGAAAGAAACGGGTGCGTAACATGATTCGGATTCTATGTTTTGGCGATTCCCTGACCTGGGGCTATGACCCGGAAAACAGGGTCAGATTTGACGAGGAAAGCAGATGGCCCTGTGTGATGCGGGAGAAGCTGGGAGCGGGCTACAGGGTGATCGAAGAAGGACAGAATGGCAGAACGATCGCCACCGAAGACCCTGCAGAGGGGGAGAAAAACGGTCTGCGCTATCTGGGCCCGTGCCTGGAAAGTCACAGTCCGCTGGACTATATCATCCTCATGCTGGGTACGAACGACTGCAAGCGGAAGTTTTGTTATTCGTCGATGGATATCGCCGGTGAGATGCAGATCATGCTCGAGAAGATCCAAGCATACAACCATTTCAGATGCAATGACACAATCCGGGTCCTCCTCGTCTCACCTCCGCACATTTCCGACGCGATCCGGGATTCCTGGCTTGGCGACAGTTTTGGTTTTGAGAACGCAAAGAAGCTGTCTGAGGAGCTGGCGCCCTGGTATCAAAAGCTGGCGGAGCTGTATGGCTGTGCGTTTGTGAATGCTGCGCAGTCCGTTCAGGCGAGTGCTGTAGACGGCGTTCACCTGGACCGTGACGCGCAGCGGAAACTCGGGAAAACGCTGGCGCGGGCGGTAAGGGATATCCAAACACACGGGGACGGACGGCAGATGGAATGAGTCAAAAAGGTCGAGTAGACGGCTGGCATTGCTGCCGCCGCCCCTCACGGAACCGTACTTGCGCAATTAACGCATACGGCTCTTCAAGCATTCCTTGGGGTACCATTCCAGATGTTTTTCATGATTTTGGGCGGCT
>JAFXXH010000057.1 GCA_017542425.1 Oscillospiraceae bacterium | reverse complement strand
TCAACCAGAAGATTAAAACGCTCCGGCGACACGGGTACGGCTATCCCGATGACGAGTATTTCTTCCTGAAGCTATTCGACGCCAGCCGCACAACCTACGACCGCAACCCGAAATCCCATAGAATTTGTGATTGAGCCAAAATAACCATACGAAAGGAAGCGAATGCCATGACCATCGAACTGACCGCCCAGAACTTTGAACAGGAAGTCAAAAACGCCACCGTGCCCGTCCTTGTGGACTTTTGGGCCAGTTGGTGCGGCCCCTGCCGGATGCTCTCCCCCCTGGTGGACCAGCTCAGTGAGGAGTACGCGGGCAAGGCCAAATTCGGCAAGGTCAACGTGGACGAGCAGCCCCAGCTCGCCATGACCTACCGCGTCAGCGCCATCCCCACTCTGATCGCCTTCCGCAACGGGCAGCCCGTGGGCAGCACCGTGGGCGTCGTCCCCAGAAGCGAGATCGAAAAGCTGATCGGCTGAGAACCGGAAAGAAGCGCCTCCGCGCAGCACGCGGGGGCGTTTTTTTGTTTGCGCGCAGCGTTTGGCCTCCTGCTCAGCAGGGGGCCTTTTTCGGAAATTGCCCCCGGAATGCTCTTGTCTATCCAGCGCGAACCATGTATAATAGGTACAATCATCATCTTGTAACGGACACAAAGGAGCGATAGCATGGCAAAAACGGCCAATCGGCTGGACCCCAGCCGGATGGGAGAGCTGCACGAGGGGCGGCTGCTGCTGAGTATGGCGGTGCCGATGATGCTCTCCATGATCGTGCAGGCCCTTTATAACGTGGTGGACAGCATCTATGTGGCCCAGGTTTCGGAGGACTGCCTTTCCGCCCTGAGCCTGGCCTTTCCCGCCCAGAACATCCTGATCGGTCTGGGCACCGGCACGGGGGTGGGCGTCAGCGCCCTGATCTCCCGGGCGCTGGGCAGCGGGGACCGGCGGTTGGCGCAGAAGGTGGCGGGCAACGCCGTGGTGCTGGCCCTGGGCTGCTGGGCGCTGATGGCGGCCTTCGGCGTCTTTTTCGCCGACGCCTTTGTCCGCTCCCAGACCAGCAGTGCGTCCATCCGCGCCTACACCGACGACTATCTCCGCATCGTCACCATTGTCTCCCTGTTCATCTATCTGGAGTTCTGCGCCGAGCGCTTTTTGCAGTCCACGGGCCGCACCCGCTTTTCCATGTGGACCCAGATGATCGGCGCGTTCACCAACATCATCCTGGACCCCTTCTTCATCCTGAACCGGGGGGACCGGCTCTTCGGCCTGATCGACATGCCCTTCGGCCTGGGCATGGGCACCGCCGGAGCCGCCATCGCCACGGTCATCGGCCAGGCCCTGGCCGCCGGGGCGGGCTTCCTCTTCCACCATCTCCAGAACCGGGAGCTGCGCTTCTCCTTCCGGGACATGAAGCCCGACTGGGTCATCATCCGCAGCGTCTACCGCATCGGCTTCCCCTCGATTTTGATGATGGGGGTCAGTTCCGTCACCAACTACATCCTGAACCGCATTCTGATGTCCTTCAGCTCCACCGCCGTGGCCGTCTTCGGCTC
Organism: Oscillospiraceae bacterium; assembly: GCA_017542425.1. GTDB lineage: Bacteria > Bacillota > Clostridia > Oscillospirales > Oscillospiraceae > RGIG7114. The sequence goes on along the minus strand of JAFXXH010000057.1, from coordinate 26,958 downwards.
CTATTTCAAGCTCCAGAGCTTCTTCTTCATGCCGGTCTTCGGCCTGAACAACGCCCTGATCCCGGTCATCGGCTACAACTTCGGTGCCCGGAAGCGCGACCGCATCCTGCGCACCTTCCGCTATGGCATTTTGTACGCCTCGGTGTTGATGACGGCGGGCTTCCTGGTCTTTCAGTTCCTGGCCGGGCCGCTGCTGGGGATGTTCAACGCCTCGGCCCAGATGCTGGAGATCGGCGTCCCCGCCCTGCGGATCATCGCCATCAGCTTTCTGTTCGCGGGCTTCTGCATCGTCACCATCTCCCTCTGCCAGGCCCTGGGCCGCAGCCTCTCCGCCTTCTTCGTCTCCGTGCTGCGCCAGCTGGTGGTCCTGGTCCCCGCCGCGCTGCTGCTGAGCACCACCGGCGTGGTCCGCAACGTCTGGTGGAGCTTCCCCATCGCGGAAGCCCTCACCGCCCTGGGCTGCGCGGTCTTCTTCCTCCCCCGTGCGATCCGGTTTTTGGACCGGCAGTTGGGGCAGGAGGGGGTGCCGGTTTCTGCGGAGCCGTAAGGGGACAGCGTACAGCGGGGCATTTGCGAATCCGCGGAAGGGGCAAGCCCCTTTCCTACATCATGCGGGAGAGCCATTAAAAGGCCACCACATATTGTAGGGAGGGGGCTTTCCCCCTCCGCTTTGCCGCAATGGCTCATATGAAAGCAGCGCTTTGTAGGGGACGGCGTCTCGACGTCCCCCGCAGCAGAACCTTCCCACGCGAAACCGTTCGGGCGAATCCGCAGTCAGTTTGATTGACGTTTTCTCGGATTCGCCCAAGGTGATGCGGCATTTTTACCCAGCCGTGCCGGGCCGTCGAGGACGCCGGCCCCTACAAAAGCCGCTTCTTTCTTTTCATCCTGACTCATAGACCGGGACTTTGCGGTACTGCTGCTAACCGTGCGTCGAGGGGACGGTTTTTTGACTCATTTTCTTCATCAATGCGATAAAAGATGAGTCGAAAAAGGCCCGTCCCTGCCGACTCGCCAGTTCCTTTTCATGTGACGCCGTAGATGTTCAGGTACAGTTCCTCGATTTTAACGTCGGTACAAGAACACTGCACAACAGGTTTTCCGTCCCGTAGAAAAACCACATTGTCCGCCAAGCCATCCAGAAAATCCAGCACATGACTTGACAGCAGGATATAGCTGCCCTTGTTTTTTGCCTCCTGCAACAGTTTCTTCAAAAAAACAACGCTTTGTATGTCCAGCGCGTTTAGCGGTTCGTCCAGAACAAGCAGCTTTGGGACATTCAGGATTGCGCAGATGATAGCCACCCGTTTTCGCATTCCCTGCGAGAGCCTTTTGATGACTTCATTCTGATAATCCCGCATGGAAAACCCATCCAGAAGAAAATGAATTCTATCTTTTGCTACGCTTATAGATTTCATCTGAACGAAGTATTCTATCATCTGCATGACGGAAAAGTTATCAATCAGAAAGTTGGCTTCCGGTAAAAAGCCCGTTTGGTCAAGCGGAAGCGCATAAATGTTTGTTCCATCCAGCAGACATTCCCCCGACTGTGGCAGAACGAGGCCATTCATCATATTGAAAAAAGTGCTTTTCCCCGCCCCATTGGGACCAATGACGGCAGTAATAGTACCGGGCTCCAATTGAACATTCAATTCGTAGAGCCCTCTGGAGTTGGAGTAGACTTTTTTTAAGTTACGGACGATCAACATGGCGTTTTCTATCCTTTATCGAAAAAATGATGCTTAGCAGCAATCCCGCCGCCGGGATGAACATGATGAGCAACAAGAATGTGATCTGGTTCCTGTACTCCCTTACATTTGGATAATATGAATAGATATATCGTATCGCGCCATCAGACAAAATGCAAAAATATGTAAGAATGATAATCGGCATATATGTTTCGTCAGGGCGTAGATTCCCTGACAAGAGCGCAGAAAAAACCGTCAGCATTGTAATAGCAAGGCTATGGGCAATATAAATCAACTGTTTTTCGCGTAGCAAGACCCGCCTGTTCCGATGCAAAAGCACATTCAGGTAATAGAAATACCCATCCGAAATCCCGCAATCCTCCGCAAAACCCAGCAACAACGCCAAAGCGATATAAAGAAAAAGGTAGGTTGGGAGCTTTACCCCCAGCCAGGCGACCATGAGCACAATGGGCAAAAAGTATCCTGCTATGATCCCCACTCTGTTTTTACTTCCAACAAAAAGCGCAAACAGTTTGGCGGCAGTTTCGCTTTTTATACTGGGCGATATGCGTCTCATGCTGTTACGGTGCGTTTTTGAGGGAATATTATGGTAAATCCAAAAGGATAAGAGACTTGTTACCAAAACAAACGTGACAACACCAACCAGCAGACCCGGCAGAAATTGAACCGTGGGAAACAGTTCCGAACAGAAAAACGCAGCTGAAAAGGACAGCATCAATAGATCCATGCTATGATAGAGAAGAAAGAAAACCAGAAAGTCAGCATAGGTTGCCCTGAACATCCGAAAAAGACCTATGACTGGGAGATCATTCTCCGCGAGAAGCGTCGCGATAAGATAGAGCATCATGCCAACTATCGCGATGAAAAAAAAGTATTTGAGTTCAACTGTGAGCGTATACGAATGAACCTGAGCAATCAGACAGACGACAAGCGCCAATATAGGGACAAGGCCAATATGTAAAATAAGCCCACTCACACTTCTGCTGACGTTCCAAACTGCCTTGAAATGTTTAAGAGCAATCATAGAACTAAACCTCAAAAAAAGTGAGTCACGGGGACGGGTACTGCGAAGAAAAGGACATTTTGACTCACACTTTCGTCATCAATCTCCCCGCCGCCCGCAGCATCAGCCGTTTTGTCCCCGCCTTCTCGAACGCGATCTCTACCAGATGGTCCCCGCCCATGGGGGTCAGGGCCATGATGGTGCCGCGGCCAAAGCTCTTGTGGTCCACCGTGTCGCCTTTGGAAAAGGCCGGGGGAGCTGCTGTGGCGGTGGCGGGGGTGATGACCGGACGGATGGGGCGGGGGGAGGCCGCTGCCGGGGCCTTGCCCTGGCGCGGCGTGCCCGGGGCGGGCCTGGGCGCGCCGTCCCGCCGGATGTGCGCTTCCGGGATCTCCTCCACAAAGCGGCTGACCCGGTTGCTGCCGGTTCTGCCGAACAGCATCCGCTGGCGGGCGCAGGTGATGTACAGCTTTTTCATGGCGCGGGTGATGGCCACATAGGCCAGGCGGCGCTCCTCCTCCATCTCCTCCGGCTCGCCGATGGCCCGGTTGCCGGGGAAGATGCCCTCCTCCGCGCCCACCAGGAACACCACGGGGAACTCCAGGCCCTTGGCGGAGTGGACGGTCATCAGCACCACGCTGTCGGCCTCCGCCTCCATCCGGTCCAGGTCGGTGTACAGGGCCACCTCGTCCAGGAAGCCGTGGAGGCTGCCGTCCCCGGTCTCGTGGATGAAGCTGAGGATGTTGCTTTTCAGCTCGGCGATGTTCTCCAGGCGGGCGGCGTTCTCCGGCGTGTCCCGCTCCCGCAGCATGGCCGCGTAGCCGCTGCGCTCCAGCAGGGCGTCGTAGACCGCGTCCAGGGGCTCGGTCTCGCTCAGGCTGCGCAGCTGCTCCATCATCTCCGCGAATTGCAGCAGCCTGGGCGCGGCACGCTGGAGCGCGCTTCGCTGGTCCGCCGTGGCGAGCACGGCATAGAGGCTCACGCCCTCCTGCCCGGCCAGCTCCGTGGCCCGCTCCACCGTGGCAGGGCCGATGCCCCTGGGCGGGACATTCAAAATCCGCAGCAGACGCAGGTCGTCCTCCGGGTTGGCCAGCACGGAGAGGTAGCTCAGCATATCCTTGACCTCCGCCCGGTCGAAGAACTTCATGCCGCCGAAGACCCGGTAGGGGATGCCCTGGCGCTTGAAGGCGTATTCCAGCTGGTTGCTCTGGGCGTTCATGCGGTAGAGCACCGCGTGCTGGCCCCAGGGGACGCCCTTTGCGTAGTCCTCCAGGATGCGGTCGGCCACGAAGCGGGCTTCCTCGTTTTCGTTGGCGGCAGTGTGGAGGCACACCAGCTCGCCCCCCTCCCGCTCGGTCCAGAGGCGCTTGCCCCGGCGCTCCGTGTTGTTGCGGATGACGCCGTTGGCCGCCTCCAGGATGTGGGCGGTGGAGCGGTAGTTCCGCTCCAGCTTGATGACCCGGGCCTGGGGGTACTGCTTTTCAAAGTCCAGGATGTTGCGGATGGTGGCCCCCCGGAATTTGTAGATGCTCTGGTCGTCGTCCCCCACCACGCAGAGGTTCTCATAGCCCCCGGCCAGCAGACTGGCCAGGAGATATTGCAGGTGGTTGGTGTCCTGGTACTCGTCCACCAGCACATGCTGGAACTTCCGCTGATAGTACTCCCGCACGTCCTCGCAGTCCTGGAGCAGCTTCACGGTCCAGAGGATCAGGTCGTCGAAGTCCAGGGCGTCGGCCTCCCGCAGGCGGCGCTCATAGCCGGCGTAAAGGTCGGCCACCCGCCTGCGCCGGGGGTCGTGGCTGAAGCGGGCGCGCTCGGCGAAGGCCTCCGGCGTCAGCATCTCGCCCTTGGCCGAGGAGATCACCGACAGCACCCAGCGGGGCGCGAACAGCTTTTCGTCCAGGTCCAGCTCGTGCAGCAGCTTCTTCACCAGGCTCAGGGAGTCGGCGGCGTCGTAGATCGTGAAGCTGCGGGAAAAGCCCAGGCGGTCGGCCTCCCGCCGCAGGATGCGGACGCAGGCGGAGTGGAAGGTCTGGGCCCACACGTCCCCCGCCGCCGTCGTCCCCAGGGCCTGTTCCAGACGGCGTTTCAGCTCGTCGGCGGCCTTGTTGGTAAAGGTGATGGCCAGAATGCGCCAGGGCGGCACCGGCTCCACGGCGGCCAGGGCCTGGCTGCGTTCGTCCATGGCCTCCAGGGAGGCCAGGTCCGCCTCCGTGGCGTCCTCCGGCACGAAGTCGCTGTCCGCCCCCGCGCCGTAGCGGATCAGGTTCACGATGCGCTGGATCAGCACCGTGGTCTTGCCGCTCCCGGCCCCGGCCAGCAGCAGCAGGGGGCCTTGCGTGGTCATCACCGCCTCCCGCTGCTCCGGGTTCAGGAAGCTGAAGTCCTGCTCGATGCGGCGGCGGCGCGCCCGGATGTATCTGGTTTGAAATTCGTTCGTCATGGCAACTCCCAAAAAACGGCGGCGGAGGCCGCCGGAATGTTCCCTTTTATTTTACCTTTTTCGCAAAGGAATTGCAATCCCGCTTTGCAGCGTGATATACTATCGGCAGGAACACGCTTCTCAGCAGAGAAAAACATGGGAAAGAAGGTTCGCCGATATGCTGACACGCAAGCTTCGTCTGCCCTATGCCGACCGCGCCGTGCGCCTGACCGCCCTGCTGCCCGACGGGCTGCGCAAGCCCGCCGTCGTGGTGCTGCCCGGCGGCGGCTATGAATCCTGCGCCCCGGAAGAGGGTCTGCCCATCGCCAAGCGCTTTTGCGACGCGGGCTACGCGGCCTTTTTGCTGGAATACTCCACCCTCTCCACCTCTCCCGAGGCGGCAACCTTCCCCGGTCTGCTGCGGGAAGTGGCCCTGACCGTGGCCCACATCCGCCGCCGGGCCTGGGAGTTTGACGTGGACGCCGGGCATCTGGTGCTCTTCGGCGCTTCCGCCGGGGCCCACCTGGCCGCCAGCTACGGCAACCGCTGGATGGAGCCGGGCGTCGGGGAGGGCATCGCCGACGCCGAAAGGCTGCGCCCGGAAGCGCTGATTTTGCTCTACCCCGCCGTGGAGCCGGACGCCCTGCCGGAGTCCCGGATGATGGAGGCGATCTACGGGCATAAAGCCCCCTACAGCACCGCCGAGCGGGTGAACGCCAGCGCCCCCCTGAACGTCAGCAGCCAGACCCCGCCCACCATCCTGTTCCACTCCGCCCCGGACCCCTCCGTGCCCATGGACCAGGCCATGCACCAGTTTCTGGCCCTCCAGCGCCACGGCATCCCCAGCGAAGTACACATCTTCGGCTCCGGAGAACACGCCTACGGCCTGGGCCTGGGCACCCCCGCCTCCATCTGGCCGGAACTGTCCTTCCGCTTCCTGCGGGAGCTGCGGCGGCACCCGGAGCGCTTCGATCCTGAATACGCGAAAGCGCAAAGGGAAGCGCGGCACAACGGTTGAATTTACCATTGCCCCGGCGGGCGTTTGATGCTATACTGCGGACATGGCCGAGAAAAAGCAGAGGCCGGGAAGAGAGATAAGAGTTTGGCGCGTTGCGGGCAGACCCCGCAGCGCGCCGTTTTTTGCTTCACAGGGCGCGCCTCCGGGTTTTCCCGGAAGCGCGCCCTGTCCTCACTCTGTCATGCCCCGGCGATCTCTTCCGCCTTCGCCGCGTCCTGCCGGATCTGCTCTTTCAGCGCCTCAGGGGAATCGAAGCTCCGCTCCGGGCGCAGGAAGGCCAGGAACTCCACCGTCACGGTCTGGCCGTACAGGTCCCCGTGGAAGTGGAGCAGATGGGTCTCCACGGTGACGCCGTCCTCGCCGCCGAAGGTGGGGCGCACGCCCACGTTGGTGACGCCGCCCAGTTCCGTGCCGTCGGCCAGCAGCACCCGGGTGGCGTAGACCCCGTGGCGGGGCACCAGCACGTCCCGGTCAAAGCGCAGGTTCAGCGTGGGGAACTCCATGGCCCGGCCGTTGCGGAAGCCGTGGAGCACCGTGCCGCTCAGCAGGTGGGGGTGGCCCAGGAGCTGGTCGGCCTGTTCCACCTGGCCGTCCTGGATCAGCGCCCGGATGCGGGTGGAGGAGACCACACCGCCCAGGGCGCTGACGGCGGGGATCACGTCGCAGCTGAGGCCCCGGGCCTCGCACCAGCCCCGCAGCTTCTCCGGGTTCCCCATGCCCCGATCGCCGAAGCGGAAGTCGTGGCCCACCACAAAGCCCACGGCCCCGTGTTCCTCCACCATACGGTCCAGGAAGTCCTGCCAGGGCGTCCGGGCCGTCTCGTTGTTGAAGGGGAAGTAGAGAATCTTGGTGATGCCGAAATACCGCGCCAGGATCAAAGCCCGGTCGGCTGCGTTGTTGATGAGCGCCACGGGCACGCCTTTCACCAGGATGTCCGGGTGTACGTCAAAGGTCAGCACCGCCGGGGTGACCCCCAGGGCCTCCGCCCGCTCCTTGGCCCGGCGCAGCAATGCCCCGTGGCCGATGTGGATGCCGTCAAAAAAGCCCAGAGCCAGGACCGTTTTTTCTGTCTGTTCCATGCTGTTTCCCACCTTGTTTTATCGTAATTCATGCAAAGGCTATGTCACGCGCCGAGTCCGGCGCGCCGGATGCGCAGGAATGAAAACCGGATCAAAAGAAGCTTTTCACCGCCCGCACGCGCCCCTCGGCGGCGCGGCCCAGCGCAAGAAACTGGCCGTCCACGCCCCGGAGCCGCCAGTCCCCCGCCGCCGCCCGGCTGGTAAACCAGCCGCCGTTGCGGATGACCCGCTCCTGGCCGGAGCTGAGGCGCAGCACGGGCAGGGCGTCAAAGAGCGTTTCCAGCGGCAAAATCAGCCCCTCGGCCTCCCCCGCCTCCGCCGCGCTCAGCACCTCCGGCAGCGCGTGGGCCTCCGAAACGGTGAAGCGGCCCGCCGCCGTGCGCCGCAGGGCGGACATGGTCCCGCCGCAGCCCAAAACCCGGCCGATGTCGTGGCAGAGGGTGCGGATGTAGGTGCCCTTGCTGCACGCCACCCGCAGGAAGACCGTATCCCCCTCCCGGCCCAGGCAGTCCAGGGCGTAGACCGTCACCGGCCTCGGCTGGCGCTCCACCTCTTTGCCCTTCCGGGCCAGGCGGTAGAGGGTCTGCCCGTCCACCTTGAGGGCGGAGTACATGGGGGGAGTTTGCAGGATCTCCCCCCGGAACTGTGCCAGCGCCGCTTCCAGCTCCCCGTCGCTGACAGAGACGCCGGCGCGGGAGAGGACCGTCCCGGTCACGTCCTGGGTGTCCGTGGTCAGGCCCAATTGCAGCGCCGCCTCGTAGGTCTTCCCGGCCCCCTCGGCGAACTCCACCGCTCTGGTGGCCCGGCCCAGGAACACGCACAGCAGCCCCGTGGCCAGGGGGTCCAGGGTCCCGGCGTGGCCCACCCGCTTTTCGTGCAGCGCCCCCCGGAGGCGGGCGCACACGTCCATGCTCGTCCAGCCCTGGGGCTTGTCGATCAGCAAAATGCCGTTCATGCCAGGGCCTGCTCCACGGCCTCCAGCAGCCCGGCGGCCAGGGCCTGGGCGCTCAGATCCACGGTGCAGCCGGAGGCCCGGATGTGGCCGCCGCCGCCGAAGCGGGCGCAGATCTGCGTCGCGTTCACGCTGCCGTCCGTGCGGACGGAGCCGTGGGTCAGGCCGTCGGCCTGCTCCTGGACCGTGATGGTGATGCGGTTGCCCCGGAGCCGCCCGGCCAGGTTGGCCAGGTCGTCCGTGTCGTCCTCCGTGGCCCCGCAATCGCGGAGCATCTGGCGGGTCACCACCACCACGCTGATCTCGTCGTTGTGATATGTGCGCATGGTGGAGAAGATCTGCCCCTCCAGCCGCAGCCGGGCGGGACTGGACGAGCGGAACAGGGCCTTGTTCAAAGCGCCCACATGGGCCCCGTAGTCGATGAGCTTCGCCGCCGCCCGGTGGCAGGGGGCGTTGGTGTTGCCGTACTGGAAGCAGCCGCAGTCGGTGGAGACGGCCATATACAGCAGGTCCGCCTCCTCCGCCGTCAGCCCACCGTGCAGGGCCTCGATCAGCTCCAGCACGATCTCCCCACAGGCGGCCTTCTCCGCCCACAGCAGGGTACGCTTTGCAAAGCCGCTGTTGGTGGGGTGGTGGTCGATGGCCAGCTCCACGGTCCCGGCAAAGCCCGCCGGGAACAGCTTGGGTTCCGCGATGTCCACGCTCACCACCGTCTCCCCCTCCGCCGTCTCCCCCAGGTAGGGGGAGACGAAGGGCAGAAAGTGTTCGGTGATCTCCGGGTTGGGGCAGAGCTGGGCCCGCTTGCCCAGGCGGCGCAGGGCGTGGCAGAGGGCCGCGCCGCAGCCCAGGGTGTCCCCGTCCGGGCGAACGTGGGTCAAAATCAGAAAGCCGTCCCGCTCCCGCAGAAAGGCGGCGCATTCCTCAAGCGTCGGCATCTTCGCCCTCCCCCTTCTCTCCCATGTCCAGCTTCTCGATCAGGCTGTTGATATACGCCCCGTGCTCGATGCTGTGGTCCAGCTCGAAGATCAGCTCCGGCGTATAGCGCAGGGACAGGGCGCTGCCCAGCTCCCGCCGCAGCCAGGGCGCGGCGCTGCGGATGCCTCGGCGAAATTCCTTTTCGTCCAGCTCTCCCAGTGCGCTGACATAGACCTTGCTGTAGCGCAGATCCCCGGTGGTGTCCACCCGGGTGATGCTGAGCATCTTCCCCTGCCCCACCCGGGGGTCCTTCACCTGGGGCAACAGGCGGGAGAGGACGAACTTGATGTCCTCATTGGTGCGTAAGAGTTTGTTGGAGGCCATATCGGTTCCCTTTCGTCACAGTGAATCTGAAGTGCGCGGTCAGCGTCTCGCATTTTCACGCCGTGGTATTATATCATGCGCAATGGATCCTTGCAAGTGTGAGTCGATGAGTCAAAAGGGACGGTTCTTTTTGACTCATTTTAAAAACAGCCGGGGAACTTTTCCCCGGCTGCTGCGTCTGACAGAAGAGCGCTCCACCCGAACATGCAACTGTGTAAGGAGGTCATCCCCATGAAAAAACCGTATTCCGCCGTCCTGACGCTGCTGTTGTGCCTTGCGCTGCTCGCGCCGACGATAGCCGCCGCGCAGGCGGAAGAGACCTGCCCCGCCATTGCGACCAACAACGCCATCGTCGTGAGCAACAGCGCCGATGAGCCCGACGCGCATCTGGTCCGCCCCGCCGTCTACAAGATCGAAGGCTACAATTATTTCAGGCTACGGGACCTGGCCATGCTGCTCAGGGGCAGCGGAAAGCAATTCGCGGTGGCCTATGACGCGGCTTCCAACTCCGTTTCGATCAGCTCCGGTCAGCCCTACACGGTGGTCGGCGGCGAGCTGTCCGGCGTCGCTTCGGAGCGCGCCAGCGCGACCCGCTCCGGCGACGCAGTCAGCATCGACGGCGAGCCCGTGACCCTGACGGCCTACAAAATCGACGGAGCAAACTATTTCAGGCTCCGGGACCTGGGCAGGGCGCTGGATTTCTACGTCGGCTATGACGACGAAATGAAAACCGTCTTTCTCTCCGGCGCAAGAGGGTATCAGGAATGAGTCAAAAAGAAACGTCCCTTTTGACTCACTTTTGACTCATTTGAGCGGGATCTCCGCTCCGCAGACCGAAATGGACTCCAGCGCGTCCAGATCCAGCAGAGTCCCGGCTCTGCGCGCCAGAAACAGGCGGCCCGGTTCCGAAGTGTCGGTGCCGCCGCTGCAGCCGCTTCCGTCCATCCCCTCGGTGAGGGCGATCTCCGTGCCGTCCGTCAGGCGCAGGACGACATCCTGATACTCCACGCAGCCATACCAGCCATCTGGCGCGTTTTTCGGGACCCAGGCGTGGTGCCCTTTCAGCGCGTCCCCTTCGATGTAGATATACGCGCCGATGGGCGTCACCTCGATCCGGGTGATGCTTGCGTCCACGTCCAGGGTCACGATGTGGGCGTCGGGCTCCACAGTGATGGTTTTTTCGGGCAGCGTTAGCCTGGCGGCGAAGTCCCAGGTTTCCGGGCAGTCCACGATCCGGTCGTACTGCTGCTCGGTCTCGTCCCAGGTCCCGTGGTGATAGAGCCTGCCAAGGGACACATACAGCGTTCTCCCGGCGAGACTCTCCCGGCCGGTGTCCCGCATGGGACATGTGGACCACAGGATCAGGCGGAGGGAAGCGTCCTCCGGACTGCCGCTGCGGATTAGTTCATAGTGGGATGTCCCGCCGATGTGTTCCTCCCCGTCGAAGCGGATGCTCCAATCGTCGAACCGGTAAGCCCGGACCGCGTCCAGCGCCACGCCAGTCGGCGGGGTCAGGTTTACGCCCACATAGATGCTGTATTCGTCCATGACGCAGTCCGTCAGGGTCATCGTCCACCCGTTTTTTGTAAGGGACTGATTCCATTCCACTGCGCTCTGCAGGTAGCCCGGGCTGTTTCGATAATACGCCCGGAGCGTGGGGACCGCGAAAAACGCTGCGGCGGCGCTCAGCGCCAGGACCAATGAAAGGACTGCGGCCATGGCCGCCGCGCTGAGGCGGCGGGGAAGCCTGGTGCGGTTTGGCGTCGGCTCGGCCAGGAGCTTTTGCGTCATCCTGCGCTTTGCGGTCTCCGAAAAGGCCAGTGCATCCAGGGACTGGGGGTATGTGGCTTCATGTTGAAAGTTTTTGTTCATATGCTTCTCCTAACGCAATGCGCAGTTGTTTCCTTCCCCGGCTCAGGTGCGCCGCTGCCGCCGAGGGGCTGATACCCAGCAAGCCCGCAATCTCGCCAATGGCATATCCCTCATAGTAGAAGAGATAGATGGCTTCCCGGTATTTTCCGGGCAGCGCCATGACGGCGTCCAGCACGTCCGTCGATGGGATGCCCTGCACCGTCGCCTCCCGCGCCTCATCCAGAGGGACCAGCTTGCGGCGGAACGCTTTCAGCTCGTTCTTGCAGGCGTTGATGGTTGCCCGGATGATGTAGGCTTTTTCGTGCGTCGGGCTTTCAAATTCCACCCCGGCGGTCAGCAGCTTCAAAAACACAGTCTGACAGATGTCCTCCGCGTCGTAGACGGATTTCAGATAGCTGTAACTGAGCCGCAGAATCGTATCGGAGTAGGTTTGGACCAGCCGTTCGACCTCCTGTTGCTTCTGATCGTTCATGATGACGGTCTCTCCTTAAAAGCGCTTTCATCTATTATACAACTGAGCAGCGCAGATCCTGACACCTGAGTCAAAAATGAGTCAAAAGGGACGGTTCTCCTTGACTCATTTTCATTTCTGTGGTATCCTGACCCCACAAGACCGGAAAAAAAGGGGGGGGCAAGCAAATGCCACGACAGCCAAGACAAGCCAGTGGGTCCGGGTATCTCCACCTGATCGTCCGGGGAATCGGGCGGCAGGCGCTGTTTGAGGAGCGGGAAGATTACCAGTTTTACCTTTCCATCCTGCGGCGCTATGCCCGCGAGACGGGGGTGGCGGTCTGCGCGTACTGCCTGATGGAAAACCATGTGCATTTGCTGGCGCGGGACGCGGAGGGCCGCACGCCGCAGCTGATGAAGAAGCTCGGCGTCAGCTATTCCGCCTATTTCAACAAAAAATACGAGCGCTGCGGCCACCTGTTCCAAGACCGCTATTTGAGCGAGGCCATCGAGGACGACGCCTATCTGCTCACCGCCTTTCGCTACATCCTGAACAACCCCGCGAAGGCGGGCATCTGTCCGGCGGCGGCGTATGCGTGGAGCAGCTACGCCCAGTATGACCAGCCCGAGTCCTTCGTGGACACGGCGCTGCTGCGGGAGCTGATCGGCGACCGGGCGCAGCTCGACGCATTCCTGGCAGGCGAGGGGGGCGCGGCCTGTATGGAGTACGACAAGCGGGACGAGGTCTGGCAGCAGGACCTGCTGCGCAGCATTCTGGGCACGGAAAACGGCATGGTGCTGCAAAACATGGACCGCGCAGCCCGAAACGACGCCCTCCACCGCCTGAAAGAGGCGGGGTTGACCGTCCGCCGCATCGAGCGGCTGACGGGGATCGGGCGCAACATCATTCAGCGGGCAAAATGAGTCAAAAAGAAACGTCCCTTTTGACTCATTTTGCTGCGCGAAACCGGGCGGGGGTTTGGTCCCCCGCCCGGTTTCGCTGTTTGGTTTATCGCTTGATCTCCTCCATGACGAAGCACTCGATCACGTCGTCGATCTTGATGTCGTTGAACTTTTCGATCTGCATCCCGCACTCGAAGTTCTCCGGCACTTCCTTCACGTCGTCCTTGAAGCGGCGGAGGGAGGCCAGGTCGCCCTCGTGGATGACCACGTTGTCCCGGAGGACGCGAACCTTGCAGCCGCGCTGGATCTTGCCGTCGGTGACGTAGCAGCCGCAGACGGTGCCCACCTTGCTGACCTTGTAGGTCTCGCGGACCTGGGCGTGGCCGATGATCTGCTCTTTGAACTTGGGGGCCAGCATCCCCTTCATGGCCGCCTCGATCTCCTCGATGCAGTCATAGATGACGCGGTACATGCGGATCTCCACGCCGCTTCTGGCGGCGGAGTCCCGGGCGGCGTTGTCCGGGCGGACGTTGAAGCCCACGATGATGGCCCCGCTGGTGGAAGCCAGCATCACGTCGCTCTCGTTGATGGCGCCGACGCCGGAGTGGATGACCCGGACCCGGACTTCCTCGTTGCTGAGCTTCTCCAGGCTGGAACGCACGGCCTCGGCGGAGCCCTGCACGTCGGCCTTCACGATGATGTTGAAGTCCTTCAGCTCGCCCTGCTGGATGCGGGCAAAGAGGTCGTCCAGGGTGACCTTCCGGGTGCCGCCCAGCTGCTCGTTTTTCTGCTGCTCCTTGCGCTGGGCCACCAGCTCGCGGGCCATGCGCTCGTCGCCCACCACGTTGAACACGTCGCCGGCACGGGGAACCTCGCTCATGCCGGTGATCTCCACCGGGACGCTGGGCCGGGCCTCGCTGACCCGCTGGCCCTTATCGTTGGTCATCACGCGGACGCGGCCCACGGCGGTGCCCGCGATGATCAGGTCGCCGGTGTGCAGGGTGCCGTTTTGCACCAGCACGGTCATGATGGGGCCGCGCCCCTTGTCCAGCCGGGCCTCGATGACGGTGCCACGGGCGGCGCGGTTGGGGTTGGCCTTCAGCTCCTGCACCTCCGCCAGCACCACCAGGTTCTCCAGCAGGTTCTCCACGCCCATGCCGGTCTTGGCGGAGATGGGGCAGACGATGGTCTCCCCGCCCCACTCCTCCGGCACGATCTCGTACTCGGTGAGCTGCTGCATGATGCGGTCCGGGTTGGCCCCGGGCTTATCCATCTTGTTGATGGCCACCACCACCGGGATGTTGGCGGCCTTGGCGTGGTTGATGCTCTCCACGGTCTGGGGCATGATGCCGTCGTCCGCCGCCACCACCAGGATGGCGATGTCCGTCACCATCGCGCCGCGGGCGCGCATACTGGTGAAGGCCTCGTGGCCCGGGGTGTCCAGGAAGGTCACGGGGCTGCCGTGGACCTCGACCGTATAAGCGCCGATGGCCTGGGTGATGCCGCCGGCCTCGCCGGAGGCCACGTTGGCGTTGCGGATGTAGTCCAGCAGGCTGGTCTTGCCGTGGTCCACATGGCCCATGACCACCACCACCGGGGCCCGGGGCTCCAGGTCCTCCGGCCGGTCGGCGTGGTCGTCGATCAGGCGCTCCTCCACGGTGACGTGGACCTCCCGCTCCACCACGCAGCCCATCTCCTCGGCGATGATGGCGGCGGTGTCGAAGTCGATGAGCTGGCTCAGGGAGGCCATGACGCCGTTGCGGATCAGGCACTTGACCACCTCCGCGCCGGTCTTCTTCATGCGGCTGGCCAGCTCGCCCACGCTGATCTCATCGGGGATGGAGACCTTGGTGGGGGCCTTCTTGGCGATCTCCAGGTGGAGGCGCTGCATCTTCTCCCGCTCCTCCTGCCGCCGCTTGGCGGAGGAGGCCATGTTCTGCTGGCGGGATTTGTTGCGGTTGATCTTCTCCTTGCCGCCCCGCTGCCGCTCGCCCCGGCCTCCGGCCAGCTTCTCGAACTTCTCGTCGTACTTGCTCAGGTTGGTGGTGGTGGAGGAACTGCCCCGGGTGTCGATGATGCGCTTCTCCGCCACGGGCTTGGGCACATGGGGCTTTTGCTCCTGCTTCCTGGCCGGCTGCTGCTGGGCCTGCTGGGCCTGCTGGGGCTTCCCGCCGCCCTGCTGCGCGCCCTGGGGCTGGCCGCCGGACTTCTGGCCGCCGCCGGCGGGCTGAGCGCCCTGCTTTTGGCGGGGGCGCTGCGCCTCCCTGGGCTTTTTCTCGGGAACGGCGAAGATCTCTGCGATGCTGCCGACCTGATGGCGCTGGGTCAGGCTTTCAAAGATGACGTCCAGCTCCGGCGTCTCCAGGACCTGCATGTGGTTTTTGGGCGCGGCGATGTACTTGGTCAGGATCTCCGTGATGACCTTGCTGGTGGTGCCCAGATCCTTGGCCACCTCATGAATCCTGTATTTCTCAAAACTGCTCATACGCACTTCCTCCTCTTTCCCGATTTCCCGTTCCGGGCCCGCTGCCGGTCCCGGCGTTCCGCCAGCCGCTGGGCGACCGGCGCGTATGCCTCCCCGAACTCCTCCCGCAGGGCTTCCGCGAAGCCCGCCGCCAGGCCGGTGTCCAAAAACGCGGCCATGGAGCAGCCCGGTCTGCCGGAGATGTCCGAGATCTGTTTTTTGGTATAGGGCGTGTCCGTCAGGGGCGTGCCCGGCTCGAAGACGTAGCCCTCCGCCCGGCGGCGTGCGCCGGGGGAACTGTCGCCGGCCAGGATGACCAGCTTTGCTTTCCCGGCCTTCACCGCCGCGTGGGTGTTTTCCTCTCCCACGGCGATGTTGCCGCCCATCCGGGCGATGCCGATCCAGTGCAGCGCGTCAGCCACCGTCCAACACCTCCAGTTCCGCCTCCAGGGCGGCGTAGACCTCCTGGGGGATGGAGACCCCGAAGGCGCGCTCCAGGGCTTTGGAGCGGACGGCCTTGCGCAGGCAGTCCCGGTTGGGGCAGAGGTAAGCGCCCCGGCCGTTGGCCCGCCCTTTGGGGTCCAGGTGGACGGTCCCTTCCGGGGGGCGCACCACGCGGATCAGCTCCCGCTTGGGCTTCATCTCGCGGCAGCCCAGACACTGACGGAGCGGTATTTTTTTCTGCACGGTGGGGCACCTCCCTTCCGGCGGCGCGGCGCTCAGCCCGCCTCGGATTCGCTCTTGATGTCGATCTTATAGCCCGTCAGCTTGGCGGCCAGGCGGGCGTTCTGGCCCTCCTTGCCGATGGCCAGGCTCAGCTGGCTGTCCGGCACGATGACGCGGCAGCTCTTGCCGTCCTCCAGTTCGGTGACGCTCAGCACCTCCGCCGGGGCCAGGGCTTGGGCCACATAGATCCGGGCGTCCTCGCTGAACTTCACGATGTCGATCTTCTCGCCGCCCAGCTCTTCCACAATGGCGGCCACGCGGCCCCCCTTGGGACCGACGCAGGACCCGATGGGGTCCACCTCCGGCTGGGTGGACTGCACGGCGATCTTGGTGCGGCTGCCCGCCTCCCGGGCGATGGATTTGATCTCCACGGTGCCGTCGAAGATCTCCGGCACCTCCAGCTCGAACAGGCGCTTCACCAGGCCGGGGTGGGTGCGGGAGATGAGTACCTGGGGGCCCCGGGTGGAGTTGCGCACTTCCACCACATAGACGCGGATGCGGTCCCCCTCGTGGAGGGTCTCGCCCTTGATCTGCTCGTTGGCGGGCATCAGGGCCTCGGTGAACTCGCTGTTGGAGCTGATCTTGATGGACACGGCCCCGCTGCGCGGGTCGATGCGGGAGACCACCCCGGTGAGGATCTCATGCTCCTTGCTGGTGAACTTCTCGTAGATCAGGCCCCGCTCGGCCTCGCGGATGCCCTGGATGATGACCTGCTTGGCGGCCTGGGCCGCGATGCGGCCGAACTTCTTCGTCTCCACCGGGACCTTGACCTGGCCCCCGGCGCGCACGCGCTTGTTATAGACGTGGGCGGCCTCGACGCTCAGCTCCCGGGCGGGGTTTTCCACCTCGTCCACCACGTCCATCAGGACGTACATCTCGACCTTTTTCTTCTCCTCGTCCAGTTCCACCACCACGTTGTCCCCCGCCTCGGGGTTGTCCCGGCGGAAGGCGGCCAGCATGGCCTGGTTGATCTTCTCGTACATATACGCACGGGGAATGCCCTTCTCCTTCTCGATGTCCTCGATGGCGTTGAAAAATTCTGCGTTCATCTCTTTTGATACTCCTTCAGGATGGTTGCGCGGCGGCCCTCAGGCCAGCCGCAGCCGCACCTGCGCCACCTCCGACGCGCCGAAGCGGCGCGTGCGCGCAGGGGTTTCGATGGTAACGGCGCCGTCGTCGTAGGCCGACAGGGTGCCCACATAGCTCTTTTGGCCGTCCCTGGCCTGGTACAGCCGGACTTCCACCAGACTGCCCAGGAAGCGCTGAAAGTCGCCGGGGCGTTTCAGCTCCCGCTCGGCCCCGGCGGAGCTGACCTCGAAGGTATAGCTTTCCGCGATGGGGTCGGCCTCGTCCAGGATGGGGTCCAGGGCGCGGCTGAAGCGCTCGCAGTCGTCGATGCCCACATAGCCCTCCAGCTTGTCGATGTAGACCCGGAGGTACCACTGTCCGGCCTCCCGGAGATACTCCACGTCCCAAAGCTCCAGACCCAGCTCCGCCGCCACCGGCAGCGCCAGCTCCCGTACCCGTTCCGCAATGCGATTCATGCCGCTTCCCTCCGTATCCAAGCCGGAAAAAAAGAGTGGGACACGCCCACTCAGTCAAGCTACTATACTAACATATCGCATTCTAGCACACATCCATTATAAAATCAAGCAAAACTTTCCGTCTTTTTTCTTAGTGAGTCAAAAGGGACGGTTCTTTTTGACTCACGCATTTCCGCTCCCCGCATGGCCGCAGGGATGCGGCTATGCGAGGGGAGGAAAATGAGTCAAAAAGAACCGTCCCCATTGACTCATCCGCGCTGTTTGCCGCGGATGCGGAGCAACAGCGCGGCTGCGGCCATCAGGAGGACGCCCAGTGCGGTCGCGCCCACGCTGCCGGGGCCGCCGGTGTCGGGCAGGCCGGGCAGATCCGTCTCCCCGTCGGGCCGGTTTCGGATCGTCAGGGTGTAGACCCCGTCTTCGTCCGGCTCCGACAGCGCCCAGCCCAGGTCCCCGGCGCAGGTCACCGCCCCGTCGAAGGAGACGGCGATGCGCAGGTCGTCCGCCAGGGGCAGGTAGCCCGCCGGGGGCGTGGTCTCGGTCAGGGTGTAGACGCTGGGTTCCTCCGGGTCCATGGAGGTGGGCAGCGGCACCACAATCTCGGCGGTGCCCAGGTCCGGGAAGCGGAGATAGCCGTCCTCCCCGGAGACCATGGTCCCGTCCTCCTGCTCCTGCGCCGCGGGATAGGTCAGGGCGAATTCCGCCCCGGCCAGGGGCGCTCCGTCGGTCTCGGACACTTTGCAAAAGCGAAAGCTGACGGATTTCAGGTGCCACACGGCGTACAGATAGTTCACGCCGCCGCCCAGATAGCCGTTGCCTTCCCGGTTGTCCACGCCCACGGTCTCCCCGGCCAGGAAGTCCGGAAGCCGGGCCGTGGGGGTATAGGCCCAGCCCAGAAATTCCACGTTGGGATCTTCCATCTCATAGACCGGGTCGATGGGAAGGGTCACAGCGGCGTTCACCTGCAGATCCTCCACATACAGCACCAGCGCGCCCTCATGCCAGATCCCGTTTTCCGGAAGCGTGAAGTTCGCCACCTCATGTCCGCCGTTGGCGTCCAGGATGATGCTGGTCCTGTCGGGGTCCAAAGGTTGGCTGGCCGGTTTTTTGTGGCCGAACACCGGATAGAGCACGACGGTGTCCAGGGTCTGGCTGCCCGGGGAGCGCTCCGTGGCCAGGGCCTGGCGCACCTCGAAGAGGTTCCCCTCCGGGACGATCCGGCCGTCATAATACCAGCCGTAGAAAACATAGGTCTCCTCGTCCTCCGGGGGCTGGATCAGGCTCAGGCCCTCTCCGGACCTGGCCAGGGCCGTAGCGTTCTCCGCATAGCCGAAGGCGTCCTCCGGGGGCGTGCCCTCCACGTCGTACCCCAGTTCGCTGCCGTCCAGGCCCAGCGCCTGCTCGGTGCTGTAGCGGACCTTGAGATTGCCCAGCCGGGACCAGACGGCCCGCAGGGTCAGGTTGTGGGTGATCTCCGTCTCGAAGCTGTAGGGGGAGAGGGAGCCGTCCCCGTTTACCTCATACCAGCCGACAAAGCCGTAGCCCTCCCCGTCGCCCGCCAGGCGGTAGCGCAGTCCGTCATAGGAGTCGGCCTGCCAGTTGGGGGTTTCGCTGACGCGGCGGTATTCGGCCTTGCGGACGTTGGTGCCGTACTGGTTGACCTCCGTCACCGGGTTCAGTTCGTCATAGTGGTAATACCAGTCCCCTGCCGGGTCCTCCACATAGTTCCGGTCCGTGCCGTACTCGATCACTTTTTCTCCGTAGGGCTCCCAGAACCAGGTGGAGTCCGTGCCGTGGAGTTCCCCGCCGTCCGGGTCGATTTTGATCCAGTACCAGATCTTGCGGTATCCGGCGTAGACCGGGATGTCGTGCATGGGCATCTGGGTGTAGACCAGGCTGCCGTCCTGTCCGTAGGTCCGCTGCCGGGCGTCCATCATGGTCAGCGTCCCCGTGTCGTACAGCACGCCGTCCTCGTCCACCGCCCAGGTGAAACCAGAGGTGTCCGGCACATAGTCGGTGTAGTATTTCTCGCCGCTGGCGTCCACATAGTACCAGAGCAGCGTTTTCTCCTGCTCCGTCAGGTCGTGCTTGTCCTCCCCGTGGAAAAAGATCTGGACCGTCTGGGCCTGGTCCATGTACCAGCGCCCGTTGAATGCATAGCCCAGGCGCCGGCTGGCCGGTTCATAGCCCGGGTCGGGGTAGAAGTTCGTCAGCGCCGCTTCGTAGTAGACCCCCGTCTTCTGCTGGACGATCTCGCCGTTTTGGAGCTTCACCGCCAGGGGCGTGTTGTCCATGGGGTCCAGGAAGAGGATGTCGTACTTCGTGCGTTCGTAGCGCACCTCCAGGTGATAGGTGGTGCCCAGTTCGGCGTAGCCGTAGGTACCGTCGGCATTCCGGGCGCTCCGCCAGTTCTCAATATAGGTTCGGCTCGGCACGTCGCCGGTGGCCGTGTTCACCGTGCCGGTGAAGCGGCGGTACTCCAGTACATGGAAGCCGTCGTATTTGTCGGAGAAGTAGAAGTTCCGCTGCCCGTAGAACTGCGCCCGGGTGTCCAGTTTATAGCCGGTCCCGAACTCGTTCTCCAGATAGAATTCCACGATGTGGGGGTTGGAGCCGGGCTTGGCGGAGTACAGGCGGATCTCCCGGTGGTTGGGGTCCTTGGTGTTTGCGGGCAGCACGAACTGCCCCAGGAAGCTCATGCCGGAGTCTACGCCGGTGGTGTAGTAGGTCCACTCCGCCGTGGGCCAGGTGTAGCCGTTCTGCTCCAGGGTCTGGCCGTAGAGGCCGGTGAAGACATAATAGGTGTCGGTGCTTTGGGTCCCGTTCCAGACGCTGGCATAGTAGCCCCCGCTGGGCTCGCCGTTTTTCTTGTCATAGAACTTCATCGTGACCATGTCCCGGTCATAGTACACGCTGTACACACTGGAGCCGCTGGCGTCCGGCTTCAGGGTCCCGGTGTCCCGGGACTCCTCTGTCCGGTGGTGGAAGCCCTCGTAGCTTTGGATCGACACGTCGGCGGCGGTGATCACGGTGCCCAGTTTCACGTCCACCACCTGCTGTTCCTCGAAGTCGTAGCTTCGCTGCCAGGGCGCGGCGTCCTTGCGATTGGTGACCGACTGCTTCCAGTGTACCACGGTGTAGGTGGTCCAGCCCGGCTCCCACCAGGCGTAGAGGGTGATGTCGTGGTTGGGCTTCTGGCTGAAATCATATGCCGCCGGGGCCGTCTCGAACTGCTTGAGGTTCCCTTCTTCGTCAAAGGTGGGGGTCTCCGTCCAGTAGAGGAAGTGGTAGCCCTTCCAGCTGGGGCTATCTGCGGGTTTCCCGTTGGACGCAGCCTTGCCGTTCTCCACCCAGGCGGGGGGCACATAGGTGGCGCCCGCGCCCACCGGGGCGGTCATATAGGTGATCCAGTAGGCCTGCTTGAACACCGGATAGAGGGTGGTGGTCTGGCCCTTCGTCACCGTCACTTCGCTGACCGGAGTACGCTTGTCGCTGGTGGAAAAATACTGATATTTTCCGTTCTTCGACTTGCTGGGGGCCGTGGTGCTCCAGCCCACGAAGCGGTATTGGCCCTGGCCCTCCGTGGACAGTTCGGAGGGCAGCGGCAGCGTGTACGTTACCGTGTTCTCCCCGTCCGGGACCGCCACGCGGTCCGTGCGGATGATGGTCTGCGCGTTGGCCGTCGTGGAGTTTTCGTTGGCCCGCAGATAGCGGACGCTGCCGTAGCTGCTGGTGTAGCGGGGTCGGACGGTGATGAGATGGGGCCCCTGGCGCTGGATGGCCTGGGTGGTGATGACGGCGGTGGAGAAGACCGCCGCCGTGTCGCCGAAGACCACGGTAATGGGCGTGTCGAACCGGATCTGGTCCCCGTAGGTCTGCGACACGGAGTCATAGAGGAACCAGCCCAGCAGCACCTGGTTTTCCGCCTCCGCCGCGGGCACGGCCTGAAGCTGCTCCAGATGCTTGATGATCTGGCTGGAAATCAGCTCCCCGTGGGTATCCTCGAAGCGGTACTCCGCCCGGGGGACCACCGCGTTGCCCTCGTCGTCGATGATGGAATAGATGGAAAAGCCGTTGGTGGCAAAGCTGACCGTCCGGCCCGGCTCCGCCGCCTCCGTGCTGGCAGGCATCACCTGGCCCACGTCGGCCCCGTCGGCGAAGTGGACCACGCTGAACTGCGCGCCGTCCGTGTCCGCCAGTTCGATGCGCACTTCCACGCTATGCCCGGCGGCGGGCTGGAGCTTGTGCCCCTCCGCGTCCACCAGTTTGATGTCAAAGAGGCGCACATACTCCGCCTCCCCCGCCGCCATGCCCAGGGCGTCCTCGCTGGAGGACACATAGCCTGCATAGGCAGGGCTGTCCGGGGGCAGTTCCGCTGCCTCCAGCGCCGCGTCCTCCGGCAGGCCCGCGTCGGCGGGATAGGTGACGCTGATGCGGTAGTTGTGGCCGTCGGAGGCCAGCACCGTGGTCTTCAGGGAGACGCCCACCAGGGAGAAGGTGGTCTGCTGGTCGATCTCGAAGCTGACGCTGGTCCCGTCGCCTTCTTTCTCCTGCACAGGGAAGTCCTCCGGCAGCTCCCACAGGGTATCCGGGGCCTCCGGGGGCGGCGCTTCCTCCGTCTGCTCGTCCGTGTCGTCGGTACTGTGCAGCCAGGCCGGCCCCTCCGCCGGGGCCGCGTCCGCGGCGGGCGCCTCCGGGTCCGCGCCCCAATCCGGGGCTTCCATCGGAGCAGCTTCTTCCACATCCGTGAACGCATCTTCGGACTGCGCGTCCCAGTCGGACGCTTCCGCCGGGACCGCCTCTTCCGGCGGCTCCGTTTCACCCTCCCCCGTTTCCGACAGCTGCCCGTCGTGCGCGGCCAGCCTCAGCGTGACGGTGGGAACGCCCGTCGCGTCGGACAGCGGCAGCCGTCGGCAAAAGAGGGCCTGCGTCAGCGCCCCAAAGCACCGGAAGATGCTCAGGCTCCGCCCCTGCGCGGCGCGCAGGACCCCGGCCCTGGTGCTTTGGGCCAGGGTGTGCGCCAGGCTTCTGTACCGGGAGGCGGTCTGGTCCGCCGGTGCCCCGGACGACAGCGCGGCCAGCGTGTGCCCGCGGCCCGGCCGGACGCGCTGGATGGCCTCGGCCTCCCCGGTCTCCGGCAGCTCCACCACCACCGTCTCCTCATAGGCGGCGATCAGGGGCGAGCTGACCGTGACCCGGAGGGGCAGCCGGGGCTGCACCGGCTCTCCGGTCCGGAAGTCGTGGAACGCCAGGCAGACGGTCTGAATGACCCGGCTGTCCGTCTCCTCCACCGCGTCCAGTACCCGCGTCTCCTCCCCCGGCTGGAGCGCCACGCGGCTCAGGCGCAGATTCGCCCCCACGGAAAAGGCACCGTCCGGAATCTCGACCGTCACCGTCATCGCGTCCGCGCCCTCGCCCACCGTTCGGGTGATGGTATGCCAGGTCACAGGTGTGGCCAGCGCCTGGGCGACGGGGCCCAGTTCCGCGATCAGCAGGAACATCGCGCTGAGGACCACAAAAAATTTCTGAAGCAGATTGGTTTTGATGGTTTGATTTCTCATTTCTGTCCGCCTAATTGTACAGATTTTTGTTTATTTTCACAATTTTTCTAATTAATTGTGAAAAATCTTCTAAAATTCATGAGTTCGTCACAATTATTATGAAAATTCCCATAATTTCCCAAATTAATTCACGTCTTTGTGAGAGTGTATTAAGTAATTGTTTCAAATTTGCATCATTTTAGCATCCTTGCGGGATGAATTTCCTGCGGAGACAGCCCGGCGACAAAAAAAGAACCCCCCTGACCAAACGCTTGCACAGCGTTGGGTCAGGGGTTCGGATCATGCGCACCGGCCGCAGGCCGGGTGGGCAGCGGTTTTTAGTACAGGGCGATGAATTCCTCCAGGCAAAGCCCGTTTTCCAGGATGTAGCGGGCGGCGGTCTCCCCCACATAGCGGTAGTGCCAGGGTTCGAACCAGCCGGTGAGGTCCTGCTTGGCCCGGGGGTAGCGGGGGATGAAGCCGTAGTCCACGCAGTGGGCCCGGAGCCAGACGTACAGGGGCAGGTCTTCCAGCGTGTCCGCATCCATGCGGGTGTCCGGGGCGTCCAGAATGTCCACCGCCAGGCCCAGCTGGTGTTCGCTGGTGCCGGGGTAGGCCACGGTCTGGCGGGCCAGCTCCTCCGCCTCGGCGTACTCCACCGCGCCGCCCCAGGCGATCTGGCTGGCCTTGCCGTAAAAGAGCGTGGCCTGGGTGCGGTAGGGGCGGTAGCCGGTGCCGATGTAGACGGTGTAGCCCTCGCCCCGGGCCGCGTCCAGCATCCGGTTCAGGGCGTCCGTGGCCCGGCTGTCAAAATACTGGCCGTCCTGGATCTCGCGCACGGCGGGCGGCGTGAAGCTGGGCGGGAGCACATAGGTGTTGTTCACCAGCTTGAGATACCAGTCGCTGGCGGAGATGTCCGGCAGGATGTCCCGGATGTTGGGGGTGGTTTCCGGGCTGGGTTCCGGCGTCTCCTCCGGTTCCTCCGGGACATCAATCTCCCGCTCGTCCGGCACCGGCTCGGCCTCCGCCGCGGGGGGCGCGGGGGAGACCCGGGCGCTGACCACCAGCAGCAGGGTGATGCACAGGACAAAGAGCAGCAGGCGCTGTTTGCTCTGATTCACGGTTCCGACCCCCTCTCTTTCTCATCTCTCCGGGTTCATATGCAGATGACGCGGATGTCGATCAGCGCGTCGTACCAGACGCCGCGCACGTCATAGCAGACGATGCTGCCGTTTCTCGTCTCCAGCAGGGCGTCCCCGGCGGTCTCGTCCCCCCGGAAGCGGCGGAGCGTCAGCCCGCTCTCCTCCGCCACGGCAAGGGCCACGGCCTCCGCGTCCGTCTGCGCGCCGTCGTAGGTCTCCCCGTTGGCCAGGCACTCCCGGCTGACGTAGAGATAATAGATCTGCCCGGTCTCGGCGTTGAAGCAGGCGTCGATCCAGTTCTGCCAGTCGCCCCGGGCCTGGAGCCACATCCGACACAGCAGCAGACTCCCCGCCGCGCCGTTCAGGGCGGTGTAGCTCTGCCCCGTGGGGGCGGAGTAGGCGAAGGCCCGGTCGTCCACCCAGCGGTTTACCAGCGCTTCCATCCGGGCCCGGCAGAAGCGCTCCATCTCCCCGTCGGGCAGGATGGGAATCACCTGGCCCTCCCCCTCGACGCCGTGCTCCCAGTAGTCCAGGAACAGGTCGCACTGGGCCGCCGTGCCGAAGGCGCTGTCCGTCTCGGACTGGCGGGCGACGGGGGTGCGCAGCAGCAGGGGGAACAGCGCGGCAAACATCAGCAGGACGCCCACGATGCAGGCGCTCAGGATCACCTGATGCCGCTCGTCCAGGCGCTCAGTCAGCCGCTTCCACATCCGCCGGCCCTCCCTTCACCAGAATGCGCACGGTGGTGCCCTCTCCCACCTGGCTGTCATATTCCAGCTTCGTCTCATGCAGCTCCGCGATGCGCTGGCAGAGGGCCAGACCCAGCCCCGCCCCGTTCTGGGCGCGGGAGCGGGATTTGTCGATCATATAGAACGGTTCCGTGATCTTGCTGAGTTCCTCCCTGGGGATGCCCCGCCCGTGGTCCCGGACGTAGAGGGCGTAGCCCCCGTCCTCCACCTTGCCAAAAAGCTCGATGACGCTGTTGCGGCGGCTGGCCTTCCGGGCGTTGTCCACCAGGTTGATGGTCAGGGTCTTGAACAGGTCCGGCTCCACCAGGATGTAGCCCGGCTCCCAGCGCATGTCCAGGGTGATGTCCTCCGCCGAGAGGCTGGGCACCGTGACGGCGGCCACGGAGCGGATGAAGTAACCCACCTCGAAGCGTTTCCGCTCAAAGTCCTGCTTACCCGCCACGATGATGTCCATGAGTTTCAGGCTCAGGGCCTCCAGGCGCTTGCCCTCGGAGAAGATGTAGCCCGCTGCGGTGAAGCGGGACTTGGGCTTCATGTCCTTGCTGCGGAGCATGTCCGCGTAGCCGATGATGGCGGTGAGGGGGGTTTTCAGCTCGTGGGCGAAGGAGCCGATGAACTCCTCCCGGCGGGAGGCCACGTTCTCCAGGTTCTCGATGGAGCGCTCCAGCTCCCCGATGCGCAGGCGCTGGAGCCGCAGTTCCTTGGTCTCCGATTCCTGGGAAAACCAGCTGACCAGGCAGACCAGGAAAGCCCCCAGCAGCACCGCGGGCACCAGGAACAGGACGTAAGTCCCATAGTGTTCCCCCGCCTCCGGCACCACGCGCAGCAGCACGCATTCCCCGGCGCAAAGCGCCAGCTCCAGCACCGCGGCGGTGAGAAAGAAGGCTTTCAGGGGCCGTGTCATACGCAGCTTCATGCTTCCTCCCGGCGCTTTTTCAGACCTCCAGCCGATAGCCCACCTTGTAGATGGCCTTAATCTTGTCCTCCCAGTGGAGCTTCTTGCGCAGCCGCTGGACGTGCAGATCCACCGTGCGGCTGTCGCCCATGTAGTCGCTGCCCCAGACGTGCTCGTAGAGGGTCTCCCGGAACAGGGCGATGTTGCGGTTCCGGGCGAAGAGCAGCAGCAGTTCATATTCCTTCATGGTCAGCTGAATCTCCCGGCTGCCCCGGCGGACGGAGCGGGAACGGGTGTCGATCACCACGTCGTCCACCGTGATCTCCGTCTGGGTCTTCCCCGCCCGGCGCAGGATGCTCTCCACCCTGGCCAGCAGTTCCACGATCTCAAAGGGCTTGGTCAGATAGTCGTCGGCCCCCAGCTTGAGGCCCTTCACCTTGTCCTCCGTGCTGCCCCGGGCCGTCAGGAAAATCACCGGGATCTCCAGGGGCTTGATGTAGTCCAGCACCTCATAGCCGTCCGCGCCGGGGAGCATGATGTCCAGCAGCACCAGGTCGAAGCGCTCCCGCTCCACCGCGTCGCAGGCGGCGATGCCGTCATACACGCAGGTGCAGGCATAGCCCGCCTCCGTCAGATTCATCTCGATCAGATCGTTGATGGGCTTTTCGTCCTCCACCACAAGGATCTTCACCATTGTCTTCCGCCTCCGCTCCCATCGCCCTTGCCCCTAGCCGGAATCGGCGCGGGATCTCGCTTGATGTGTCAATTCTGTTTCATTTTATTATAGCACGGGGGGGCAAAAATGTCAAAGCGTATCCGCCAGAGCGGTGGAGACAGGGGGACGGTTCTTTTGTCTTGAGACAAAAGGTCGAGTAGACGGCTGGCATTGCTGCCGCCGCCCCTCACGGAACCGTACGTGCGCGATTGACGCATACGGCTCTTCAAGCATTCCTTGGGGTACCATTCCAGATGTTTTTCATAATCCTGGGCGGCTTTATGTAGTAGTCCCATATCCTCCGGAACTTGTCGTAGCCCATACTCTTACGTTGGCTGCGCCGATTCAACATTTTGAACCGTTTTACATAGCGCAGAAAGTTCTTGTCCTGTATATCATGCTCCAGAAACTTCATGAGCCAGTCGTGGTCTACATTGTCAAAGAAGCCTTTGATGTCCGCTTCCAGTACATAGTTGACC
>JAFXXH010000056.1 GCA_017542425.1 Oscillospiraceae bacterium | reverse complement strand
GCTTCTTCAAAGCGAAAACGTCCTTTGACTTTGCTTGCTTTTGCTGCTTACTCTGCTTGAAATCACCTGTGATGGTTAGCTTAACGCCTATGCCCCAGCGGGGGAAGGTGGCGTCCGCCGATCCCCCGCGAGGCGGATGACGGAAGAGGGAGAACCTGACCGCTTGCTGACGGTAAAACCGTTCGCATACACCCACAGTTGCGGTCATTTCCACATCGCGGTCCCGTCACGTTCTCCCTCTCCGGTCGCCCTTGTGGGCGACACCCTCCCCCGCTGGGGGAGGGAATGGGTGAGGGCGCTGTAGAAAAACCGCAGGCAGAAAAAGCCTTGGATGACCGCCAACCTTCGGCGAATCCGCAGCCGCCTCATTGTAGGGAAAGGGCTTGCCCTTTCCGCGCAGCACACGGTGCGACACGGGGAACCCTGGGCGAATGCGCTACACGTTTGCGGATTCGCCCGGGGTTGGCGGGGATCGGGGCGTTTCCTGCCGGAAGGGGCAAGCCCCTTCCCTACGGGGGAGCGGTTGCGAATTCGCCCAAAGTTGTGGGAAACGTGGGTGTCGCTGCGCGGCGCGCCGGGGACGGCGTTCCCTGCCGGGTGTGTGCGGATGCGTCTGGGGCATTGCTTTTGTTTTGCATTTCCTGCCGGAAGGGGCAAGCCCCTTCTCTGCATGATGTGGTTTCGATAAATTCTCCCACCATATGCAGGGATAGGGCTTGCCCCTTCCGCTGGCTCCGTCTCCGTCTCCGCTTATCGTCTCTTCCTTGCCGCCCGCAGCCTTGCCAGCGCTCTTGCCAGATCCGCCTCCGCCTGCAGGTGCTCCCTTCTGCTTTTCGCGGCCTCGTGCAGCTCCTGTCTGGCCCGGTCGGCGGCGGCCTGGGCGCGGGCTGTGTCGATCTCGTCCCGGCGCTCGATGGTCTCCACCAGGACCAGAGCCTCCCCGCGCTCCACTTTCAGGACGCCGTGGGAGACGCTGGCCACCAGTTCCGCTCCGTCCGGGGTGCGGCAGCGCAGGACGCCGGGCTGCAGGGAGGCCAGCAGGTCGCCGCGCCCGGCCAGGACGCCCAGCATCCCGTCGGCTGCGGGGACCGTCAGGGAGCGGCAGGGGCCTTCGTAAAACACCTCGTCGGCCGCGTAGACCCGGAGGGGAAAGTCCTTTGCCATCAGCTCTGCGCCTCCAGTTCCTTTGCCTTGGTTTGCACGTCGTCCAGGGTGCCCACGTTGAAGAAGGCCGCCTCCGGCAGCGCGTCCACCTCCCCGTCCACAATGGCGGCGAAGCCCCGGACGGTCTGCTCCCGCCGGACGTAGGCCCCGGCCACACCGGTGAATTTCTCCGCCACATGGAAGGGCTGGGACAAAAAGCGCTTGATCTTCCTGGCCCGGTAGACGGCCAGGCGGTCGTCCTCGCCCAGTTCCTCCATGCCCAGAATGGCGATTACGTCCTGTAGCTCCCGGTACTTTTGCAGGGTCTCCTGCACCAGCCGGGCGACGCGGTAGTGTTCCTCCCCCACGATTTCCGGGCGGAGCATCCGGGAGGAGCTCTCCAGCGGGTCCACGGCGGGGTAAATGCCCTCCTCCACAATCCTCCGGCTGAGGACCGTGGTGGCGTCCAGGTGCGTGAAGGTGGTGGCCGTGGCCGGGTCGGTCAGATCGTCCGCCGGGACGTAGACCGCCTGGACGGAGGTGATGGCCCCGTGCTCGGTGCTGACGATGCGCTCCTGCAGCTCGCCCATCTCGTCGGCCAGCGTGGGCTGATAGCCCACGGCGGAGGGCATCCGGCCCAGCAGGGTACTGACCTCGCTGCCCGCCTGGACAAAGCGGAAGATGTTGTCGATGAACAGCAGCACGTCCCGCTTCTCCCGGTCCCGGAAGTATTCGGCCATGGTCAGGCCGGAGAGGGGCACCCGCATCCGCACGCCGGGGGTCTCGTTCATCTGGCCGAAGACCAGGGCCGTGCGCTCCAGCACCCCGCTGGCCTTCATCTCCCGCCAGAGGTCGTTGCCCTCCCGGCTGCGCTCGCCCACGCCGGTGAAGACGCTGTAGCCGCTGTGGGCGGTGGCGACGTTGTGAATCAGTTCCTGGATCAGCACGGTCTTGCCCACCCCCGCGCCGCCGAAGAGGCCCACCTTGCCGCCCCGGGCATAGGGTTCCAGCAGGTCGATCACTTTGATGCCGGTCTCCATCACCTCTTCCGTGGGGGACAGTTCGGCGTAGCCGGGGGCGGGGCGGTAGATGCTCTCGCGCTCCGTGCCCTCCGGGAGGGGCGGGCCGCCGTCGATGGGCTGGCCCAGGACGTTGAACATCCGGCCCAGCACCGCCGCCCCCACCGGCACGGTGACGCCCCGGCCCGGGGCGCGGACCTTCATGCCCCGGCTCAGCCCCACGCCGGAGGCCAGCAGGATGCAGCGCACGGTCTCGCTGCCCATGTGGCGGCAGACCTCCATGACCCGGTCCTGCTCCCCCACCTCCGCGATGAGGATCTCCCGAATGGCGGGCAGCAGCCCCCGGGGGAATCGCACGTCCGCCACCGGGCCGCTGACCCGGACGATGGTACCTTCCGTCATGCCTGTACGCTCCTTTCTGCGTTTCGATTCAGAACCGCTTCGCTGGGTTCTGAATCGAGAAGGCTGCGCTGCGCGAGCGCGGTGGCGCGGGAGAGGGCACACGCGCTTCGCGAGCGGTATTTTTGGTGAAACAAGGGTTCCGCCAAAAATGGATTTGAATTTATTTCGCGCCTGCGGGCGCGAAACTCTGCGAGGCAAGGGGGGCTGGCTGAACAGTCAGCTTTCCGTCTCCTGCCGCCGCGCCAGGGCCCCGGCGGAGACCTCGGTGATCTCCCGGGTGACGGCGGCCTGCCGCTCCCGCCGCAGGGCCAGCTCCAGCTTGTCCAGCAGCGCGTCGGCGTTCCGGGTGGCCGACTCCATGGCCTGGACCCGGGCGCTCTGCTCCGCCCCGTAGCTGCTGAGCAGGGCGCAGTACACATAGCCGCTCAGCACGGCGGGGATCAGGTCTTCCAGCACCGCCCCCCGGCCCGGCACGAACTCAAAGGGGGTCTCCCTGCGCGCTTCCCCGTCCCCCGCCCCGGTCAAAGGCAGCAATTGGGAACTGCAAAGCTCCAGATCCAGCCGGGTTTTCATATGGGTGTAGAGTAGGCGCAGCGCGCCGATCTCCCCCCGGTCGAAGCGGTCCAGCAGCAACGTGCAGATGCGCCGGGCCTGGGCCATGTCCGGGCGGCCTCCCGGAAAACAGCCCTCCGCCTCCACCGGGACGCCCCGGGACTGGAGGAAGCGGCGGCCCCGGTCCCCCACCACGAAGATCCGGGTCTCCGGGGAGCGCTTCCAGATCCCCAGGGCCTCCTGCATCACGTTGGTGTTGAAGGCCCCGGCCATGCCCCGCTCCGCGCCGATGACCAGCAATCCCGGCGGGCCGGAGGGGGCTTCTTTTTCGTTTTTATCTTCCTCCCCGCCGCAGCCGGAGCGGATGGCGGGGAGCATCTGTTCCCGGAGGGCGCGGAAGTAGGGGGCGGTCCCCTCCAGCTTCCCGGCGGCCCAGCGCAGCCGGGCCGTGGCGATCAGGCGCATGGCGTTGGTGATCTTCCGGGTCTCCTCCACGCTGTCGATGCGCGCCCGGAGTTCTCTGGAAGCGCCCATCTCAGGCGCTCCCCCGGCCCGCTTCCCGCGCCAGGTCCCGGGCCAGCTCCAGCAGCTTTTCCCGCCCCTCGTCGCTCAGTTCCCCGCTGCGCCGGAGCTTCCGGCACAGGGAGGGCAGGCGCTGCTCCACGGCGGCGGCCAGGGCTGCGGCGTAGTCCTCCACCTGCCCCGGCTCCAGCGCGTCCATGACTTTTCCCAGGGCGGCGGTCAGCAGCGCCACCTGGGCCGGGCGGCTCAGGGGACGGCCCTGCTTCTGCCGCAGCAGGCGCATCAGCAGCGTCCCGCTGCGCAGCCGGGCGCGGGTGGCCGCGTCCAGGTCCGAGGTGAAGCGGGTGAAGACCTCCATCTCCCGGAACTGGGCCAGCTCGATGCGCAGACTGCCCGTGGCGCGCTTCATGGCCTTGCTCTGGGCGTCCCCGCCCACCCGGGAGACGGAGAGGCCCAGGTCCACGGCGGGCCGCTGCCCGGCGTAAAACAGGCCGCTGTCCAGATAGATCTGGCCGTCGGTGATGCTGATGAGGTTGGTGGGGATGTAGGCGGACACGTCCCCGGCCTGGGTCTCCACGATGGGCAGGGCCGTCATGCTGCCGCCGCCCAGGGCCTCGCTCAGCCGGGCGGAGCGCTCCAGCAGCCGGGAGTGGAGATAGAACACGTCCCCCGGATAGGCCTCCCGTCCCGGGGAGCGGTCCAGCAGCAGGCTCAGGGTCCGGTAGGCCACCGCGTGCTTGCTCAGGTCGTCGTAGACGATCAGCACGTCCCGGCCCAGGTGCATGAAGTACTCGCCCATGGCCGTGGCCGCGAAGGGGGCGATGTACTGCTCGCTGGCCGGGCAGCCCGCCCCGGCGCTGACGATGATCGTGTAGTCCATGGCACCGTGGACCTCCAGCTCGGCGGCCAGCCGCGCCACGGAACCGGTCTTCTGGCCGATGGCGGCGTAGATGCAGATCACCCGCTTGCCCTTCTGGTTCAAAATCGCGTCCAGGGCCAGGGCGGTCTTGCCGGTCTGCCGGTCCCCCACGATCAGCTCCCGCTGGCCCCTGCCGATGGGGAACAGGGAGTCGATGCACAGGACGCCGGTCTCCAAAGGGGTCTTCACCGGCTGCCGGTCCAGTATGGCGGGGGCGTCCCGCTCAATGGGATACCAGGCGTCGTGGGCGATGGGGCCCTTGCCGTCGATGGGGCGGCCCAGGGCGTCCACAGCCCGGCCCAGAAACCGGAAGCCCACGGGCACGGAGGCCGTGCGCCCCGTGCGCCGCACCAGGGAGCCCTGGGTGACGTGCTCCACCGCGCCGAAGAGGACGCAGCCCAGGCTGTCCTCCCGCAGGTCCAGCACCAGCCCGGTCACCGGGCCGTTGAAGTCCAGGATCTCCCCGTACTGCGCGTCGGGCAGCCCGCCCACCCGGGCGATCTCGTCCCCGGCATAGAGCACCTCCCCGGTCTCCTCCAGAAACGGAGAGGGGCGAAAGGAGCGCACCGTGTCCCAGAGCAGGGACAGTCCCGCGCTCTCCTCCTCCCGGTCGTCCAGCGCCTGGTCGATGCAGTTTTCCAACTGCCGGAGCTGGCCTTCCGGGGTCCAGTCATAGACCTCCTGCCCGATTTCCAGCCGGAAGCCCCGGGGCATATCGGAGGCCCGCCATTTCAATGGCAGGGGCGAACCGTGGCGGCGGAGGATGAAGTCCTCCAGCCTGGCCCGCTGCCGCTCCGTGGGGGGCGCGGCGCTGTACAGCACCGCTTTCAGTTCAGTGCTCATCTTCCGACTCGCTTTCCGCCGCGTCCAGGAAGCTGTCCAGGGCCTGCTGCCCGTCCGTGAGCACCAGATGCTTCACGGCCTCCATGGCCAGGGCCGCCGCCTCCCGATGCAGGTCCCGGACGGTCTCGCTGCGGCGGCTTTCGCTGACGGTCTCGGCCCGGCTGAGGATCAGCTTCACCTGGGCCTGGGCCTGCTGGAGCTGGAGCTGCGCTTCCCGCTCCGCCGCGTGCTCGATCTGCTCCCGCCGGGCGGCGATCTCCTCGTCGGCCCGCCGGAGCTTGTCCGCGTATTCCGCACGCATGGCCTCGGCCTCCTGCCGGAGCCGGGCCGTCTCCGCCTCCCGGTCCGTGTAGGTCTTCTCCCGCTGGGCCAGGAAATTCTGGATGGGGCGGTAGAGCAGGAAGTACAGCCCGCCGGTCAGGATGACGAAGTTCATCAGGTGCAGCAAAATCTGCTGCCAGTCGATGTTCAGGGGCAGTCCGTTCATCTTGCGCGCCTCAGAGGACGAAGATGACCAGGATCACCACCAGCAGGGCGTAGATGATGGCGGTCTCGATGAACACCAGGGAGAGCATCAGGCCGCTGCGGATCTCGCCGGAGGCCTCCGGCTGGCGGGCGATGCTCTCGTTGGCCTTGCGGGAGGCCAGGGCAATGGCGATGGCGCCCCCGGCGGAAGCCAGGGCGATCATGATGGCGCAGGCAATGGCCTTGGACGAGGTGACCTGGGCTTCGGCCAGGGCCAGGGCGGCGGCGGTCTCCCCCTCGGCGGCGGGGGCCTCGGCGGCCAGGGCGGCCGGGGCGCAGAGGACCAGCAGCAGCGCGGCGCACAGCAGAGCGGCAAGGAGCTTTTTCTTGTTCAGCATCGGTTCATTCCTCCGTATTTTCGTGATGAATGGGTTCGGAAACCTCATGGAAATACATCCCCACCAGCATACACAGCACATAGGTCTGGATGATGGCGTGCAGGGCCGTGAACAGCAGTCCCACCAGCACGGGCAGCAGGAAGCTCAGGGCCAGGTAGTGATAGACCAGCTCCGTCACCAGCAGCCCGCTGAGCAGCGCGCCGAACAGGCGGAAGCTGACGGAGATGGGCAGGGAGAACTCCTTGAGCGTGCGCTTCGCGCCGGTGAGGCCCGCCCCGGCGACGCCGCCGCCCAGCAGCACCAGATAGCTGAGGCAGCCCATGCAGATGGCGGCGTTCACGTCGCTGAGCGGGGCCGGCAGGGCCACGCTGTGGCCGCTGACGGCCAGGACCTGGACGCCCAGCAGCTCGAAGAGGGTGCCGAAGAAGATGTAGAGGCCCGCCGCAAAGAGATAGGCCCCGGCAAAGCCGCCCTTCCCCGGCGCGGGGACGTGCGCCAGAGCGTCCAGGAAGCCCACGGCCTGCTCCAGCAGCAGTTGGAGGCGTCCGGGAATGGCCCGGAACCTGGGCAGGGCAAAGAGCCGGACGGCCAGCGCCGCCAGGAGCAGCAGCCCGGTGACGGCAAAGGCGGAGATCACAGCCGGGTTGACCTCCAGCAGCCCGAACAGGCTGACCCGGTTGACATCGTGCAGCACCGCGTCCCGCATGGCCACCCGGATGTCCTGGTGCTCCCCCGGGGAGCCCGCCAGCAGCGCCAGCGCCGCCAGAAGCAAAATCAGCGCCAACCAGACGGTCAGCGCCAGTTTCCGGTGTTTCATCGGCATCCTTCCTTTCTCGATCCAAAATGGAAGTAAACAGCAAAAACAGTGTAGCATGGTCCGGCAAGATTGGCAAGGGAGGAAAAGGAAAAATGAAGACTGAAAACTTAAGAATGAAGAATGAAAAATCAGGTGCAGCCGTCCCGACCCGCATCCATTTTTCAGTCTTAAGTCTTCAGTTTTCAGTCTTCATTTTTTTGTGCGCCGAAAAATTCACAGTTTGTTTCTTGACTTTCCCGCGCATGGCTGAGATACTTGGAAAAAATGCCGGGAGCGGGTGAAAAGAGACCGGACTCCGGCCGGGGGAGGCGCGATATGCGGGACAGGATCCTTCGATTCATGGCGGGACGCTACGGCACGGACCAGCTCAACCGCTTTCTCTCCGTCGCCGCGCTGGCGGCGTTGCTGCTGAATCTTTTCCTCCGCGTGGGACTGCTGTGGCTGCTGGCCCTGGTGCTGCTGGGGCTGCTGTATTACCGCACGCTCTCCCGCGACCACGCGAAGCGGCGGGCGGAGAATGCGCGCTATCTGCAGGTGCGCGCCCGGGTGCTGGCGCCCTTTGCCAACCTGCGGGACCGCTGGCGGATGCGGAAGGACTACGTCTTTTTCCGCTGCCCGGCCTGCCGGGCCATGCTGCGCCTGCCCAGGGGCAAGGGCAAGCTCCGCGTCACCTGCCGCAAGTGCGGCAACGCCTTTGAGCGAAAAAGCTGAACGGAGGGCAAGCGTGTGTTCGGATTTGTGGTGGCCAACGCCCAGGCCCTGACGGAAGCCCAGCGGGAGCGCTATCGCGGCTGTTACTGCGGCCTGTGCCGGGCGCTGAAAGCGCGGTTCGGGGAGCTGACGCGCCTGACGCTGAACTATGACATGACCTTTCTGATCCTGCTGCTCAGCGGGATGTACGAGCCGGAGGAGACCGCCGACCTGGGGCGCTGCGGCCTCCACCCTTTGCGCCCCCGGAGCTGGTGGCGCAGCGGCTTCACCGACTACGCCGCCGACATGACCGTGGCCCTGGCCTATTTCAACTGCCTGGACGACTACGCCGACGAGCACCGCTACACCGCTCTGGCGGCCTCCAGGCTGCTGCGGCGGCGCTATGCGGAGGTCTCCGCCCGCTGGCCGGAGCAGTGCGCCGCCATCGAGCAGGCCCTGGCCCGGCTGGGGGAGCTGGAACGCGCCGGCGTGGCGGACCCGGACGCGGCGGCGGACTGTTCCGGCGCGCTGCTGGGGGCGCTCTTCGCCGTGCGGGAGGACCCGGTCTGGAACCCGCGGCTGCGCGCCTTCGGGGAAGCTCTGGGGCGGCTGGTCTACATGATGGACGCCTGCGTGGACCTGGAGCGGGACCGCCGCCGGGGCTGCTACAACCCCCTGCTGGGGGGAGACCGGGAGATGGACCGGGACGAGCAGACCGAGATGCTGAAAATGCTGGCCGGGGACTGCGCCGCCGCTTTTGAGGCCCTGCCCATCGTGCAGGACGCGGACATCCTGCGGAACGTGCTGTACAGCGGCATTTGGAGCCAGTACGCGCTGGCGGAGAAAAAGCGGGCGAAGGGGGAGAAGGCCGATGCGTGACCCATACAGCGTCCTGGGCGTCTCGCCCGGAGCCAGCGACGAGGAGATCAAAGCCGCCTACCGCAAACTAGCCAAGCAGTACCACCCGGACCTGAATCCGGGGGACACGCAGGCGGCGGAGCGGATGAACGAGATCAACGCCGCCTATGACCAGATCAAAAACCCCCAAAGCCAGAGCAGCCACGGCCCCGCCGCCGGGAACTGGAACGGCGGCAGCGCGGGCTGGAGCGGCTGGGAGGGCTATACCTCCTACGGCAGCGCCTACCAGAACCGGGAACAGACCGAGCGCAACGAGCTCCGCGCCGCCCGCATCTACATCCGCACCCGCCACTTCACCGAGGCCCTGACCGCCCTCTCCGGCGTCCCCCTGGGCCAGCGGGACGGGGAGTGGTACTACCTCTCCGCCGTGGCCAACCACAACCTGGGCAACCGGGTGGCCGCCATGGACGCGGCCCGCCGGGCCTGCGAGCTGGCCCCCGGCAACGTCATGTACCGGGAGCTGCTGGACCAGATCCAGAGCGGCGCCCGCAGCTACGACAGCATGGGCGAGCAGTACGGCTACCGCGCCGTCACCCCCACCACAGGCCGCTGGTGCCTGAGCATCTTCGTCATCAACCTCCTGCTGCGCCTGTGCTGCGGGCGGGGGGTATTCTGCTGCTGAGGGCAACACCGCACAATGCCACAAGTCCACCGGCGCCCTGGTTGTCAGCGGGGACGGTGAATGCGAAGAAAAGGACAGGCGCCCTCAGAATATGGACATTCCTCCGTTTCTTCGAGCATTTCGTGTGCGGCTTTGCGGCATGGATGTTCTCACGGACAACTTTTTTGCCACTGTCAAATTGGGCGAATCCGCAAAACGCCGGTCAAGGCGTCTGCGGATTCGCCCAAATGCTTTTGGGAATCTCGCCGTAGCTGCGGGGGCGTCGGGACGCCGCCCTCTACAATGAGATGCTGCGAATTTGCCGGATGTGGCGGTCATCCAAAGCGCCCTCACCCATTTCCTCCCCCAGCGGGGGAGGGTGCCGCCCACAAGGGCGGCAGGGGGAGAACGTGGCGGGACCGCAATGTGGAAATGACCGCAACCGGGGGGGTATGCAACGAATTTTACCGTCTGCAAGCGGTCACGTTCTCCCTCTTCCGTCATCCGCCTCGCGGGAGATCGGCGGATGCCACCTTCCCCCGCCGGGGGAAGGAAATGGCGGCTGCGAATTCGCCGGACATGGCGCTTGTCTTCGGTGTTGCTGCCCGGCGCGCCGGGGTCGGCGCGCCCTACAATAGACGGCTGCGGATTCGCCGGGGGTGGTGCTTGTCTTTGGCGTTGCTGCAGGGGCGTCGGGACGCCGCCCCCTACAATCAAATGCTGCGGATTCGCCGGGGATGGCGGTTTGTCTTCGGTGTTGCTGCGGAACCGGCCACGGGCTGGACGACGTTCCCTACAAATCCTTGCTTTCATGC
>JAFXXH010000055.1 GCA_017542425.1 Oscillospiraceae bacterium | reverse complement strand
CTGGATTAACACCATCTTGATTAACACAACCGGGTCCGTTCCGGGCCGCCCATTGTCATGGCAATAATACGGTGACAGCCTTTCGTACAGCCACTCGTAATCCATTACCTTCTCCACCCTCCGAAGAAGGTGATCCTGCGGTACCAATCCCTCAAGGTCTGTAAATACAAACTGCTCTCGTTCATTCCTGCGCCACTCTTCCATGCAAAACACCCCCGTTTCCTCCATTATACAGGAAACAAGGGCGTTTGTACAGTTTTTTGACACTCTGAGCGGCGCTCCCGGAGCCTTCCGGGAGCGCCGCTGTGTTCAAATTCGGATTTGTCGCATTCCTGCGTAGGGCGGCCTGGGGTCAGGCCGCCCTACGCAATCGGCGCAGCGTCAGCGCGACAAATCCCGGTTTATCCTTTCGTTTCCAGGTACGCCTGCCGCAGCTCGGAGGCCAGGTACAGGGAGCCGTAGGCCAGGATCGCGCCGTCCGCGGGGGTGGCGGCCAGGGCCAGACGGACGGCCTCCCCGGGGCTGACGCAGGCGGTGACGGGCTTGCCGTAGCGTTTCAGCAGCCGGGCCAGCTCCCGCCCGTCCAGGGCCCGGGGGTTGGCGGGGGTCAGGGTGTAGAATCGGCTGGCCAACTGCGCTGTGCGGTCGTACATGGCGTCGTAGTCCTTGTCGGCCAGCACGCCGGTCACAACCGTCAGCTCCTTCCCGGCCAGGTAGGTGTTGGCGGCCTCCCAGAGGGCGTCCATGCACTGGGGGTTGTGGCCGCCGTCCAGAATGAAGAGAGGCTCCCGGCCCAGCAGCTCAAAGCGGCCCGGCCAGCGGACGGCCCGAATGCCCGATTGAATGGCGGCGTCGGGGATATACCAGCCCCGGTCCCTCAGCAGCTCCAGCACGCTCAGCACCAGGGAGAGGTTCTTCCGCTGGTGCTCCCCCAGCAGGGGCAGGTCCAGCAGCAGCTCCCCCCAGCGGAAGCGCTGGCCCGTCAGGTCGTGGGTGAGCGGAACCAGAACCAGTGGATCGGCGTGGTAGAGGGGAATGGCCTTTTCGGCGCAGAGCCCTTCGATCACGGCGCGGACGGAGGGCAGATTCGGATAGAGGGCTGCGGCGCAGCCGGGCTTGAGAATGCCGGCCTTGGTCCGGGCGATGGCCTCTACCGTGTCGCCCAGATACTCCGTGTGGTCCAGACCGACGTTGGTGAAGACGGCTGCCTCCGGGGCGGGAATCACGTTGGTGGCGTCCAGCTCGCCCCCCATGCCGGCCTCCAGCACCACGATATCGGCCCGCTCGTCGGCAAACCATTTTAGGGCGACGGCGGTGATCAGCTCAAACTCCGTGGGACGGTCCGCCATGGCGTCGGCGTGAGGCCGGACGGAGTCCGTCTCGGCGGCCAGGGCCTCGGGGGAGATCATCTCCCCGTTCAGCTGCATCCGCTCCCGGAAGTCGATGACCCAGGGCGAAATGAACAGGCCGGTCCGATACCCGGCCCTTGTCAGCACGGAGGAAAGCATGGCGGCGGTGCTGCCCTTGCCGTTGGTGCCCACGATATGGATGAATTTCAAGTCCCGTTCGGGGTTCCCCAGCCGGGCCATCAGCTCCGTGATCCGGGACAGCCCCGGCACGGAGCCCTTCCAGCTCACGGCGTGGATGTATTGTAAGGCTTCTTCGTACGTCATAATCGTTCTACCTGTGCGAGGGCGCTGTCGGAGCGCCCGGCGGATTTGCATCGAGTGTCGGTCAGAGCTCTGTTTTCAAACGGCGCAGCGCGGGCGCCAGGGCGAGGATCAGAACGATCTGCACCGGGATCAGGACCGCGCATTGGAGCAGACGGGTCCCCAGCAGGGGGAAATAGGGGGAGCCGTAGAGCACCGAGATCCAGAAGGAATTAAGCAGCAGACTCAGAATCAGCTGGTTGATCGCCACCGACAGGACGACGCCCAGCGGCTTCTGCGACTTCTGCAGGAAGAAGCCGAAGACGAGGCCGGTCAGCAGGGCGGTGGCGGTGAAGCCCGGGAAATACGGGCCGATGGGGAAGAGCAGAGCGCCCACCAGATCGCCCAGCCCGGCCACGACGGCGCCGCCCAGGGGGCCATAGAGCATGGCCCCAAGCACTACGGGAATGAAGCTGAGGCCGATTTTCAGGTTCCAGGTGTTGATGGAGGCGAAGCGGTTGAGCACCACCTCCATGGCGGTGAGCATGGCAAGGATCACGACCGCCTTGGTCGTCTTCCTGCGGACTGCGGCGCTGCGGCGCTGCGCGGATTGGGTGACGCTTTCGGGTTCAGACATAAAAAATCCTCCGTTCTGGAGGAGGTTCGGGTCCTGTATGATTTCGGAGCGGCTGCAGGCATGCATCGCAGCCGAAAACGGCTTTTCGTCCATTGGCAACCTCCCATCCAATGGCACTACCGGGAAACCCCGACGCGCACGCCCTACTCTCCGAGGGACCAAAATCATCATATATCAAGCGACGGAAAAAAGCAAGAGTTATTTTTCTGGGCGAAGTACAAACTCCGCCGGCGGAAGGCCGGCGGAGGCGCGGTTTGCTTGGATGGAAGGGGCGGGATCAGCGCTTGTTCTTCTTCAGCAGGGTCAGGATGACGGCGCCGACGACGGAGCCGATCAGCAGGGACACCAGGTACATGGCCCAGTTGCCCACGGTGGGGAAGACGAACACGCCGCCGTGGGGGGCGCGCAGGGTGCAGTCAAAGGCCATGGACAGCGCGCCGGCCACCGCGGAGCCCACGATGCAGGAGGGGATCACGCGGATGGG
>JAFXXH010000054.1 GCA_017542425.1 Oscillospiraceae bacterium | reverse complement strand
TCACGTCCCGCATTTCGTCCCCTGAGGCCTGATGCCTGATGCCTGATGCCTCGTCGGAAGCGTCTGCCTCTGGCGGGCGGCCAATGGCCGCCCCTACGGCGCGTTCTGTCGTCTCCCCTGATGCCTGTTGCCTGTTGCCTGATGCCTCGTCGGCAACGCCGAACCGCAGGCTCCCCTCCGTCGGGGCCCGGAAGGCCAGCAGCAGCTCCGCCAGGGTGGACTTGCCGGAGCCGGTGCCGCCGATGACGGAGACCCATTCGCCGGGCTTGACCCGGAGACTTACGCCGCTGAGGGCGGGCAGAGCGCCGCCGGGGTAGGTGTAGCCGGCGTTCTCCAGCTCGATGGCCCCGGAGAAGCGCAGCCCCTCGGCGGGGCGGTCGTCCTCCATGCCGGTGGATTCCGTCACCTGGCTCAGCCGCCGGGCGGCCACCCGCACGTGGGGCAGCATGACGATGGCGAAGGACACGGAGACGATGGCTCCCAATATGATATTAATGTATTGGATCATGGCGAAGACGTCGCCGGGGGTGAGGCCGCTGCCCCGCTCCATCCGGACGCCGCCCAGGTAGACGATCACCAGGGCCGCCGTGTTCAGGGCGAAGGCGGCCAGAGGGTCGATGACGGCCATGCGGACGTTGGCCCGGATGATGTTGTCGGCCATGACCCGGGTGGCGTCGGTGATGCGCTCGTGGGCATAGCGCTCCCGGTCGAAGGCCCGGATGACCCGGATGCCCCGGAGCCGCTCCCGGACCAGGTCGTTCTGCCTGTCGCAGTACTCGTCGGAGATCTCCCAGAGCTTGTCGATCTTCTTGCTCATGAGCAGCACCACGGCCAGCAGCAGGGGAACGGCGCAGAGGATCACCAGGGAGAGGCGGAAGTCCTTCCGCATGCAGAGGAAGACGCCGCCCAGGAACATCAGCGGAATGATGAT
The DNA here is from genome assembly GCA_017542425.1 of Oscillospiraceae bacterium. GTDB lineage: Bacteria > Bacillota > Clostridia > Oscillospirales > Oscillospiraceae > RGIG7114. The sequence continues at coordinate 14,830 of JAFXXH010000054.1, read as the reverse complement.
GACGCTGCCGCAGAGCATGGAGATCACCCAGTTCAGGGTGCCCACGTCGTGGGTGGAGCGGGTCACCAGGTTGGAGGCGCCGATGCGGCCCACCTCCGCCAGGGTCATGCCGTGGACCTTGCGGAAGAGGGCGGAGCGGAGGCTCCAGGTGTAGCCGGAGATCACGTGGTAGACCACCCAGTAGCCCCCGGCCACGGAGGCCAGGCTCAGCAGGGAGAGCCCCAGCATCCAGCCGGCGGTTTTCAGGATATAGCCGAAGGTGTCGGCCTCCGCCGCCCCGTAGACCCCCTTGTCCAGCACGTTGGACATCAGGGTGGGCAGCAGCAGATTGCAGACCGCGGAGACGGCCATCAGAAGGGTCGCCAGGGCAATCCGCCATTTATACGGTTTGAGATAGGATAAGAGCTGTCGCATATCGGGAATCCCCTCCTTTCGGGGAAAACGGTGAATTGTGAATCGTGAATCGTCAGGGTGTCGCTTCGCGAAAAATGGGCAGAAAAATACCGCAGCGAAGCAGCTCCCGTTCATGGCTGCATCCTGCGGTTGCCATATCTGCGAAAGTTACCGGAACGGCCGCCCGGAGCCGGTGCGCCCGACCCAAGCCGCCCAATCTTCAGTTAGCTCGAAATGACCTCATAAAATACAGACATCGGGCTTGCTCCTTTCCGGTTTGCTTTCCGCAAACGCTCTGTTTGCAATATACCATCATAGCTGTCGTTTGTCAAGCGGAAATACGGGGAAGCCGCAAAAAAAAGAAAAACTCAAAGAACCCCCGGGTTTCCCCGGGGGCCTTTGAGAAAAGAAGAGAAGAAATGAAAAGTACAGCGGCCTTGTCGCTATCGCTTACGGTCATATCATAAGGGACATTTATGAACTTGGTATGAATGACCTGGAAACAAACGATAAACCTTTTGTAAACGATCAGAGTTTTTCCAGGGCCTCCACCACGCCGGCGATGCTGCCCTCGGCGCAGGGACGCACCGGGCGGCAGCAGCCCAGGGCCGTTACGGCAGGGTCGCAGTCGGCCGGAGAGAAGGCCAGGTCCGCCTCCAGCAGCATGGAGGCGTCGTTCATGGCGTCCCCTGCGCAGACCAGCGTGCCGCGGCCCAGCCGCTTCGCCAGGGCCCGGGCGGCGGCGCCCTTGGAGGCCCGCCGGTCCTGGAGGTCGATGATCCGCATGGCGGCCCGGTCGGCCCGCAGCATGGGCCAGTCCCGCATGATCCGCGCGCAGCAGGCGGTGAAGCGGGCGTCCTCCTCCGGCGTGCCGGAATAGAACTGCCCCACGTCCATGCTGCGGAAGCGGCCGAAGAGGGCCAGCTTGTGATAGCGCGCGGGGGCCAGCGCCAGGCTGACCGTTTTGCAGGCGACGCCCTGGGCCCGGTAGAAGGCCTCCCGGATCGGCTCCTCGCCGATCAGATAGTGGGCGTCCACGCCCTGAACCTCCAGCCAGAGCTCCGGAAAGGTCTCGGTCAGGTATTCCAGCAGCTCCCGGCCCGTGGGCATCCAGACCGCGCCGGAGAGCGTCTCCGCGGCGTAGTCGTAGGCGGCGGCCCCGTTGTAGAGGATCAGCGGCGCGTTGACGGGGATCCGGGCCTGGCAGGGCCGGAACATGGGAGCGCTGCGGCCGGTGCCGACGGTGAAGCGCCCGCCCCGGTCCATGAAATAGCGGATGGCGTCCAGATTTGCCTGGGGGATGGAGCTGTCCGGGGCCGTCAGGGTCCGGTCATAGTCGGAAACCAGCAGAATATCAGAAAAATCAGTCATGTGCGTCCTTCCTTGCGGGTGTGATTTACCGCAGCCTATCTTAGTCACTTTTTCGGGCAAAGTCAACGATTCCGCCGCAAATTTTTCTTGAAAAAAGCACAAAAAAAGATTGCAATTTCGTAACAGATTGGTTATACTATGAGCATAGTGGAGCAAAATGGTGTAAAGTTCCGCAAAATCCCACAAGAAAGCTGCTTCGGGAGGAGGTGCGCGTCATGTTCGGCAAATATACCCACAACTTCGACCCCAAGGGCCGTCTGTTCGTGCCCTCCAAGCTGCGGGAGGAGCTGGGCGCCGTCTTCTACGTCGTTGCCGGCCTGGACCACAGTCTGCTGGTGTTTCCCGAAGCGAAATGGGCGGAGGTCATGGAGCGCATCAACGCCGCGCCCCTGTCCAACGCCAGGTCCAAGCGCTTCATTCTGGCCAACGTGGCCAAGTGCGAGCCCGACAAGCAGGGCCGCTTCGTGCTCCCCCCGACGCTGCGGAAATACGCCAATCTCAACGGCGACGTCACCTTCCTGGGCCAGGGCGATCACGGCGAGATCTGGGACGCCGCCACCTACGAGGCCAGCGAAAACGAGTGGATGTCCGGCGGCGGCGATATGGCGGCCGCCTATCAGGAGCTTGGCCTATGAGCGGGTTCCGTCACGTTTCCGTGCTTCTGGAGGAAGCCGTCGAGGCGCTGAAGATCCGTCCGGAGGGCGTCTATCTGGACGGCACCCTGGGCGGAGCGGGCCATTCCGCCGAAATCGCCAAACGCCTGACGACGGGCACGCTGATCGGCGTGGACCGGGACCCCAAGGCCCTGGCGGCCGCCGCGGAGCGGCTGGCTCCCTGGTCGGAGCGGGTGAAGCTGGTGCATTCCAACTTCCGGGAGCTGGACGCCATTCTGGACGGTCTGGGCATTCCCGCCGTGGACGGCATTCTGCTGGACCTGGGCGTCTCCTCGCCCCAGCTGGACGAGGCGGAGCGGGGCTTCAGCTATATGGCCGACGCGCCCCTGGATATGCGGATGGACCCCTCGGACCGCCTGAGCGCGTATGAGATCGTCAATACCTGGCCCCGGGAGGAGCTGCGCCGCATCCTGTTTACCTACGGCGAGGAGCGCTACGCCCCCCTGATCGCCGCGGCCATCGTCCGGCGGCGGGAGCAGGCCCCCATTCAAAGCACCCTGGAGCTGGTGGACGTCATCCGCGGCGCCATGCCCCAGAAGGCCCTGCGGGAGAAGCAGCACCCGGCCAAGCGCAGCTTCCAGGCGATTCGGATCGCCGTCAACGACGAGCTGGGGGCCGTGGACGCCGTCATGCAGCAGGCCATCCGGCGGCTGAACCCGGGCGGGCGGCTGGCCGTCATCACCTTCCATTCCTTAGAGGACCGCATCGTCAAGAACGCCATGGCCGAGGCCGTGCGGGGCTGCGTCTGCCCCCCGGAATTTCCGGTCTGCGTCTGCGGCAAAAGGCCCAGCCTGAAGCTGATCGCCCGGAAGCCGATTACCGCCTCCGAGCGGGAGCTGGAGGAGAACCCGCGGGCCCGCAGCGCCAAGCTGCGGGTGGCTGAAAAAATTGATTGAACCCTTTGAAAAGAGGTTGTACCTATGGCTGATCGAAAATACGCTTACAATTTCAACGGCTCCGCGGCCTACGATTACCGCTCCAACGCGGTACCGAAGCCGCGGCCTGCGGTCCTGCCGGAAGAGAAGCCGGTTCAGCATGCCAAAAAGCTTCCCAAGGCCAAGCCCGTGATCGCCCCGCTGGCGGTGCTGGGCATCGTGGCCGCGGCGCTGCTGCTGCTGATGGTGGTCTACAGCTACGTCCAGCTCTATGAGACCAAGGGCCGGGTGGACGAGCTGAGCAGCCAGCTGACGGAGGCCCGGGCAAATACCGCCAAGCTGCGCTCCACCTACGAAAGCCGGATCGACCTGGCCGCCATCGAGGCCAGAGCCAAGGAGCTGGGCATGACCCTGCCCTCCAGCCGACAGACGGTGTACCTGAACGTGGCCGGCGCAGACCACGCCGAGGTACTTCAGGTGGACGAGCGCAGCTATTTCGAAAAGGCCTGGGACGCCCTGACGGGCAGCTTCCACGGCATGCTGGAATATTTCCGCTGACTTGTCCATATATCGAAAAGGGGCGCGCACCCGGTGCCGCCCCTTTTTCAAACACATGAAGCACGCTTCATATCCGCGAAGCGGATGCTTCATCACATCACGAACCAACGGGGGTGACGTTTTGTCCCGTAAATCCAAAATCAAGCTTCTGAAGGCGCCGGAGAAGGTTCCTGCCTATGACCGCGAGAAGGCGGGGCATGGGGTGCTGCGGCGCACGACCTTCATCATGCTCCTGGTGGGCGTCCTGCTCTTCGTTCCGGTGATCTGGCAGCTCTTCCGGCTGATGATCGTCCGGCACGACCGCTATGAGTCCAGCGCGATTTCCAACCAGACCCGCTCCACCTCCATCGCCGCGGACCGGGGCGCGATTTACGACTGCAACATGAATATTCTGGCGGCCTCCAAGACGGTGGAGACCGTCTTCCTGGACCCCTGGGAGATCCACAACGCCGAGGAGGACGTGGAGTTCATCGCCCGGAAGCTCTCCGAGATCCTGAACGTGGACGCGGACATGATCCGGGAGAAGGCCGCCATGCTGGATCGGCGCTACGAGGTCATCGCCCGCAAGCAGGAGCCGGAGCAGGCGGAGCAGGTCCGCAGCTTCATCACAGAGAACAAGCTGACGGGCATCCACCTGGAATCGGACTCCAAGCGCTACTATCCCGCGGGGGAGACCGCCGCCCAGGTCCTGGGCTTCACCAACGGAGAGAACAAGGGCTCGGAGGGTCTGGAGTCCTACTATGACGAGCAGCTCCAGGGGACGGCCGGCGCGGTCATCACCACCAAGGGCAACTACGAGACCCAGATGCTCTATTCCTATGAGAAATACTACGAGGCCACCGACGGAAACTCCCTGGTGCTGACCCTGGACTCCACGGTTCAGATGTACCTGGAGAAGAACCTGAAGGCGGCCATCGAGAAATACGACGTGCAGAACGGCGCCTTCGGCATCATCATGGACGTGAACACCGGCGCCATTCTGGGCATGGCCACGGAGGGCGGCTACGACCCCAACAACTACCTGGAGATCACCGATCTGAAGGTGGTGGAGGAGCTGGAGGAGATCTCCGCCAAGCTCCGGAGCGCCGGAAAGGACAGCGCGGAGTACAAGAACCTGGCCGACCAGTACAACCAGCTCCAGCTGAACGCCCGGCTTAAGCAGTGGCGCAACCGCTGCGTCTCCGACGGCTACGAGCCCTGCTCCACCTTCAAAACCATCACCCTGGCCGCCGCCCTGGAGGAGGAGGCCGTGAACCTGAACAACCGCTTCTACTGCGGCGGCGTCAAGATGTACAAGGACCGGGAGACGCCCCTCCACTGCTGGAAGGACGGGGGCCACGGAGCCGAGACCCTGGCCCAGGCCCTGCAGAACTCCTGCAACATCGCCTTCGCGGATATCGGCCTGCTGCTGGGCGGCAGCAAGCTCTACGACTACATCGACGCCTTCGGCCTGCTGGACCGCACGGGGATCGACATGTCCGGCGAGGCGGACAGCGTCTTCCACTCCCGGGAAAAGCTGATGGAAAACGCCCAGCTCACCGCCGTGGTGGCCGGCCAGTCCGTCAAGCCCACGCCCATCCAGATGGTCCGGGCCATCGCGGCCGTGGTGAACGGCGGCTACGTCCTGCAGCCCTACGTGGTAGCGGAGGTGCTGGACGAGAACGGCAACGTGGTGGAGAAGCACGGCAAGACCGTGATCCGCCAGGCCATCAGCGAGGACACCTCCAAGCTCATGTGCAGCCTGATCGAGAGCGTGGTCACCAAGGGCACCGCGGGCAACGCCAAGCTTCCCGGCTTCCGGGTGGGCGGCAAGACCGGCACCTCCGAGAAGCTGGACGTCTATGAGGCCGACGGCACCCTGACCAAGGACCGCATCGTCTCCTTCGTGGGCATCGCCCCCATGGACGCGCCCCAGTACATCTGCCTGGTGGCCCTGGATACGCCCAGCCGCTCCACCGGCATCTACGTGTCCGGCGGCGTGATGGCGGCCCCGGTGGTCCGGGATATCTTCGCGGACACCCTGCTCTATCTGGGCGTCCAGCCCGACTACACCGACGTGGACATGAGCACCGTCAACGTCCAGATGCCCGACGTCCGGGATCTGACCGAGGAGGAGGCCGCCGGTCTGCTGGCCGAGCAGAGCCTCAGCTATACCCTGGTGGGCGAGGGCGGCACCGTCACGGGCCAGATCCCCGCCCCGGGCGAGCTCCTGCCCGGCAATTCCAAAACAATCCTCTACATGGGCGAGACCGTCCCCACCGACAAGGTGACGGTGCCCAACCTGCGGAACCTCAGCGCCAAGCAGGCCCAGGCCGTGATGGAGAACAGCGGCCTCTACCTGCAGACCAAGGGCTCCAGCTACGCCTACGCCGTCATCACCGATCAGGATCATCCCGCCGGCTCCGAGGTGCCCCGCGGCACCACGGTCACGGCGGAGCTGACGGACCAGACCGCGCTGGATTGAGTGCGGTATGCCTTCGGCATGATTTCAATTTCATTCACGAACTCACGGAGAAAAATCATGAAACTATCAGATTTGTTGAACGACATTCCCGTCCTTGAAATGAACGTCAAACCGGAGCTGGAGATCTCCGGGGTCAGCTATGACTCCCGGACGGTCCAGCCGGGCCATCTCTTCGTGGCGATCACCGGCTACTCGGCCGACGGCCACAAGTATATCCCCGACGCCCTGAACAGAGGCGCGGTCTGCGTGCTCTGCGAGCGAAAACCGGCGGGGGAAATCCCCTTCGTGCTGGTCCCCGACTGCCGGGTGGCCCTGGCCCAGCTGGGCGCCAACTGGTTCGACCATCCGGCGGACCGCATGACCATCCTGGGCGTCACCGGCACCAACGGCAAGACCAGCATCACCTATCTGATGAAGGCTGTGCTGGAAAAGACCCTGAACGCCAAGGTGGGCCTCATCGGCACCATCCAGAACATGATCGGGGACCGCTGCCTGCCCGCGGATCACACCACCCCCGAGAGCTTTGAGCTGCAGCGGCTCTTTGCCGAGATGGCCACGGCCGGCTGCACCCATGTGGTGATGGAGGTCTCCTCCGTGGGCCTGTATCTGCATCGGACGGACTGCGTCCCCTTCGCCGTGGGCGCGTTCACGAATCTGACGGAGGACCACCTGGATTTCCACAAGACCATGGAGGCCTATCGGCAGGCCAAGGCCCTGCTCTTCCGGCGCAGCGCCTTCAGCGTGTTCAATATCGACGATCCCGAGGTGGCCCGGACCATGGAGGACGCCGCCTGCTGGACGCTGAGCAGCTCCGCGGCGGGAAAGCCCGCCGACCTCAGCGCCTCCGGGATCGAGCTGGGGCCGGATCACGTGGCCTTCACGGCGGAATACAAGGGCGAGCGCGTCCCCGTTCAGGTGGGCATTCCCGGCGGCTTTACGGTCTATAACGCCCTGACCGTCCTGGGCATGGCCATCGGCGTGGGCATTCCGCTCCGGAAGGCCGCCGCGGCTCTGGCGGAGTCCCGCGGGGTTCGCGGCCGGATGGAGGTGGTTCCCACCCCCGGCAAGCCCTACACCGTGCTGATCGACTACGCCCACACCCCAGACGCTCTGGAGAACGTGCTGCGCTCCGTCCGGGGCTTCTGCAAGGGGCGGATCATCGCCGTCTTCGGCTGCGGCGGCAACCGGGACCCCTTCAAGCGGCCCATCATGGGGAAGATCGGCGTCAGGTATTCCGATCTGGCCGTCATTACCTCCGACAACCCCCGCAAGGAGGAGCCGGAGAAAATCATCGCGGATATTCTGAAGGGCGCCGACGAGGTCGGCAAGCCCTATCTGGTGGTGGTCAACCGCCGGGAGGCCATCGCCCGGGCCATGGCCGAGGCAAAGCCGGAGGACGTGGTGGTGCTCTGCGGCAAGGGCCACGAGACCTATCAGATCATCGGCACGGAAGTCACCCATCTGGACGAACGGGAAGAGGTCGCGAAAAACTTATGATTTCATTACAACAGGCCGCCGCCTGGTGCGGCGGACAGGTATTGCCGGAATACGCGGAGGTCGCGTTCTTCGGCTCGCACGTGGATTCCAGAAAGATCGGCCCCGGCGAGCTCTTCATCGCGATTCCGGGGGAGAGGGACGGCCACGGCTATATCCCCGCCGCCATGGCTGCCGGGGCCGCGGCGGCCCTGGGCCAGCGGCAGCTGCCCGGCGTCCCCATGATCGTGGTCCCCGACAGCGTGAAGGCCTGGGAGCAGATCGCGGCCCGCTGGCGCGAAAGCCTGAAGGGGCTCCGGATTATCGGGCTCACCGGCAGCGTCGGCAAGACCACCACCAAGGAGATGTGCGCCCTGGCCTGCGGCGCGGCGCGCAGGACCCAGCGGACGCTGTATAACTACAACAACGAGCGGGGCGTCGCCAAGACTCTGCTGGATTTCCGGCCCGAGACGGAGCTGGGCGTGGTGGAAATGGGAATGAACCACGCCGGGGAAATCTCTCGGCTGAGCACCATGGCGCGGCCCAACGTGGCCGTGATCACCGGGATCGGCAAGGCCCACATCGGAAATCTGGGCTCCCAGGAGAATATCTGCCGGGCCAAGCTGGAGATTCTGGACGGGCTGGCCCCCGACGGAGTCGCCGTGCTGAACGGCGACGACCCCCTGCTGCGGGCCGCCGCCCCGGCCTGCAGGACCCTTTGGTTCGGCCTCGGGCCGGACAACGATCTGCGGGCGGAGGAGATCCGCGACACCGGGACCGGCGTCGCCTTCACCGCCGCCGGCTTCGGCCGGCGGGTCCGGGTGGAGCTGCCCGTACCCGGCAAGCACTACGTCATGGACGCGCTGGCGGCCCTGCTGACCGCGCACTGCGTGGACGTCGAGCTGGAAACCGCCGCGAAGGGACTGCAGCAGTTTGAGAACACCGGCAACCGGCTGAAGATCAGCGAGGCCCGGGGCTGCACGCTGATCGCGGACTGCTACAACGCCGGCGTCGAGTCCATGGCCGCCGCGTTTGAGGTCCTGCGGGACCGGGCCACGGCGGGGCGGCGGATCGCGGTGCTGGGCGATATGCTGGAGCTGGGAAGCTACGCGCCCACCGCCCACCGGCTCGTGGGCGCGCAGGCCGCGGCGGCGGCGGACCTGGTGCTGGCGTTCGGTGAGGAAAGCCGGGCGCTGACCGCGGCCGCCGGAGAAAAGGGCCGGCACTTCGAGACCCGGGAGGCCCTGCTGGAGGCCCTGTGCGAAGCGGCGCGCCCCGGCGACACGATCCTCTTCAAGGCCAGCCACGGCATGCGCCTGGAGGAGGTCCTGAAGGCCTTCACGAGCTAGGGGCCGGCGGCCTCGACGGCCTGCTCCGCGCTGCAAACGGCGGGAGCGCCGAAAGCGCCGCCCCTGCACAGTCCTACACAGATATACGGAGGAAATTCCCATGACAGACGCTCAAATTCTCGCCATCATCCTCAGCATCATCCCCTGCTTCGCCGTCGCGCTGATCGCGGGGCGCTTCATCATTCCCTGGCTGCGGGCCATGAAGGCCGGGCAGACCATCCGCGAGATCGGTCCGTCCTGGCATCAGAGCAAGACCGGGACCCCCGCCATGGGCGGTCTGATCTTCATTCTCACGTCCCTGATCGGGGTCGCGGTGCTGGGCCTTGTGTGCAAGGCCTGGTCCTCCACCCTGATCTTCGCCTTCGCGCTGATCTTCGGCGCCATCGGCTTCCTGGACGACTATAAAAAGGTCAAAAAGAAGCAGAACGAGGGACTGACGGCCTCCCAGAAGTTCCTGCTGCAGCTGGCGGCCTCCGCGCTCTACCTCTATATCCTGTACCGGATCGGCCACCTGAGCTCCAGCCTGTGGATTCCCTTCACCGGCGTCCGCTGGAGCATTCCCATCTGGATCTACATCCCCTTCGCGGTCTTCGTGATCGTGGGTACCGTCAACGCGGTGAACCTGACCGACGGCATCGACGGCCTGGCCACCGGCGTCACCATGCCGTTGATGATCTTCTTCCTGGTGACCGCTCTGGCGCTGAAAAAGGCGGAGCTGGCCATCTTCCCCGCGGCCCTGCTGGGCGGTCTGGCGGGCTTCCTGTGCTACAACTTCCACCCGGCCAAGACCTTCATGGGCGACACCGGCTCCCTCTTCCTGGGCGGCGCCGTCTGCGGCCTGGCCTTCGCCCTGGATATGCCGTTGATTCTGGTGCTGGTGGGCCTGATTTACATCATCGAGACCCTCTCCGTCATCATCCAGACCACCTATTTCAAGGCCACCCACGGCAAGCGGGTCTTCAAAATGGCCCCCATCCACCACCACTTCGAGATGTGCGGCTGGTCCGAGGTCAAAATCTGGACGGTCTTCACCGCCGTCAGCATCGTCATGTGCGTGATTGCGTATCTGAGCACAGCGCCGCTGCGCTGAGCAATTAAGGAGGCTCTTATGGCCTTATTCAAACACAAACAGCCGTACGCCGCGCCGGTCCGGGAGGACCGGACGGGAACGCTGGACCTGCCCTTCCTGCTGCTGGTGGTCCTGCTGACCCTGGTGGGACTTCTGATGATGTTCTCCGCCAGCTACGCCCGGGCCAACTGGGACACGGGGGACTCCGCCTATTACTTCCGGCGGCAGGCCCTCTTCGCCCTGGGCGGGATGGCCGCCATGCTGCTGGCGGGCCGGCTGAACTACTTTATCTGGTTCCGGACGGCCATGCTGATCCTGGCGGGGTCCATCTTCCTGCTGGCCCTGGTGCCGCTGATCGGCGTCCGGGTCAACGGCGCCAAGCGCTGGCTCAAGCTGGGCATTCAGTTCCAGCCCTCCGACGTGGCGAAGCTGGGCATGATCCTGGCCTTTGCCGCCATGATGTCGGTCTGGCAGGACAAGATGGAAAGCTTCCGCTACGGCGTGCTGCCCTACGTGGGCATTATGGGCGTCATTGCGGTGCTGCTCTATCTGGAGCCCCACCTCTCCGCCACCCTGATCATTGGCATCACCGGCGCCACCATGATGCTGCTGGGCGGCACGAAAAAGAGCTGGCTGGCGCTCTTCGCGCTGGCGGCGGCGGTGCTGGTGTTTTTCTATCTGCAAAAGAACGGCTACGCGGGCGGGCGCGTCACCACCTGGCTGGACCCGGAGAGCGACGCGCTGGGCGACGGCTATCAGGGCATCCAGTCCCGCTACGCCATCGGCTCCGGCGGCTTTCTGGGCCTGGGCCTGGGCCGCAGCCGTCAAAAATACCTCTATCTCCCCGAGGAGCACAACGACTACATCTTCGCCATCGTCTGCGAGGAGCTGGGCTTCGTGGGCGCCGTGGGAATTATCCTGCTCTTCGTCCTGCTGATCCTCCGGGGCTACTGGATCGCCATCCACGCCCGGGACCGCTTCGGCACCCTGGTCGCGGCGGGTCTCACCACCAAGCTGGGCGTCCAGGTCTTCCTGAACATGGGCGTCGTCACGGGCCTGCTGCCGCCCACGGGCATCTCCCTGCCCTTCTTCTCCTACGGCGGCACCGCCCTGCTGCTCCAGCTCTTCGAGATGGGCGTCATCCTGGCCGTCTCCCGCTGGTGCGTCAATCAGGAAGCCGTTGCGAAAGCACACGGGTAGGTAAATGCAAAATGCAAAAAATATCTTTTCCTTTTTTCGAGACGATTCGGTGTATAATATGGATAAGAACGAGTTGTTGGAGCAGTCCTTTTCTTTCTCATTACACATCGTAAAAACTTGTCGGTGGATGAGGAAACGGAATGTTGAATGGTTTTTGTGCGATCAGCTTATGCGAGCCGGAACCTCGATCTGCGCAAACCTATATGAAGCGCAAAATGCACATGGGATGAAGGATTTCGTCGCCAAGCTGGAAATCTCCATGAAGGAAAGCAACGAATGCGTTTTTTGGATTCGGCTGTTATCTGAGCTTGGCAATCTAAACCATGCAACATCAGAGCGCCTGTTTTCCGAACTGACATCCATTCGAAATATGCTTGGTGCTTCCATCCGTACCGCAAAGTCAAAAAGCTGACAGTCACGCATTTGATATCTCGTCGATTCATTTTGCATTTTGCGTTTTGCATTGTAATCCAAATTCTCCGAAAGGAGTATCCGAATGAACGTCATATTTACCTGCGGCGGCACTGCCGGGCATATCAATCCGGCCATCTCCGTCGCCAATCTGCTCCGGGCCCGGAAGCCCGAGACCCAGATCCTCTTCGTAGGCGCGGAGGGGGAGATGGAGACCCAGCTGGTGCCCCGGGAGGGCTACCGGCTGGAGACCCTGAAAATCTCCAGCTACGCCCGCAGGCTGACGCCCAAGGGAATCTGGCACAATCTGAAAACGCTGAAATACCTGCGCGACGCCCGGAAGCGGGCGGACGCCATCATCCGGGACTTCCGGCCGGACGTGATCGTGGGCACCGGCGGCTACGCCTCCTTCCCCATGCTGCGGCAGGGAGCGAAGCGGGGCATCCCCACCGCCGTCCACGAGGCCAACGCCATGCCGGGCCTCACCACCCGCATGGTGGCCGACAGCGCCTCCCGCATCCTGGTCTGCTTTGAGGAGAGCAAGGCCCACTACAAGCACCCTGAGCGGGTCCAGGTGGTGGGCATGCCGGTGCGGCAGGAGTTCCTCTACACCACCCGGGCCGAGGCCCGCGCCCGGCTGGGCTACGGCGAGGAGCCCCTGGTGGTCTCCGCCTGGGGCAGCCAGGGCGCCCGGGAGATGAACAAGATCATCGCGGACTTCCTGGCCCTGGAGCTCCGGGACGGCTGTCCCTGGCGGCACGTCCACGCCACCGGCTCCTACGGCTGGCGCTGGATGCCGGAGCTGGTGAAGGAAAAGGGCGTGGACCTGGCGGCCCATCCGATGCTGGATATGCGGGAGTATATCCACAACATGCCGGAGCTGATGGCCGCCGCCGACCTGGTCCTCACCCGGGCCGGGGCCTCCTCCCTCAACGAGATCGAGGCCGCCGGGACCCCCTGCATCATCATTCCGTCCCCCAACGTCACCGACAACCACCAGGAGAAGAACGCCCGGGTTCTGGAGCGCAACGGCGCCGCCGTGGTCCTGCTGGAGCAGGGCCTCACCGGCGAAACGCTCTACGAGACCGCCCGGGAGCTGCTGAACGACGCGCCCCGCCGGGCGGCCATGCGCGAAAATCTGCAGAAAATGGCCGTGGTGGACAGCGCGGAACGGATCTATAACACGATCCTGGAGCTGGCCGCCCGGTGAGGGTTTGCTGCCCGCTCGTAGGGACGGCACTCTGCCGTCCGCCGTCCCCCGCCTGGTTCCAATTGAAAATTGAAAGTTGAAAATTGAAAATGAATGTGTTTCGCAAATTGCAATTTGCGAAACTCCGATAACTTTCAATTTTCAATTTTCAATTCTCAATTCACCGCCCCCGCCTCCCCCGCATAGGATAGCCCATCAAGCTATGCAAGGGGGCCGGATCTTGGAAATCTTACGCATCACCGGCGGGCGTCCCCTCCGCGGGACGCTGAGGGTCCAGGGAAGCAAAAACGCCGTGCTGCCGATTCTGGCGGCGACGGCGGCGATCCCGGGCCCCGTCACCCTCACCAACTGCCCGCCCATCCGGGACGCGGCAGTGACCTGCGCCCTGCTGGAGGGCCTGGGGCTGAAAGCTTCAGCCCGGGGCAGCCGCCTGGAGATCGATGGGGCCGGCCCCGTGGGGAGCGCCCCGGACCCGGCCCTGGCGGGCAGGCTCCGGTCCTCCTTCCTGCTGCTGGGCGCGCTGCTGGCCCGAAACGGGGCCGCGGAGATGCCCCTGCCCGGGGGCTGCGTCCTGGGGGCCAGACCGCTGGACCTCCACCTGGCCGGTCTGGAGCGCCTGGGCGTCCGGGTATGCTGCGAGGGCGGACGGATTCTCTGCCGGGGCCGGCCCACCGGCGGCACGGTGCTTCTGCGCTGCCCCAGCGTGGGGGCCACGGAGAACCTGATCCTGGCCGCTCTGGGGGCCTCGGGCTCCGTCCGCATCCTGGGCGCGGCCCGGGAGCCGGAGATCGCGGACCTGGCGGACTTTCTGAATCGCTGCGGGGCCTCGGTCCGCGGGGCGGGAAGCCCCTGTGTCACCGTCACGCCCGCGCCCCTGCACGGCGCGTCCCATCGGGTCCTGCCGGACCGGATGGAGGCCGCCACCTGGCTCTGCGCCGCCGCGGCGACGGGCGGCGAGCTGCGGCTGCTGGAGCTGCGGCCCGAGCAGCTCCGCCCCGTGTCGGAGGCCCTGCGCCGGGCCGGCTGCGGGATCGAGGAAGGGGAAACGAGCCTGCGCCTGCGGGCCGGCCCCCTGCGCGCGCCCGGCCTTCTGCGGACGGGGCCCTATCCCGCCTTTCCCACCGACGCCCAGGCTCCCGTGATGGCGGCCCTGTTGCGGGCCGAGGGCTGCACCCGCTTCGAGGAGACGGTCTTCGAGGCCCGCTTCCGCCACGTGCCCGCGCTGCGGGCCCTGGGTGCGGAGATTGAGACGGCGGGCCGCCTGGCAAGGGTCCGGGGCGTGAAACGCCTCCACGGGGCGCGGATCGCCGCCACCGACCTGCGGGGCGCGGCCGCCATGGTGATCGCGGCCCTCTCCGCCGAGGGCGAGACGACCATCACCCAGGCCTGGCACCTGGACCGGGGCTACGGCCGCTTCATCCGGCGCCTGCGAAGCCTGGGGGCCGAGGCCGAGGAGGATGGCTGAGGGCGGGATCTGGAGAACCGAAAAACGATAAACGAACAACGAATAACTGCGGTGTCCCTTCGGGACGATTTGAAATGATTTTTTATATCGGAGATATAAAAAATACCATAGTTTTTCGTTCTTCGTTTTGCATTTTGCATTGTACCCGGAGGAGAGAAACATGGATGAGAAGAGAAAACGGCCCACAGAGCGCGGGAAGACGACTGTGACCCGGGAGCGTCCCCGGACGCCGGGCGCAAACCCGAAGACCGCCCGGCCCCGGAGCGGAAACGCGGCTGCCCGCGAGACGGCCCGCCGGGAGCGTCTGGCGGAGCAGGG
>JAFXXH010000053.1 GCA_017542425.1 Oscillospiraceae bacterium | reverse complement strand
GCTTCCTGTCCAAGCTTCCGCAACATCTCTACGCGGCGCTCGGTCTTTCACAGGCTCGCGCTGCTGCCTGATCCTTTTTTGAGCCTGCTTTCCCAGATGCTATGCGGCTTTGCTGCCGCTTTTCATGTGGGAAGTATTAGTAATTATTTCGATCTGATTTTTCATCCGGTTTCAAACTGCTATATCGAGCAGGCCGAACCGGTATGGAGAGAATGTTATCGAATTTTAAAGCCAGATGGAAGGCTGCTTTCCGGGCTGGACAATGGCTTCAATTTCCTGTTTGATGACGAGGAACACGAGAACATTATCACGGGATCACTTCCTTTTAATCCGTTAAGGAACAAAGCCCAGAAAAAGCTATCCCTGGAGAACGATTGTGGCTATCAGTTCAGCCACACGATAGAAGAGCAGATCGGCGGACAGATCAAGGCGGGATTTAGGCTTGTTGATCTTTATGAGGACACAAACAGCACTGGGTTCCTGAAAGAGCACGGCGTGCCGACCTTCTGGGCTACGCTTGCTATAAAGGAATGATGAACTGGCGAAGGGAAAATCCATGGAGAAGATACTGCGGTAATTGCGATGAGAAGATTTGAGTACGATGCTGTTATACACGAACAGCCGGAAGATGGCGGAGCATATGTGGCTTTTCCTTGGGATATCCGTAACGGAGGTGCTATATGGCACGCAGAGAAGGAAACAAAAAGCAGATGATAGAACTGCTGGCGGAGAGGGTTACAGCCGCAATCCTTGAGCTTCCTCTTGGCAGTGAGGCCAGCATCGCCCAGCTCGTTGGTGCTTGGTACAGTGGGCAGGGATATGAGTTCAAGCACATCGACGTAAATCATGGGTACGTCTGGACCAAGGACGGCGGTGCGACATTCGCCATAGAGGATAGCGACCAGTTTGATGTTCTGGATCAGGTGACGAAGATGCTGGACGGCCAGCGCGTCCTGGACTTCAGCAAGTATGACGGCATGGTGGTTGGGCTATCATACAATCTGCATTTCACCGTCTGGGCGGCAAACTGACACCTTTTAACGATTGCCTGCACAATTTAATTATTCCCGCACCTTTCAATTATTCGACCACATTTTAATTATTTGCCTGTCGCCGGTGTGTGGGAGGGTAAGTTTCTCCGGCACACGTCCCCGACGATGACAACTGCATAAAGCAAAAAAGGGCTTCCAAAGCTCTGCTGTAAAACACAGCGGAACCTCGGAAGCCCTTGTTTTCAGGCCTTTTCCGGCACTTACGTACCGGGGAAGGCTTTTTTCATTTGTATCAAAGACAGCGTCTTTATAGACCCCTGCTGCGGCAGCGGGGGCTTTTTCCTCGCGGCCCAGTCGTTCCTTGCCGATCCCGCGCATTATGCGCTGGACCGGGAGCAGAAGGAGTTTTTGAAAAACGAAACCTTTTATGGGAATGAGCTGGTGCCGACCACCTTCAAGCTGTGTCTGATGAATCTGTATCTGCACAACATCGGGGATCTTTATGGCAGCGTCCCCGTCAAGCGCGGCGATTCCCTGCTCACCGACCCCGGCTACCGCGTGGACTATGTGCTAACCAACCCGCCCTTCGGCAAAAAATCCTCCCTCACCTTCACCAACGAGGAAGGCCAGCAGGAGGAAGAAGACCTCGTCTATAACCGTCAGGATTTCTGGACCGCCAGCAGCAACAAGCAGCTCAATTTCGTCCAGCACATCAATACGATCCTGAAAGCCACGGGCAAGGCCGCTGTGGTCGTGCCGGACAACGTGCTCTTTGAGGGCGGCGCGGGTGAGATCGTCCGAAAGAAGCTGCTTACCACCTGCGATCTGCACACAATCCTCCGCCTCCCCACGGGTATCTTCTATAAGCCGGGCGTCAAGGCCAACGTCATCTTTTTCGATAAGCGCCCCGCCAGCGCCGAAACGCAGACAAAGACCGTGTGGATCTACGATTTCCGCACCAATGTCCACTTTACGCTGAAGCAGCACCCGATGCAGTATGCCGATCTGCTGGATTTCATCGCCTGCTATCACCCGGAGAATCGCTATGAGCGCACCGAAACGTGGAGCGAGGATAACCCAGATGGCCGCTGGCGCAAATTCGACATTGCCGACATCCTTGCGCGGGACAAGACCAGTCTCGATATCTTCTGGATCAAGGACAAATCCCTGGCCGATTTGGACAGCCTGCCCTCACCCGACGTGCTGGCGGATGATATCATCGAAAATCTCCAGAGCGCGTTGGAGAGCTTTCAGGAACTGAAAGCGCAGTTGAAGTAACGGAAAAAGATGTGAGCGCCATGCCGGGAAGCCGGGCGATTTCTGCGCTGCGCAACAACGCCTTTTTCTTGCGCGCAAGGGCAGGGGGGCATGGCCGCACTGTGCAGCGGGGAAGCTGAACGGCAGATCGCCCGGATCGAGCTGTATGGCAAGCTGGCCGTCGCGGAACGGGGAGAAGCCATGGACGATGGGGGAGAGGACCGGGATGCTGCTGTGCCGTTCCATGGGGCACAATTTCATGAAAATCTGGGATTTTTCCCTTGAGTTTTTCAGAAGATAGCGATATAATAAAATTTGCGACTGAATGAGAAGGCCCGGAGTCCGCTCCGGGCCTTCTCTGAAGACCGAAAGGAATCGAAGGAGGGATATCATGTCGGTTGGAGCGCTGGAAACTCTGGCTGCGGCGGAGGACCGGCTGAAGCGGGAGAAGGCGGAGACTGCTGCCGCGCTGAAACAGGCGGAGGCGGAGGCGAAGGCCCGGGGGGAGGAACTCCTGGCCCAGGCGCGGCAGAGGGCAAAGGATGAGATCGCGGCGCTGACCCGGGAGACCGTGGAGCAGGCCAAGGTCGCCGCCCGGACGCTGGCGGAGCAGAGCGAGCGGGAGCGGGATTCCCTGCGGGCCAGGGCCAGGCAAAAGGAAGAGGACGCCATCGCCTACGTCCTGGAAAGGGTCATGGAGTAATGGCCATTGTAACCATGAAACGGCTGCGCGCCATTGCGCTGGCGGCCAGCCGGGACGCGCTGCTGCTGGAGCTGCAGCGCCTGGGCTGCGTCCAGCTCAGCGCCGAGGGGGACGGCCGGGACGAACCGCTGCTGGCGGAACGCTACGCGCCGGACCACGGGGACCTGACGGAGCGCTACGCCCAGCGCCAGCTGCTCCGGGAGGCCATCGGCGTGCTGGACCGCTACGCGCCCGAGAAAAAGAAGCTCCTGGCCCCCAGGCCCCGGGCCAAGGCCGGGGCGCTGCTGGAGGAGGACGGCGAAGACGCGCCCATGCGGGAGCTGGCCGGGGAGCTGCTGCGGCTGAACGAACAGCTCAAGACCCTGGCCTCCGACGAGGCCCGGGAGAAGCTGCGCATCGAGTCGCTGCTGCCCTGGGAGAACTGCCCCATCCCCCTGGACTGGCCCGGCACCGCCCACACGGCGGCCCTTTTTGGCAGTCTGCCCGCCGGGGCGGACCTGGACGCCCTGAGCCGGGAGATCGAGGAGGAACTGGGCGGCGCGGTGCAGCTGGACACGGTGAGCGCTGACAATTCCGCCCGCTACGTCACGGCCCTCTACTGCCGCACGGACGCGGACACGCTGCTGCGGCTGCTGCGGGAGCACGGCTTCACCGCCCCCGCCTTCGGGGACGCCAGGGGCCTGGCGAAAGCCGGGATCGCGGAAGGGGAGAAGACCCTGTCCGACCTGGCGGAGACCCGGGGGAAGGTGCTGGAGCAGATCGGACGGCTGGCGATGGAGCGCCAGAGGCTGCAACTGGCCTGTGACCGGGCCGAGGTGCTCAGTGCCCGGGCCGAGGCCGCCGAGCGGCTGCTCCGGGGCGAGCACACGGTGCTGCTGCTGGGCTGGTGCCCGGCGGAGCGGGAGCGGGACGTGAGGGCGCTGCTGGAGCGCTTCGACTGCGCCTGGGAGTTCACCGAGCCGGAGCAGGAGGACTATCCCCAGGTGCCGGTGAAGCTGAAAAACGGCCTCATCAGCCGCTCCCTCCAGACCGTCACGGATATGTATTCCCTGCCGGCCTACGGCAGCGTGGACCCCAACCCCCTGATGGCCCCCTTCTTCATCTTCTTCTACGGGATGATGATGGCGGATATGGGCTATGGCATTCTGATGATCCTGGGCTGCCTGCTCGTCCTGAAAAAGAAACGCCCGGCCAACCCGCACTTTTTTGAGCTGTTCCTCTGGTGCGGCGTGGCCACCTTCGCCTGGGGCATTCTCACCGCCGGGTTCTTCGGCGACGCGGTGACGCAGGTCTATCTGCTCTACCACCCGGATGTGACGCTGGCGGACGGGCAGATCATCTGGTTCTGGCAGCCCCTCATCGACCCGCTGAACAAGGCCCTGGAGCTGCTGATCGGCTCCCTGGTTCTGGGTGTGATCCAGATCTTCACCGGTATGGCCGTCAGCATCCATCTGAAAGTCAAGCGCGGGGAGTGGATGAGCGCCCTGTGCGACGAGGTGGCCTGGTATCTGGTCTTCGCGCTGGCGGCGGCGGGCATTCTGACGAATCACCTCACCCCCGCCCTGATCGCCATTGGCGTGCTGCTGGTGCTGACCCAGGGCTACGGCAAGCGCGGCTTCGGCATTGTTACCGGGATCTTCGGCTCCCTGTACAGCCACATCACCGGCTATTTCAGCGATATTTTGAGCTATTCCCGTCTGATGGCGCTGATGCTGGCCGGGTCCGTCATCGCCCAGGTCTTCAACAAGCTGGGCGCCATCACCGGCGGGATCGTCGGCTTCCTCATTATCTCCCTCATCGGAAACGCCCTGAACCTGGGCCTGAACCTGCTGGGCTGCTACGTCCACGACATGCGTTTGCAGTGCCTGGAGTTCTTTGGCCGCTTCTATGAGGACGGCGGCAGACGCTTTGAGCCTCTGGCCGTCCGCACCAAATACGTTGAACTTGAAAAATAACAAGGAGGATCTTTCACATGAACATCTTTGAATCGTTTGGCGGTCTCGCCATGGCGCTGCTGGGCTCCGGCCTGGCCGTGGGTCTGAGCTGCGTGGGCTCCGCCAAGGGCACCGGCATCGCCGGTGAGGCGGGCACCGGTCTGCTGAGCGTGGACCCCAGCAAGAGCGGCAAGGTCATGGTGCTCCAGCTGCTGCCGGGTACCCAGGGCCTGTACGGCCTGGTGGTCTGGTTCTTCGCCCTGATCAAGATGGGCGCCACCGGCGGCATGGCCGCCATTGCGGACATGTCCCTGACCACCGGCGCACAGTTCTTCGTGGCCTGCCTGCCCATGGCGCTGGGCGGGCTGCTCTCCGCCATCGCCCAGGGCAAGGTGGCTGCCGGGTCCATCAACATCCTGGCCAAGAAGCCCGACGACTGGTCCAAGGGCCTGATCCTCTGCGGCATTGTGGAATTCTACGCCATCCTGAGCCTGCTGGCCAGTATGCTGATGCTCATCTGGCTCTGATTCGCGGGAAGCTGGATGCGATATGACCGGAATTGAAAAGATCATCGCCCGTCTGGAAGCCGAGGCGAAGGCCGAGCAGGAGGCCATGCGCGCCGAAGCCGCTGCGCGCAGCGAGGCCCTGCTGGCCGACTGCCGGGAGAAGGCCGAGGCGATCTATGAAGCGGAACTGCGCTCCGGCAAGGCCGCCTGTGCGCTCCAGGGCGAACGGCTCCAGAGCGCGGCGGAGATGGAGTCCAAAAAGCTGCTGCTCAAGTGCAAGCAGGAGCTGGTGGGCGCCGTGTTCGAGCACGCGGTGGAGCGCCTCAGCCACCTGGCCGGGGACCAGTATGTGGCCTTCCTGGTCAGGCAGGTGCTGGCCGCGGTGGAGACCGGGGACGAGGAACTGGTCTTCAGCCCCCGGGACGCCCGGAAGTACGGCCAGGACGTGATCTGGACCGCCAACGCCCGGCTGGGCAGCCGCGGACGGCTGCGGCTGGCCCAGGAGACCCGGGACATCCCCGGCGGCGTCATCGTGAAGCGCGGCAACGTGGAGACCAACTGCGCCGCCGACCTTCTGGTGCAGCTCCGCCGCGCCGACCTGGCCCCCCAGGTGGCGGAGATCCTGTTCGCCTGAGCAAAGGGGGGACGGGATTTGGCAAAACGAAAGCTGAAAACGAACGACTACATCGCCCTGTCGGCCTATCTCCGGGCCCGTGAGGCCCGGCTGCTGAGCCGGGAGGCCCTGGAGCGGATGCTGGCTGAGCCGAACTTTGCCGAGGCCTGCCGCCTGGCCGCCGAGGCCGGGTACGCCGACATGAGCGACGCGGGCGTCCAGGGCATTCACGATGCGCTGGAAGCGCATCTGCGCGCAGAGCTTTCCGAACTGCGGGAGATGCTGCCCGACCCGGAGCTGCTGCGGCTGGTCAGCCTCCAGTACGACTGCCACAACGCCAAGGTGCTGGTGAAAAGCGAGGGCGACGCCGGGAAGGCCAAAGCGCTCTATTCCCCCTCCGGCTGCTACACGCTCGCGCAGCTCCGGGCGGTCTACGACGAGGAGAGCGGCAGCGGGGAACTGGACCCGGACTTTGCCGAGGCCCTGCGGGAGGCCAAGCTGACCCTGGCCCGGACGGGCAACCCCCAGCTGGCGGACTTCCTGCTGGACAAGGCCTATTTCGCGGCGCTGCTGAAAAGCGCCAAAGAGACCGGACGGCGCTTTTTCCTGGACTATGTGCAGGCCAGGATCGACAAGGCCAACCTCCGCAGCGCCGTGCGCACCCTGCGCCTGCCCCGGCGCAGCGAGCTGCTGGCCGGGGCCCTGATCCCCGGCGGCACCGTGGAGCCGGAGCAGCTGCGGGACCCCGGCCTGAACCGGGAGGAGCTGGCCAGGCTCTACGCCCCCACCGTCTTCGCCGCCGCGGCGGAGGAGACGGACATGAGCGCCTTTGAGAAGGCCGCCGACAACGCGGAGCGGGAACTGGTCAGCGGCTGCGCCCTGATCTCCTTCGGTCCTGAGGTGGTGCTGGAGTATGTCTCCGCCCTGGAGAATGAGATCATGAGCCTGCGCATCCTCCTCACCGGCAAGCGCATGGGCATTGACGCGGACACGCTCCGGGAAAGACTGAGGGAGAGCTATGTATAAGATCGCGGTCATCGGCGGGCCGGACAGCGTGGCCGGCTTCCGCGCTCTGGGGCTGGACGCCTACCCGGTCCAGGACGCCCAGGAGGCCCGGCGCACCCTGCGGGAGATCGCCCGCCCCACGGACGACCCCTACGTCATCATCTATCTGGAGGAGACCCTGGCCGAACCCATCCTGGACGAGGTGCGGAAGTATGACGCTCAGCCGACCCCGGCCATCATCCTGATCCCGGGCCGGGACGGCCCCGTGGGCCTGGGGCAGGAGGCGCTGCGTCAGGCCGTGGAAAAGGCCGTCGGCACCAATATTTTATAAGTGATTTGCCCGCGCCGCCCCCAGGCGGCGCGTTGGAAGGAAAGGAATCCGTTTTCTATGAGTGGAAAAGTAGTCAAAGTCGCGGGCCCGCTGGTGGTGGCGGAGGGTCTGGCGGACGCCAACGTCAGCGACGTGGTCCGCGTCGGCCCCCGGCAGCTCATCGGCGAGATCCTGAACATGACCGGCGACCGGGCGGACATCCAGGTCTATGAGGAGACCGGCGGGCTTGGCCCCGGCGCGGAGGTGGTCACCACCGGCGCGCCGCTGTCCGTGGAGCTGGGGCCGGGGATGCTGGAGGGCATTTACGACGGCATTCAGCGTCCCCTGACGGAGATCCGGGATCTGATCGGGCACTCCATCGCCACGGGCATCAGCGTGCCCGCCCTGAACCGGAAAAAGCACTGGGACTTCACCCCCTGCGTGGAGCGCGGGGCAAAGGTGGTGGGCGGCGACATCATCGGCACCGTGCCGGAGACCCCCACCGTCCTGCACAAGATCATGGTGCCCCCCAAACTGCGCGGCGCCGTCGCCCGCATCCAGAGCGGCAGCTTCACCGTCACGGACACCGTGGCCGTCCTGAAAACCGAGGACGGCGAGGAAGTCCCCCTGACCATGATGCAGACCTGGCCGGTGCGCTTGGGCCGTCCCTACACCCGCAAGTACCCGCCCGTGGCCCCGCTGCAGAGCGGCCAGCGCATCGTGGACACCCTGTTCCCCATCGCCAAGGGCGGCACGGCGGCCATTCCCGGCCCCTTCGGCAGCGGCAAGACCGTCATGCAGCACGCCCTGGCCAAGTGGAGCGATGTGGACATCGTGGTCTACATCGGCTGCGGCGAGCGCGGCAACGAGATGACCGACGTGCTCAACGAGTTCCCGGAGCTGATCGACCCCCACACCGGCTATCCCCTGATGAAGCGCACGGTGCTGATCGCCAACACCTCCGACATGCCCGTGGCGGCCCGGGAGGCCAGCATCTACACCGGCATCACCATCGCCGAATACTTCCGCGACATGGGCTACCATGTGGCGGTCATCGCCGACTCCACCTCCCGCTGGGCCGAGGCCCTGCGCGAGATGAGCGGCCGTCTGGAGGAGATGCCCGGCGAAGAGGGCTATCCCGCCTATCTGGCCAGCCGCATCGCCCAGTTCTATGAGCGCGCCGGTATGGTGGAGTGCCTGGGCACCGATTCCCGCCAGGGCTCCGTCACCGCCGTGGGCGCGGTGTCGCCCCCGGGCGGCGACCTGTCCGAGCCGGTGAGTCAGGCCACCATGCGCATCGTCAAGGTCTTCTGGGGCCTGGACAGCGCCCTGGCCTACGCCCGCCACTTCCCGGCCATCAACTGGCTGAACTCCTATTCCCTCTATCTGGACTCCCTGAAGCCCTGGTATGAGGAGCGCTTCCCCGGCTTCATGGCCAACCGGGACCGGGCCATGGCCCTGCTGCAGGAGGAGGCCAGCCTGAACGAGATCGTGCGCCTGGTGGGCGCGGACTCCCTGGCCCCCAACGAGCAGCTCACCCTGGCCACCGCCAAGATGCTGCGCGAGGACTTCCTGCAGCAGAACAGCTTCGTGGACATCGACTCCTACAGCGAGACCGAGCGCCAGTTCCTGCTGCTGGGCCTGATTCTGGACTGCGACCGCCTGAGCCGCGAGGCCATCGCCCAGGGCGTGGACATGGAGGCGCTGCGGGCCCTGCCCTTCAAGGCCCAGATCGGCCGCGCCAAGAGCGTGCCCGCCGAGGAGTATCAGGAAGTCTACACCCGCCTGGGCGCGGAACTGCGCGCCCAGATCGAGCACGCGAAGCAGGGAGGCGAGGACGCATGATCAAGGAATATCAGACCATACACGAGATCGCCAGCCCCCTGATGATCGTGGATCAGGTGGAGGGCGTCACCTATGACGAGCTGTGCGAGATCCGCCTGCCCGACGGCTCCGTCCGCCGGGGCAAGGTGCTGGAGGTGGACGGCGACCGGGCCGTGGTGCAGCTCTATGAGTCCGCCGCGGGCATCAACCTGGCCCGCTCCAAGGTGCGCTTTTTGGGCCGCCCCCTGGAGCTGGCGGTCAGCGGCGACATGCTGGGCCGCGTCTTCAACGGCATGGGCCAGCCCATCGACGGCGGCCCGGAGCTGCTGGCGGAGGCCCACCTGAACATCAACGGCCTGCCCCTGAACCCCTCCGCCCGGGCCTATCCCGCCGAGTTCATCCAGACCGGCGTCAGCAGCATCGACGGCCTGAACACCCTGGTGCGCGGCCAGAAGCTGCCCATCTTCTCCGGCTCCGGCCTGCCCCACGCCAACCTGGCGGCCCAGATCGCCCGTCAGGCCAAGGTGCTGGGCGACAGCGGCAAGTTCGCCGTGGTCTTCGCGGCCATCGGCATCACCTTTGAGGAGAGTGAATACTTCGTCCAGGAGTTCCGCCGCACGGGGGCGATTGACCGGACGGTCATGTTCTCCAACCTGGCCGACCAGCCCGCCATCGAGCGCATCGCAACGCCGCGCATGGCCCTGACCGCCGCAGAGTACCTGGCCTATGAGAAGGACATGCACGTGCTGGTTATCCTGACCGACATCACCAACTACGCCGAGGCCCTGCGCGAGATCTCCGCTGCCAAGAAGGAAGTCCCCGGCCGCCGGGGCTATCCCGGCTACCTCTACACCGACCTGGCCACCATGTACGAGCGGGCCGGGCGGCGCGTGGGAATGCCCGGAAGCATCACCATGATCCCCATCCTCACCATGCCCGAGGACGACAAGACCCACCCCATCCCCGACCTGACCGGCTATATCACCGAGGGGCAGATCATCCTGAGCCGCGCACTGTACCGCCGGGGCATCATCCCCCCCGTGGATGTGCTGCCCAGCCTGAGCCGTCTGAAAGACAAGGGCATCGGCGATGGGAAGACGCGGGAGGACCACGCCGGGGTGCTGAACCAGCTCTTTGCCGCCTACGCCGCCGGCAAGGACGCCAAGGAGCTGATGACCATTCTGGGCGAGAGCGCCCTCAGCGACACCGACAAGCTCTATGCCAAGTTCGCCGACGCCTTTGAGCAGCGCTTCGTGGGCCAGGGCAACGAGACCGACCGCAGCATCGCCGAGACCCTGGACCTGGGCTGGGAGCTGCTGGCCATCCTGCCGGAGGTGGAGCTCAAGCGCATCAAACCGGAGTTCATCGAGAAATACCACCCGGCCCACAGATAAGGGGGAGGGACGGATATGCCGAAAAACGCAGTCACCCCCACCCGGATGGTGCTGAACCAGCTCAAGACCCGGCTGAAAACCGCCGCCCGGGGCCACAAGCTGCTGAAAGACAAGCGCGACGAGCTGATGCGGCAGTTCATGGATGTGGTGCGCCGGAACAAGGTCCTCCGCACCCAGGTGGAGGCCGGTCTGACGGAGGCCTTCGGCGCGATGACCGTGGCCGGGGCGGTGATGCGCCCGGAGCTGCTGGCCCAGGCCCTCATGTACCCCCGCCAGAGCGTGAGTCTGGACCTGAACTACCAGAACATCATGAGCGTCAACGTGCCCCGCTACACCTTCACCACCTCCGAGGCCGACCCTACGGACATCTACCCCTACGGCTTCGCCCAGACCAGCGGCGAGCTGGACCGGGCCATGCAGAGCCTCAGCCGCGTCTTCGCGGATATGCTGGAGCTGGCCCAGGTGGAGAAGACCATGCAGCTCCTGGCCGAGGAGATCGAAAAGACCCGCCGCCGCGTCAACGCCCTGGAGTATGTGATGATCCCCGAGATGGAGGAGAACATCAAGTATATCTCCATGAAGCTCAGCGAGAACGAAAACGCCACCAAGGTCCGGCTGATGAAGGTCAAGGACATGGTGCTGAAACAGGCCATTGAGCAGAGACGGGCCAGCGAGGGGAGAAGGACGGAGAACCTGGGATAAGCGGGTTTTCCGGGAAACGGAACGAGAAAAACGGTACTGCAAGGGAGAAATCCCCGCAGTACCGTTTTTGGAATGACACTGGAAACGGTTTGATTGACATCATGCGCAGGAACGGTTACAATATACTTGGAAAGGGGCGTTACCGATGGCAGAAACAACAAGTGTCAGCATTCGTATGGACAAGGATGTGAAAGACCGTGCCGAAATGCTGTTTGGAGAGATGGGCCTGAACTTGACCACAGCCTTTAATATTTTTGTACTTCAAACTTTGCGCATGGGAAGAATCCCCTTTGATATTTCAGTAGACCGCTTTTACAGCGACAGCAATATGCAGGCGCTGCGCAAGTCCATTCAAGAGGCGGAAAGCGGAAAATTTGTTGTCAAGACGCTGGATGAACTGCGGGCAATGGAATAATGGAACTCAAGTTTACGGAAACGGGCTGGGCCGATTATCTCTATTGGCAGGGACAAGACAAAAAAACCGTAAAGCGCATCAACAGACTGATTGAGGACATCGCAAGAAACGGATATGGCGACATTGGCAAGCCAGAGGGATTGAAGCATGATTTGACCGGCTGGTGGTCCAGGCGCATTGATGAAGAAAACCGGCTTGTCTACCGGATTACCGATGATGGGACAACGGCAGAAATTGCCCAGTGCAAAGGACATTATGAATGATTTTGTGGCTTGAAGTCGTGATGAACGCCACAGTCTGACCGGACAAAGAAATCGGGTCCTGTTACGTACCGGAGCAGGACCCGTTGATTTGTTGTGTGGATGCGATTGGTCCAGCTCGCCCCGTCCAGAGTACCGTTTTTCGATTTGACGCACAGGGAACGGCGGCAAGGGCCCCTTCGTGTGCCCGCTTGCCGTTCAGTCTGCCGCATTTGTGATGTATTCCGCCAGCCCCGGGCCTACGGCCCGGCCGAAATACGTCGCCGCCAGCACCGCTTCCCGGAGGCTGTTTCCGGTGGAGCCCACCTCCAGGATCAGGCTGCCGGGGGAGAGCTGCTGGTTGTAGCGTTCCGGGACGATCTCCAGGGGGCGCATCAGGCCGGGGCAGCTGGCTTCGGCGGTGCGCTGGAGCCAGAGGGCCAGCTTGAGGTTCTCCCGCCAGTTGGGGTGGCTCAGGCCGTTGGCCCCGGTGCCCGCCAGCAGCATCACCTGGGCGCAGGAGGCGCCGTCCAGGACGGCACGGGTGCGGTAGACCACGTCGCCGCTGCCGATGGCGTCCCGGTGCAGGTCGATGACGATGCGCAGACTGGGATAGTCGGCCAGCCAGCGCTCCACCGCCGCGCCGGAGCGGGAGTAGGAGCCGGTGTAGCTGGGGTAGTCGTAGATCTCCCGGTCGTGCAGCACCCGCAGGCCGCTCTCCTCCAGGGCCTCGGCCAGGGCGTCCCCCACGCGGATGACGCTCTGGGTCTTGTCCTCCGTGCGGTAGGGATCGGAGGCCACATAGCGGTCCGTCTCGTCCGGGGTGTAGGCCTCGCTGGAATGGGTGTGGAGGATGAGGATCTGCGGCGCGTCCGGGCTCAGGCGGAGGTTCAGCCCCTCCCGCTCCAGGGCGGCCACGTCGATGTTCCAGCCGGAACGGTCGTGGACGGCCACCGGCTCGCTCAGGTCCGCCGGCACCGGTTCCGGGGGCGGGGAAAGTTCCCCGGCGCTCTGGGCCTCCTCCTGCCGGACCCTGGGCGTCACGATCACGGGCCGCAGCACCGGGGCGGCGGATTCCGGCGCGGCGGCGGTTTCGTCCGTGTCCGGCTCCGCCGCCACGAGCGCCGTATCCGCAGCCCCCGCCGCCGCGATCCAGTCCGCCAGGGCGTCCCCGGCCCCCGCCAGCACCGCCAGCCGCAGCGCCGCCGCAGCAACCAGCGTCCAAAGCACCGTCTTCCGCATCCCGCGCACCTCCCTCGCCTCGCGCCGCCTCTCCGGGTGCGCGGTCTGATACAGAGAAGCTTATGCGCGCAGCAGGAAGATTATGACAGCCCGTTCAGCTTTCTTCCGTTTCGTCCCCGTCGTAGCCCTCCAGAAAGCTGTGGAGCACGCCGCCGCGCTTGTAGCCGGGGAAGGTGTCCAGGGAGACCCGGTGCAGGGCGTGGAAGATGCTCTTTTCCACGTTGGGATTCGTCTCCCGCAGCGCACGAATGAGCTGCTTGATCTCCTGGCGCTTGCTCTCCCCAATGCCGTCGCCGCTCAGGTGGGAGCGTTCGGTGAAGCGGCAGGCGCATTGCAGGAAGTCCAGGCCGTTGTAGTCCTTCCAGGCGAGAATGGCGTCCTCGTGGACGCAGTAGAGGGGGCGGATCAGCTCCATGCCGGGGAAGTTGGCGGAGTGGAGCTTGGGCATCATCCCCTGGAGCTGGCCGCCGTAGAGCATCGCCAGCAGGGTGGTCTCGATCACGTCGCTGAAATGGTGGCCCAGGGCGATCTTGTTGCAGCCCAGGGCCTGGGCCTGGGCGTAGAGGTGGCCGCGCCGCATCCGGGCGCAGAGATAGCAGGGGTTGCGCTCCGCCTCGTTGGCCACGGCGAAGATGTCCGAGTCAAAGATGCGGATGGGGATATCCAGCTTCTCCGCGTTGCGCAGAATCTTCTCCCGGTTGGCCGGGTTGTAGCCCGGGTCCATGACCAGGTACTCCGCCGTAAAGGGCACGGCGGTGAAGCGGCTGAGCAGCCGCATCAGCACAGCCAGCAGCATGGAGTCCTTGCCGCCGGAGATGCAGACGGCGATGCGGTCCTGGGGCTGGATCAGTTCATAGTCCCGGAGCGCCTTCATAAAGGGCGTCCAGATGCGCTTGCGGTATGTCGTCGTCAGGCTCCGCTCCGCCTGTTCGTGAAATGTCAGCTCCCGCGCCATGGGGCAGCCCTCCTATCCGTTGCGTTCATCCGAAATGCTTTTGCACCAGTTCCTTCAGGGTTCCGGTTTTTGCAGCCTCCGCCGCGTCGGCTTCCACAAAATGATGATCCGCCTGTTTCAGCGCTTCGTCAAAGCCCAGAATGTAATTGGTGGCGATCAGATAGATGATCCGCGTGGAGGCCATGCCGTAAACCTGCTTGCGCAGGATATGGCGAATGCGCGCTCTGCCGTCGGGGAACGCGGCTTTCAGCCCGGCGCTCTGATAAAGCCGCTTGACAATCTCCGTGATGTACAGGCCCGATTTCATGTAGAGATCGGCAAAGGTCTTTTCGGGGTCGTCGAAACAGCCGGGGTTTTCTTCCTCCAGCTTGTCTACCATCAGCCGTACAACACGCCTGGGCGTGAAGATCTGGTTGGTCTTCTGGGGCGGGATGTAATCGAAAATGTCTTCCGTCCTGCTTTCGTCAAAATAGTCCGCCAGCTCACGGCGCTTGCGGAGAAATTCCCGGACGGAGTCATTGAACACGCCCTCGTCGAACAGATGTCCGTCGTAATGCTCCGTCAAACCGGTTTCGGGGTTTCGCCTGTCGCCGCCGTCCCGGAGGAAGCGGAACTCCTCCACCGTGATCCCCGTGACCGCCAGGAAGACGTCAGGCTCTGTGTAATCGTCAAAATCCGCCAGCGTCAGCTTTTCGTCCCCGTAGGCCATGAGGAAGGAGGGAACGGTCCGGGCGAAGCCACGCAGATGGGCGCGGATCGCATCCTCCACGCGCTTCTTTTCGTCCTCCGCTTTCTTGGCCTCCAGGCGCTCCACCAGTTCCTGCGGCTTCTCTCGCAGGGTGTTCTGGACGGTTTCGGTGATGCTGTCGGTCAGCGCTTTCATGGCGTCGTGCATATCGGCGGCAAATTCTGTCTCCGCCTGTTGGACCTCCTGCGCCGTCTCTGCGCTGCGCCGTTTGGCGTCCAGCTCCGCCTCCGCAATGCGCCGCTGCTGTTCATAGTCGTCCTTCGCGTGGGACATGGCGCGTTCGATCTCTCTGGCGGTCTGTTCCTCCAGACGCTTTTGCGCCTTTTGGGTCATGCCATAGTCATTTGCGAGCGGCGCAAGGATCTCTTCCGCCACCTTGCCCTTCACGGCGTCCGCGACCGCCCGGATATGCCGCGCCACATCGTCCGCGCCGCTGCTTTCCGCCACGGAGGAAACGGCGGCTTCAATCTCCGCAGGGATCGTCTCAAAGATTTTTTCGCCGAACAGCTCCTGGGTCTTTCCGATGACGATCGCTTCGTCGGGGACGGCGTTTCCGTCTTCATCGACCCGCACGCCGTCCATGGCGTCCAGCTTCCCCTTGTCGCTCCTGCCGCCCTCTTCGTGGGCGGGGGTCAGTTTTTCGATGATCTCCCGCAGGAAGCCGGCGGCGCTGAAAATGCCGCTGATATTCGCAAACAGGAAATTCGACATAAAGCCATGCCGCACGACCTCCGCGCTTTTCAGCTTGCAGGGGATGGTCAGCACCTGGGCGGCGTCCAGCTCTACCATCTCCCCTTCCTCGTCTTCGCCCAGCACGGGGAAGAAATTCAGCAGCCGCTTGATGTTCTTTGCCCTGTCTTCCGCGGCGCCGCCCTTTGCGGTCTTGCGGATCAGGTTGTTGGCAAACTGGTCGTAGATGATCAGCGTCCGGGCCGGGTCAAAATCGAAGAGATAGGCCCGCTCCTTGCGCCAATGTCTTCCGTCGGCGCTCCGGCAGGAGTAGGGGTTCTGCGCACGGAAGGCCGCCTGCATATAGGAGGAGGGGCTTTGCAGGTTGCAGAGCATGAAGACGCCGCTCCATTCCGGAATGGTCACGCCCACGGTGAGCTGCCCCACGGTCAGCGTGATCGTCTTCTCATGGTTGGCAATGGCGGCCTTGACCCGGTCATAGGCTTTTTTCGTGTCCGCTTCGTCTTCGTTTTTTCCCGCCGCGATGACGATCTCATACTCCGAGAACAGCGGTTTCAGATCGTCGTCCTCCCGCATGAGCTTGCAGAGCGCCTTCACGGAATTGACGCGGTTGAGATACCACATGGTATGCCTGAGCTCCCGGCGCAGCTCCGGCGTGGAGAAGGGGTATTTTTCCCCTTGGAACAGCATCAGCAGAAATTTTTTCACCTCGTCCCGGTGCAGAAAGCGCCCCCTGTCGTCGGTCCGGAAAAACTCATTCAGGTCAAAGGCGGGATCGACTGCTTTCTCCTCATCCTCCAGTACGATCCCACGGCTGAGCGTATCGTAGATCGTGGGGCCGAGCTGATAGGTGAACATCGAAAGCTGCGGGAGCGTTTCATAGGGGTTGGCGCCGTCCCCGCGCCAGCGCCCCTTTGCCTCCTGCTCGTCGGCATAGGACCAGTTGAAGATCTGGTCGTCGGAGAACTGGCCGCCCGCAAGCTGCCGGAAGGGCGTGCCGGAGAGATACAGGGTGTGCTTTCGGCTGATGCTGCGGAAGGCGCGCTCCGTCCGCAGCGTTTCCACGCCCTCGTGGCTCTCGTCCACGATGAGCAGGTCGAATTCCAGCTCGCTGATCCAGCGCACGCGGGGGCTGCGGGACCAGCCGCCGAACCACACGGCGTCCTTCAGCCCCTGGAGGCTCTCAAAGGCAATCATGCCTTTCCGCCGCTCCGGGGGGTCCTGCTCCCGGAAGGACAGGTACTCCTCCCGACTCATGGCGGCGGGATGGCCGCGCATGACCTCGCTGTCGCTGACAAAGCAGAGTTCGTCCCGCCAGGCGATGAATTTCAGGAAATCGTCCGCCCAGGAGTTGGCGATGCTGGGGCGGTTGGTGACGATCAGGACCTTCCGGAAGCCCATGCGCCGCACCAGATCGTAGGCGGCCAGGGTCTTGCCGAAGCGTGGCTTGGCGTTCCACAGGAATTCCTCTCCGCGCTTTCGGAAGTACGCCGCCGTCGTTTTCACGGCCCGCGCCTGCTCCTCCCGCAGCGTATAGTCCTCGTCGAGCCCCTGTCCGACCGGTCCGCGCTGGGCGAACTGCTCGAACAGCGCCCGGGAGCGCGGCCCGTCCACCTGGAACCACTCGGTGCCCGGTCTGCGCTCCACTCCCTTTTTCCGCGTCAGCCAGTGGTGGAAGGCCCGGTCCGTGAAGGCCTGTCCGCTGCCGTCCTTGTAAATGGCGTTGTCGCGCCAGAGGATCTGATAGGCAATGTCGGCGGTCTGATGCTGCTGCCGGACGCGCTCCTCCACGCTCTGCTTTTCCGTGTAGCCGATTTTCGTCCAGCCCGCATGGGGATAATAGTCGGGATGGGTGTAGGCGTAGATCATCGGGACGATGGGCTCAAAGGAGCGGATGTTGGGCGTCATAAAGACACCGCCTTTCGTACAGAAAGATTGGAGAATACGTCTTGCAAATTACAATACAATGTAGTACAATCGAATCGGGAGGCGATTCTCTATGAAAGATGCGACTGTCAGTGCGCGGGTCGAATGTTCCGTCAAGAGCGAGGCGGAGGACATTCTGCAAAAGCTGGGCGTTCCTGTTTCTGTGGTGATCAATTCGTTGTATCGGCAGATCATCTACCGGCGCGGGGTCCCGTTTTCCCTGACGATCCCCGCGGAACCGAAATCGATGGAGGTTCTGACGAGCGCGGAGCTGAACGCGAAATTGGAGCACAGCTATCAACAGTCTCTCGCAGGCCAGGTCCGACCGTTTCAGGAGGTGTTTGATGAACTGGAAAGGGGACTTGTCTGATGGACTCCTATGAGATCGTCATGACCTCTGCTGCAATACCTACGCCAGGCGGGACCAACTGAACGCGCTCTCAAATTTGGACATCGGCTGAAACGACGCTCCCTGCAACGCGAGGCAGGGGGCGTTTTTTCATTCCATCGGCTTCACATGCGTTTCGATGAATTCGATTTCCGCAGCGTCCAGGCCGTATTTCGCGTAAAGCTGCTGGTCGATTTCGGGGATGGATTTGGACCAGTCGATGTCGGAGGCGGGGGTGAAGTCCTGGAGGGGGACGTAGGCAAATTTCTCAGGTGTAATATGTTGCGTGACTTTTAGAACACTCAGCATTGCGCGTGCAAATTTGCACTTGATGTATTTCAAAGCGTTTTGTGCTTCTTTTTCAGTCTCAAAACAACCAATACTGCAAAATGTCTCAGTTGAACCGACACCAGGTTCCATAACGATTGGAGAAGCAAGTTCTTCGCCCAAACCGCCGTTGCCACTTGCCGCAGGTAAAAAGACTTTATATTTTCTGAGGTTTACAACATTATTGATGTATTTTGACCTTATATACATGAACACGCGAGAATTGCTAATACGTCCGAAAATACGAATATAATCAAATCCATCGTTTGGATTGTCCTTATGAAATACTTGTGGTAGTTTTTCTAACACATTAGATTTTAGATCATACGCATGTCCCTTGCTCAGTAAGCGCATTATTTCAGGATAATCTTCATGTAAAGCATCAGTAAAATGATATGAATAACTGTTCACGACAATGCTACTAAGACTATTCTTGCCCATGCGAGGACGAACTTTTTTTAGAGCTGCATTGAGCTCCGAATAAGCGGTAAATGTCCCTATCGCACCATAATCCTTTGTCTTGTCATGATATGTTACAGCAACGCCGCCCTTAATCTCGGTATTGCCAAAAACGCGACTACTATTTGCCTCATAAAACAATACAGTAAGGTGAGGATCGGCAAGCATATCACGATTCCATTGCTTCGGTGTTGACCCTGCATTAAAAAGGAAACGAGCAGGATGTATCAGTTCTACTCTATCGGAAATCTCATAGGAGCAGTCCATAAACTTGTTATATATTGGAGTTGCATAAGTTTTGTTCCCACTGTCCCCAACATCGTCCTGATACGGCGGATTCCCAATAATAAAATCAAACTTCATAAGTCCCGCTCCTTTCTCCCGCAGGGCCTGATAGCTGAGGCTGTGGCCGCCGCGCCAGTCGAACAGGCGGCAGCCGATGTTCGCTTCCTTTGTCTCTCCGAAGAGGCTCTCCTGTTCATACGACGGTTCCGCGGCGAAGAGGCAAAGCTGCTGCTCC
The DNA here is from genome assembly GCA_017542425.1 of Oscillospiraceae bacterium. Classification (GTDB taxonomy): domain Bacteria; phylum Bacillota; class Clostridia; order Oscillospirales; family Oscillospiraceae; genus RGIG7114. The sequence continues at coordinate 26,847 of JAFXXH010000053.1, read as the reverse complement.
GTCGGCTGCGGCGGGACGGGGACGCAGCCTGTGATCCCGTCCATCTGCCAGAGGTTCCAGCAGACGACGTTGCAGAGTTTTTCCAGCCACGCCTTTTCGGGCTTCCGCTTCCAGCGGTGCATCATGTGCTCTTCCACGCTGCAAAGGACGTTCACCCTGGCGATCAGCAGATTGTCCCCTTGCAGCTCATAGCCGTATGTGGCCTGCACCGCCCGCAGCGCCCAGGTCTTCCACTCCGCCAGGTCCGCCGCGTTCTCCGATACGACCCGCAGCTTGCGGTCCAAAAGTCCGATCCGCTCCTCCACAGGGAGCGCTTCGCCTGTCTCCACATCGTAGCGCGTCGCCAGAAAGGGCGCTTCGCCGCAGGTGATCTCCAGCCGCCGGGCGTCCACATACAGCTTCCAGTGCTTTTGATTGTTCGTGAACGCAATCTTGCCTTCCTCCGTCAGCTGATAAAAGCCGGTCTTCCGTCCGAACCATTGTTCATCGGCCACGTCGTTCATCTTCTTCACGACCCAAAGCGGCGTGAAGACCTCCGCGTGCTGCCGCGTGCGCGCCGTACGCTGTTCCATGGCCCGCCGCGCCCGTGTTTTGATGAGATCGGAGTGTTCTCCCGTGATGCGCTGCGGCCGGATCTCATTCCCCGGCGTGTAGCAGTCCCCGAAACGGGAATAGGCGTCCGTCGCCCAGAGGATCTTGCCCTTCGTCGCCTTGTCCTGCAAGAGTCGGTCCAGGAGCCCCATGCTGTGCAGTCTTAAAATGTCGTCCTGGATGTTGACGGTCATGCGCAGAACTCCCTTCCGCCGGATGCGTACACATTTATCATTATACTACAGAATTTTGTTTTTTCCATATCTTTTTCAAAAAATGCACGGAGCTTGCCGTCCGCGCCCGGTTTGACAAATCCCCCGTGCCGCGCTACAATACGGAGTAGCTTTGTGATGACAGGCCATGCCCTGAGACGGGAGGGAACCATGCGCATTTCCACCAGACTGATCCGGCTGAGCAACCGGATCTTCCCCAAGATCGAACACCCCTTCAATCTGCGCAACGACGGGGGCATGAGCTATGCTCGCTGGCAGTACGAGAAGGGGGCGGACACCATCGCCTGTTACCGGGGGCTGGCCACGCCGGAGGAGATGTTCCGGGATCGGGACGTGCTGGACATGGGCTGCGGCGCGGGGGGCAAGAGCCTCTACTACGCCGCCCTGGGGGCCAGGATGGTCACGGGCGTGGAGCTCATGGAGCACTACCGGGCGGAGGCGGAGGCCCTGGCGGCGGAGCTGGGGCTGGCTGCGCGCTTTCGCTTCGTCTGCGCCTCGGCCCTCGCGCTGCCCTTCCCCGACGGCAGCTTTGACACCGTGGTGATGAACGACTTCTTTGAGCACGTCTCGGAGCCGGAGCGGGCCTTGCAGGAGGCGCTGCGGCTGCTGCGGCCCGGCGGGCGCATCTACCTGAACTTCCCGCCCTATTACCACCCCACCGGCTACCACATGAGCGACGCCATTCACATGCCCTGGGTCCACCTGTTCTTCACCGAGCGCCAGCTCATCGCCGCCTACAAGGACCTGATCCGCGGCCTCCCGGACGAGCAGGAGCGGCTGGCCCTGCGCTTTTCCAAAGACGCGGCGGGGGAGGACCGCTATACCTACATCAACCGCATGACCCTCCGCCGGGCCAAGGGCATCTTCCGGGCGCTGGACATCCAACCGGAACACTACCGGGAGATCCCCCTGCGGCCGGTCCTGGCTCCCCTGGCAAAGCTGCCGGGGCTGCGGGAGCTGTTTGTGAAAATGGCCGTCTGCGTCATCCGCAAGCCGGAGAAGTAAAAAACGGGAATACGCAACACCGCGCTGCGGCTTTTTTGGCCGACGGCGCGGTGTTTTTGGTTTGCCTCCAGAAAACTCAGCGCAGCAGACGCACCAGCGCCGTCACGCCGTAGTAGATCCCGGCGATGCCGATGAGCTGGACCACGTTGACGGCTGTGCCGAAGGGGTTCAGGATGACCAGAACGCCCAGCACGATGCAGACCACGGCCAGCAGCATCCCCAGGGGCCAGCCCCGGTCCCCGTCGGAGCGGGCCACCAGCGCGTCGGTGCAGCGCTTGACGCCGCCCAGGATGACCAGAATGCCCGCCAGGACGGGGAAGAGCCCCACCACCAGCTGGGGGGCCAGCAGGACCACCACGCCCGCCACCACGGCGATGAGCCCGGCGGTGAGGGCGGCGGGCTGCTTCTCGTCCCGGGCCATGAGCTGGCTGACGGCGGTGAAGATGCCGTAGGCCAGTACCCCCGCGCCAAAGACCATGGCGGCGGCCCGCAAGGTCAGGGACGGGCGCAGCAGCAGGATGACGCCCGCCAGAATGAATACAATGGCCTTGAGCAGGGCCACGGCCTCGTTTTTCTTGTCTCCCATGTGGTTCAGCTCCTTTCCGTATGCCGGGAAGCGTTTTTTGCTCTCATTTCATTATATACCCGCCCGGCGGGGGAATGCAAGGGGCTTTCAGCCGCGCCTTCGGAGCTGCCGCCCCAGCCAGTCCGCCACGGCCTTGCGCGCCAGGGGCAATTGGAAGTTGTAGCAGTGGTCGTCCTCCGGCAGCCAGATCAGTTCGCAGTCCCGGTAACGGGCCGCGGCCTGCTCGGCGCAGGCGCGGGGCACCGTCTCGTCCGCCGTGCCCTGCAAAAGCAGCACCGGGCCGTCGTAGGCGTCGATGGCCGGTTCCACCCGGATGGTCTGGGCCACCCGGGCGTAGTTGCCGTCCAGGATCAGGCCGTCCCAGGTGCTGAGGGTCTCCGGGACGTGCCGGGGGTCGAAGCTGCTGCCCGCCAGGTCCACTCCGGCCCGGGCCAGGTCCGGGATCATGGTGGCAGGGGAGAGGAGCAGCAGCCCGTCCAGGGCGTCGGCCTTCATCCCGGCGGCCAGCATGGCGGTCAGGCCGCCCTGGGAGTGGCCGCAGAGGTACAGCCCCTCCACGAAGTCCAGCCCCCGGGCGCAGTCGATGACCCGCAGGGCGTTGTTCACCCATTTCAATATGGTATGTTCCCGGAAGCTCCCGCCGCTTTGCCCGTGGCCGTAGAGATCCAGGCGCAACGTGGCGCAGCCCAGGCTCCGCATGGTCTCCGCCAGCGCCACAAGCTGCACCTCGTCCATGTGGCCGGTGAAGCCGTGGAGCACGATTACCAGCGGCAGTTTCTCTTTGCCCGCTTCGGGCAGCTCCAGCGCCGCGTGTATACGAATCCCGTCGTCCATGATGTACATCTGTTTCAGCCTCCCTCCGTTCGCTCTATGCCGCCATTATACGCAGCCCCCGCCGTATTTGCAAGCGCCGGGGGCTGCTTTGCACTTGAAAAGCGTGCGAGGCTTTGATATGCTGGGCAAAACACCGGCCACATCACATGATACGGGAGGAACACCACATGAAAGTTGTCATTGTCGGCGGCGTCGCGGGCGGCGCGACGGCTGCGGCGCGCATCCGCAGACTGGACGAGCACGCGGAGATCATCATTTTTGAGCGCAGCGGCTATGTCTCCTATGCCAACTGCGGCCTGCCCTACTACATCGGCGGCGTGATCCCCTACAAGGAGGATCTGACCCTGCAAAGCCCCGAGGGCTTCTGGGAGCGCTTTCGCATCGACGTGCGGGTGCGCCACGCTGTTACGGCCATCGACCCGGCGGCCAGGACCGTGACGGTCCAGGACCTGGAGCGGGGCGTCACGTTCACGGAATCCTATGACAAGCTGCTGCTGTCCCCCGGCGCGAAACCGACGCGCCCGCCCCTGCCGGGCATCGACAGCCCCCGGATCTTCACCCTCCGCACGGTGGAGGACACCTTCCGCATCCGCAGCTTTGTGGAGCGCAGCGCCCCCCGCAGCGCGGTACTGGTGGGCGGCGGCTACATCGGGCTGGAGATGGCGGAGAACCTGGCGGAGCTGGGGCTGCAGGTCACGGTGGTGCAGCGGCCCAGGCAGCTGATGAACACCCTGGACTACGACATGGCCACCTTCGTCCACGCGGCCATGCGCGCCCACGGTGTGGACCTGCGCCTGGGCAGCGACGTGACGGGCTTTGCCGACACGGCCGCGGGCCTGCGGGTGGAGCTGAAAGGGGAGGCCCCCCTGGAGGCGGACATGGTGCTGCTGGCCATCGGCGTGTCCCCGGACAGCGAGCTGGCCAGAAAGGCCGGGCTGGAACTGGGGCTCAAGGGCAGCATCGTGGTCAACGACCGGATGGAGACCTCCGTCCCGGACATCTACGCGGTGGGCGACGCCGTGCAGGTGCGGCATACGGTCACCGGCGAGAACGCCGTCATCTCCCTGGCCGGTCCGGCCAACAAGCAGGGGCGCATCGCTGCGGACAACATCTGCGGCGGGGACAGCCGGTATCGCGGCTCCCTGGGATCTTCCGTCATCAAGGTCTTTGACCTGACCGTGGCCAGCACCGGCCTGACCTGCAAGGCAGCCCAGGCCGCCGGGCTGGACTGGGACCGGGTGGTGCTCTCCCCCGCCTCCCACGCCACCTATTACCCCGGAGCCAGCACCATGACCATGAAGGTGGTCTTCGAGCGGGGGACCCTGCGGCTGCTGGGGGCGCAGATCGTGGGCTACGACGGCGTGGACAAGCGCCTGGACGTGCTGGCCACGGCCATCGGCGCGGGGATTCGGGCCGACAGGCTGAAAGACCTGGACCTGGCCTACGCCCCGCCCTATTCCTCCGCCAAGGACCCGGTGAACATGGCCGGGTTCATGATCGAGAACCTGGCCACCGGCAAGGTGAAGCAGTTCCACTGGGAGGACGTGGAAGCCCTGCCCCGGGACGGCAGCGTGACCCTGCTGGACGTGCGCACCCCGATGGAGTACGAGCTGGGCCACGTCCCCGGCTTTTTCAACCTGCCCGTGGACGTGCTGCGGGACTACGTGGACCGGCTGGACCCGGCCAAGCCCGTCTACCTCTTCTGTCAGAGCGCCCTGCGCAGCTACATCGCCGGGCGCATCCTCAGCCAGCGGGGCTTTGACTGCTACAACTTCTCCGGCGGCTACCGCTTCTATCAGGTGGTCAGCACGGAGCGGGAGGCTTGCCGAAGCGCCTGGCCCTGCGGCATGGCGAAGGAATAAGCTTCCATCCCCCCGCCGCCCGGGGGCAGGGGACGGATATCGCTGCATTCGCCATGTATGACCCGCCGCCGAAGGCTGCGGAACCGTGATGTCAATTTTGAACCCCGGTTTTTGTTCATCCCAACAAATCGCACGTTTTGGGCCCTCCAACGATTTATAAGATGTTGACAAATGGACTCTTTTTCTGTATTGTTATAGGAGACATCCCGCAGGACTTAAATTTGGAAGCGGAATTCGATGAAAAGGAGGAAATCGTATGAACTTTCAGACCAGTGCGGCCCATGAGGAGTTTCGTGCAAAAGTACGTGCTTTCGCCGAGGCCGAGGTAAAGCCTGTCGCATTCATGCTGGATCAGGAGAACCGGTTCCCCGATGAGATCGTTCAGAAAATGGGTGAATTGGGGATCATGGGTCTGCCGTACGAGAAGGAGTATGGCGGGGCTGGTTCCGATGTCCTGAGCTATGCCATCGCTGTGGAGGAGCTCTCCCGCATCGACGGCGGCGTGGGCGTTATCCTGTCTGCGCACACCTCTCTTGGCACCTACCCCATCGCTGCCTATGGTACTGAAGAGCAGAAGAGAAAGTATCTGCCCGATCTCTGCTCCGGCAAGAAGTACGGCGCTTTCGGTCTGACCGAGCCCAACGCCGGTTCCGACGCTGGCGGCACCGAGACCATCGCTGTTGACATGGGCGACCACTACCTGCTCAACGGCGAGAAGATCTTCATCACCAACGGCGGCAAGGCCGACGTGTACGTCGTCTTCACCGTCACCACTCCTGGCATCGGCACCAAGGGAATCTCCGCCCTGATTGTTGAGAAGGGCTGGGAGGGCTTCACCTTTGAGCCGCACTACGACAAGATGGGCATCCGCTCTTCTCAGACCTGCCAGCTGAACTTCAACGATGTGAAGGTCCCGAAGGAGAACCTGCTGGGCAAGGAAGGCATGGGCTTCAAGATCGCCATGTCCACCCTGGACGGCGGCCGTATCGGTATCGCATCTCAGGCCCTCGGCATTGCGCAGGGCGCCTATGAAGAGGCTGTCGCCTACGCCAAGGAGCGTATGCAGTTCGGTCGTCCCATCGCCACCCAGCAGGGCGTCGCGTTCAAGATCGCCGACATGGCGACCAAGCTGGACTGCGCCCGTATGCTGATCTACCGCGCTGCTGAGATGAAGCAGGCCCATGTCCCCTACGGCAAGGAAGCCGCCATGGCCAAGCTGTACGCCTCCGACATCGCCCTCGAGGTCGTGAACGATGCGCTGCAGATCCACGGTGGTTCCGGCTTCATGAAGGGCATGGCGGTCGAGCGTCACTATCGCGATGCGAAGATCACCACCATCTATGAAGGCACCAACGAGATTCAGAGAGTCGTCATCTCCGGCGCCATCCTGGGCAAGATGAAGAAGGGCGGCGGCGGCGCGAAGGCTGCTGCTCCCGCTGCTGCGGCTGCCGCTGTCGGCGAGACCGGCCCGCGCAAGAAGATCATCCTCAAGGGCGGCGATCCCAAGGAGATGGTGGACAAGCTGGTCGACGCCCTGAAGAAGGACGGCTTCGACTTCACCGTGGGCATCCCCATCGACACCCCGATCGTGGCTGCCGAGCGCGTGATCTCCGCCGGCCAGGGCATTGGCGAGAGAGAGAACATGAAGCTCATCGAGGACGCCGCTCGTTCTCTGGGCGCCGCCATCGGCTCTTCTCGTCCTGTCGCTGAGACCCTGCAGTATGTCCCCCTGAACCGCTACGTCGGTATGTCCGGCCAGAAGTTCAAGGGCAACCTGTACGTCGCCTGCGGTATCTCCGGCGCCGTGCAGCACCTGAAGGGCATCAAGGACGCCAGCATCATCGTTGCCATCAACACCAACCCCAACGCGAAGATCTTCAAGAACTGCGACTACGGTATCGTGGGCGACCTGAAGGTCATCCTGCCTCTGCTGACCAAGGCTCTGGACACCGGCGACAAGAAGCCTGCTCCTCCGATGGTCAAGATGAAGAGAAGCGTTCCCGCTCCCGCTCCCGTGCCGCGCAAGCTGGGCGTCTGCCTGGGCTGCGGCTTCGAGTACGATCCCAACGTCGGTGACGCCACCGCCGAGATCGCTCCGGGCACTCCGTTCAAGAGCCTGCCTCAGGGCTGGGTCTGCCCGCACTGCGGCGAGCCTCTCTCCAACTTCATTGAGATCGAGGTCTGATCGCACAGTCTCTACATCGCAACTTTCCCCCGCATCATGACATAATAAATGAAGGAGGCAATGTTCCACATGTACAATTATCGCAAAGTAACTGACGATCTGTACTGGGTTGGTGCAAACGACCGTCGTCTTGCTCTGTTCGAGAATATCCACCCCCTGTATCATGGCGTGTCCTACAACGCCTACGTCCTGCTGGACAAGAAGACCGTTCTGATCGACACCGCTGACTGGGCCGTGGGCCGTCAGTTCATCGAGAACGTCATCGGCGTTCTGGATGGCCGCAGCCTGGATGTTCTGGTCATCAACCACGTCGAGCCCGACCACGCCGCCACCCTGGAGGAGATCCTGCTCCGTTGGCCGAAGGTGAAGATCATCACCACCCAGAAGGCCGTCACCATTCTGAAGCAGTTCGCGTTCCCCCTGGACATCGACAAGATCGACATCGTCAACGAGGGCGACACCCGCAGCTTCGGCAAGCACACCTTCGCGTTCGTGAAGGCTGAGATGGTTCACTGGCCCGAGGCCATGGTGAGCTTTGACGTCACCAACGGCGCTCTGTTCTCTGCTGACGCGTTCGGCACCTTCAAGAGCCTGGACGGCAAGCTGTTCTCCGATGAGTTCGACTTCCGCGGCGAGTGGATCGACGAGGCCCGTCGTTACCTCACCAACATCGTCGGCAAGTATGGTCCTCCCGTGCAGCACCTGCTGAAGAAGGCCGCCGGCCTGGACATCAAGTACATCTGCCCGCTGCATGGTCCCGTGTGGCGCGATCCCATGGACATCGCCTACATCATGGACAAGTATCAGCACTGGAGCACCTATGAGCCCGAAGAGAAGGGCGTCATGATCGTCTTCGGTTCTATGTACGGCCACACCGAGAACGCCGCCGAGATCCTGGCCTCCAAGCTGGCTGACCGTGGCGTCACCAACACCCGCATCTATGATGTCTCCAGCACCAACGTCAGCTACCTGATCTCCGACGTCTTCAAGTACAGCCACCTGGTTCTGGCCTGCGTGACCTACAACCTGGGCATCTTCCCGCCGATGAAGGACTTCATCCACGACATGCAGGCTCTGAACGTCCAGAACCGCACCGTCGCGGTCATGGAGAACGGCTCCTGGGCCATCCGCTCCGGCAGCCTGATCCGCGAGGAGCTGGCCAAGATGAAGAGAATGAAGGTTCTCGAGGATGGCGTCACCTTCGCTTCCTCCATCCAGAACCAGAACGTCCCCGATCTGGATGCTCTGGCCGATGCGATCGCCAACGACCTGAAGAAGTAATTCTTCCCTGTTGCGCGGCGTGACCAGGTCTCCGATCTGGAAAGCCAAAAACCCTACGGACCCTCCGCAGTTCGCTGCGGAGGGTCTTTTTTGGGCCTGAGCTTGGAAAATCTTGACAGGACGCTCCTGATATGATATGATTTTGATATCACATAGATAGGAGGATACGCAAATGCAAGAAAAAGTTTTGACAGGCCGGAAGCACGGGATGCTGGTCCTGGTGCTGGGCATCGCCCTGTATGTGCTGGCTTTTGTGGGTATGATCCGGTGCAGCATTCGCCTGGAGGCCGGGGGAAGCGTATGGACCGTGATCGGCATGATTCTCTGCGGGCTTTGGCTGATGCTGGGCTGGCTGTTTGTGCCGGGCCTGAAGGTGCTCAAGCCCCAGGAAGCCCTGGTGCTGACGCTGTTCGGGAAGTATGTGGGCACCCTGAAAGGGGAGGGCTTCTACTGGGTCAACCCCTTCTGCTCCGCCGTCAACCCCGCCGCCAGGACCAAACTGAAACAGAGCGGCGACGTGGACAGCGCCAAAAACGCTGTTCAGTCTCTGCTCGTGTCCCAGAACACCATCGCGGAGGAGGCCAGGAAGAAGATCAGCCTCAAGATCATGACCCTGAACAACTCCCGGCAGAAGATCAACGACTGCCTGGGCAACCCGGTGGAGATCGGCATTGCGGTCATGTGGCGGGTTGTGGACACGGCCAAGGCAGTGTTCAACGTGGACAACTATAAGGAATACCTCTCCCTCCAGTGCGACAGCGCCCTGCGGAACATCGTGCGGCTGTACCCCTACGACGTGGCGCAGAACGTGGACACCACCGGCGACGGCATCGCCGACGAGGGCAGCCTGCGGGGCAGCAGCGAGGTGGTGGCCCAGCGCATCCGGGACGAGATCCAGAGCAAGGTCGCGGAGGCGGGGCTGGAGATCCTGGAGGCTCGGATCACCTATCTGGCCTACGCGCCGGAGATCGCCGCGGTCATGCTCCAGCGCCAGCAGGCCAGCGCCATCATCGACGCCCGGAAGATGATCGTGGACGGGGCCGTGGGCATGGTGGAAATGGCCCTGGAGCGCCTGAACCGCAACGGCGTGGTGCAGCTGGACGAGGAGCGCAAGGCCTCCATGGTCAGCAATCTGCTGGTGGTCCTCTGCGGCAACCGGGACGCGCAGCCGGTGGTCAACTCCGGCAGCCTGTACTGAGGGCGGCATGAACTGGCTTTGGTTTTTTGGCCTGGCCATGGTGCTGGTGATTCCCGTGAGCATGTGCATCGCGGGGCTGCGCTGGCGGCGGGGCAAGATCCCGCGCTATGGCGGCGCTTCGGGCTACTGCACAAAGCAAAGTCAGCGTTCCCCGGCGGCCTGGGCCTTTGCCCACCTCTATTTCGGGCGGCTCTGGACCATCCTGGGCGCAGCCATGGCGCTGCTGGGGATCGTCGCCATGCTGCTGTGCATCGGCGGGGACGAGGACAGCGTGGGCGTGCACTTCGGCATAGCTTGCGGGGTGCAGACGCTGGCCATGCTTCTGCCCATTCTCCCCACGGAGCGCGCCCTGCGGCGGCGCTTCGGCCCCATGTGAACGGGGGAGCGCGTATGGCAAATGACAATCAGAAAAAGCAGGTCCCCCTGCGCCTCTCGCCCAAGCTCTATGCAGAGCTGGCGGCCTGGGCGGAGGACGAGTTCCGCTCCGTCAACGGACAGATCGAGTATCTGCTGACCGAGTGCGTGCGGCGGCGGGACGGAAGGGCCATTGTGGAGGATTCGAAGACAAATCGGAATGTGGGACGCGGAGACGTACCGAGATAGGAGAAAACGACCGGGGAGCAGAAGAGGATCTGCGTTTCCCCGGTCGTTGATCTTCATTTGCCTTTGAAAGAGACGGAATCCATATCAGCATTCTTGATTTTCCATGGTTTCGTTTTCCATTTCCCGCAGACAACGAAACCGTGTCTTCCCCCAGGGGACAGACTTGTTGACGATGGATTCCAGCGCTGGCTCCCGGATATTGCCAAGAGAAGCAGCACGGTTGTTTTTGACACAGGCGCAGGGGTAAACCTCGCCGGACAATGCCACATACAGCAGTCTTTTCCCAGCCTGACATCCTTCGGAACGACCCACAGGGCGGCAGGGCGCAAGCCGAGGCATACTGGAAACGGTAATCCGCGTGGGCAGATTCTGTCTGTGCTGATACAGCTCCACAACAGCTTGAGCATAATCCGCGTCGGACAAGCCGATGTGCGCCCAGTGCGCTGCGGCGCTGCCATGACAGACTAGCTTCAGAGGTCGCACCTCGCCAACTCCCAGCTCCGACGCAAATCGGATGATTTCAGGCAAACGATGTACGTTCTGTCGGGTAATGACCAAGTTAATCCGCGTATCCATACCGAGCTGCACCATATTCTGAATCGCCCGCACAGTAAAATTGAAAGAGCCCGGTTTGTTTGTCATTTCATCATGCCACGCAGGTGTATCGCTGTACAGGGAGACGTAGGCGATATTCACCCCGACACGGTGCAACGACTCCAAGGTGACGCTGCTGACGGGACTCAAGGCGCCATGCTCCGAAACGATCCCGGATGTCAGAATACCCATCTCGCAATCCGGGCGCTGTTCATGAACTTCAGAGCATAGCGCCAGCAGGCCGGGATACAGCAAAGGCTCACCGCCCGTAAAAAAGACCTCTAATGGAAGCGGAATGTAACACAGAAACCGAAGTACATCCTCGTCCGAATACGTCCGTGTACTTCGTCGCATAGCTTGGGATGAGCAATGGATGCAATTCAGAAAGCATGCCGATTCCAACTCCAGTTGCACTTCAAACAGTTCCATCCACAGCCTCCTTACAGACCGAAGAATCCTTTTGTTTTCTCCCAGATTTCCTCCGCCAGCGCATCCTCGGACTGCTTGCCGTCTAGAATAAGAAGATTTTCCTCGTCTTTCAGCCGTTCAAAGGCTTGAAAATACTGCTGTCGGACGGAGATAAGCCGACTCTTGGTTTCAAACAGCTCCGTATGAAAACGGGTACGGGCAATTCGGCCCAGGGCGTTGCTTGGGTCCACATCGAGGAACACTGTGACCGTCGGGCGGAGAATTGCGGCGCTTTGCGAGTTGGCCTCGATGACCCAGTCCATGGGCATGTCTACGCTGTGGTAGGCGTAGGAGGAAAAATAATAACGATCTGTAATGACCGGGATGCCGCTGTCAATTTTCTGCTTGATTCCGTCTGTGGGATTCAGAAGATGATCCAACCGATCCGCCACGAACAGGGCGGCAACGACCTTGTTGTCGCTCCGGATCCTGCCCGTCATAATCTGGTGGATCAGAGAGCCGATGGGAGAGTCGGTAGGCTCTCTCGTGACGTAACAGTGTATGCCGCGCTGGGCCAGACGGCGATTGAGCCGCTCTATCTGCGTGGACTTGCCGCTGCCGTCGATGCCTTCAAATGCAAGGAAGCATCCTTTGTTCTCTGTTGCGTGTTCGGTCATTCCCGATCCTCTTTTCTCTGCTTTCTACGTTTGTTCATTCCTGGAGAATGGTCTCTAACCGCTTGGTGATGCTTTGAAAAAGTGCGTCAATTTGCCCTTCTGCGGAATCCATGTCACTCGTCGGCTCTGAATGCTCTGCCCTGATGTCTTTTAGCTTTTGCATTGCGGCCAAAAGCTCCGACAACTCGGCTGCTATGCTCTTCAATTGCGGGAGATAGGGATTCTGTTCGTTCAGTTCCTCGATTGCAGCCAGGACAGCGCATTTCAATCTATCCAGTCCAGTCAATTCTATCACGGTTTCAGACCGCATGTGCTTCTCTCTGACCAGCGTCAGGACCTGGTTGACGTCTTTTTTCAGGAAACTGAGATACCCTGTTTGTGTCTCATCGCAACCTTGGCTTGCCTGCCTGAACGTGCTGAAATACCCGGACAATTTGAGCTGTGTTTTTTCTTTGTCCAGCGTCGCCTTGAGAAAACATCCGAAATTCTTCTTGATTTGAGCACGAAAGGCGTTGATGACAACATCAATCTTCTCAACGGAAGGAAAGCTCTGTCGAATATCTCGTGCAAAATATAGAATTTCGCAAATGTTGATCTTTGCAAAACGACTGATTTCCCAGGCGCGAAGATTCATTGTTATGTATAACGTGCGCATGTTGGAATCAAAGCCAAACTGAATGGACAGCAGGGATGGCAGAAAAGAATCCGGCGTTGTCTCCGAAATCTCCCTGGAACAGACCGTTGAGAGTATTGCCCGGCTGCTGGTTGGCTTCTTTCTCAACTCCTGTTTGACGTAGTCAATTCCATTGGGATACTGTTCCGTTGAGAAAAACATCCCATGATTAAAATACAGTTTGTCCCCATCCACTTTGGGCTGCTCCCACAATTGGGCCAATTGGTAATAGGAATACGCTTGATCGTCTGTGTGCAGCTCTATCTTTTCGCCAAAGTTTTGACTTACATCGCGGTCAAATGCCTCAAAAGAAGAGACCACATGCAGCTGCACCTGATACAATTTTTTCCGCGCTGTGACGGCTCCACACAATTCCCGGTATGCTTCAGAAAAGGATTCACCGAAAAAGCAGTTTTGCAATTCCGCCGGAAAGAGATCCTGTGTTGAAAAAGCTGCTCCGTTTGGGTTCCTGGCCAAGTCTGAATGATATTGAAAGCTGCGCCCTTCTACCAAATACCCGTTCCGAGAGCATAGAAGATGGAACTGGGAGTTGACATCCGCATGGTTTCGGGACAAAACCGCCCCGACGCCGAGCAAGTGACAGCGTCTCTCTCCAACTGGCAGCATGTACTGCCCATGGATATGTCCATGAAAAACTGCCCGGATGGAGTACCGCTCCAGAAGACGGATCAATTCCGGCGTGTTGTAGATTGAGGAACTGTCCCCGCTGTCCATGCTCATTATGGTATGGTGCAGAAACAGATACTTGGACGAATTTCGATCCAATCCTTTTAATGTATCCTCCAGCGCTACATAGTTGATGCTTCCGCGGACATAATCTCCATCTGCACAGGAATTGACAAACACCAGATCCAGATTGTCTGAATCGAAATGGATCGCGTAGCTGGAGTTCAGTTTTTCCACTGGAAACGGGGCTGGAGAACCTGCGGTCAGGGTGGCAGCAAAGCTCTTCATTGCGTCGATGTGCGTAATATCATGGTTTCCCACACACATACCGATCCGAAGCGGATGCTTTTTGGATAAGGGTATTACAACGGATTCCCGCAAAACGTTTTGTGCCCGGACATATCGTTTCTTCGCCTCCATTGTCTGCTGTGGGAGCAAACCTTTGCTGTCAATGAAATCACCACATAAGCAAAGCGCCAGAGGAGCGCCCGCCGGGATACTATTCAATGCTTTTTCCGCCATCTTCTTGAGAATTTCTTCTTCTTCTCTCTCTGAATATCCGGCTCCACCAAAATGGAAGTCAGACATTTGCATCAAGTACAGCACCGTGGTCCCTCTTTCTGATTTCCTGATTCTGTCGGGCAATTTTGAGGAAATCAATTTATTATATCCGCTTTCTCCCGACCTTTCAAGGGGAGGCGGAAAGATTTGAAAGAAGATTCTTACGAAAGCGTACGGACAGATGTGCCTTCCAGTTCTCCGCCGTAGTGTCAGCATGCCGTTCATAAATTGTTTACTTCTGAATTAGCACTCTCCTCTTGACAGTGCTAATTTTCGTGCTATAATGAAGCCATAAACAGAGGAACGAAGAGCGAACGCGAATGACCCTCCGTCCCGATGTCAAAGTACCAGTGAACTGACATAACAAAAAAGGAGGAATTGATTTATGTTGCCGAGTATTTTTGGTGAGAACCTGTTTGACGATTGGTTCAGCTTCCCGAACTTCCCGGAGGTGCGGGACATCGAGCGCAAGCTGTATGGCCGCCGGGCCGCCCACGAGATGAAGACCGACGTGCGCGAGGGCGAGAACGGCTTTGAAGTGGACATCGACCTGCCGGGGTATCAGAAGGATGAGATCGCCATCCACCTGGAGAAGGGCGTTCTGACCGTCAGCGCCGAGAAGCAGCTGGACAAGGAGACCGAGAACAAGGCCGGTCGTGTCATCCGGCAGGAGCGCTATGTGGGCGCCATGCAGCGCAGCTTCTATGTGGGCGAGTACGTCACCGACGAGGACATCAGCGCCAAGTTTGAGAACGGCGTGCTGAGCCTGAGCATCCCCAAGAAGGACCAGCCCAAGCTGCCCGAGCGCAAGACCATCGCCATCGAGGGCTGAGGTTTCCCCCAACCCACGACGCCCCGCCCCAATGGGCGGGGCGTCGTTTTTCAGATTTCTTTTCCGTTGAATCAGGGGCGCTACTGTGGTAAAATGGAAAAAACGCCGCTGTTTGCGAAGAGAGGGTGAGGGAAGATGTTGGCGGTTTATGGGTATTACGACGGCTCTGCAATCCGGTTGTTGGAGCAGATGCCCGCAAAGCCGAATCAGCGGGTCATCGTCACGCTGATGGATGAGTTTGTGGAGCCTGAACAGTCTGCGGAGAAAAAGAGTATGCGCGGCGCCCTGGCGTCCTATGCAGACCCGGCGCTGGCGGAAAAAGAGCAGGGGGCCTGGGAGCGGGCCATGGTAGAGAAATATGGTAATCTTTGACACCAACATGATTCTGCGGTATCTGCTGAACGACGATCAGGAGATGGCCAACCGGGCGGAACAGTACCTGAACGCCGGGGACGTGCATGTCACAATTGAAGTGATTGCGGAACTCGTCTATGTGCTGCGCGGTGTGTATTCCTTGGAGCGCGGACAGATTGCGGACACTGTCAAAGCGTTTCTCTGTCAGGTCCAATGTCAAAGCGTTTCTCTGTCAGGTCCAATGCCGGGACATGCGGGTGTTGGAGCTGGCGCTTGACACCTACGGGGCGCGAAGCCTCGATTTTGTCGATTGCGTTTTATATGCCTATCATGTTGTAAAAGGCGCAGAGCTGGCCACCTTTGACAAAAAGCTGTTGAAGCTGCTGCGCCAGCGTTCCGAATAAAGCCCTCCGGCTCTCGTTGATGCGCGTGATGCGACGCAAGGATGCTTGCACCGTATCACGCGCTGCCCTGTTCTCGGACCATGCACAAGGCCCCGGCGGGACATACATTTCGCGTATTGCCAAGTGGGGCGGCTTGTGCTATAATAAGCTGATTTTTTGTACACGCGGGTGAAAACGGGAGGCAGTATGTGGATTTCTGACAAATGGCGCGACTTTGAGCTGATCGACTGCTCCGGCGGGGAGAAGCTGGAACGCTGGGGATCGCGCATCCTGATCCGTCCCGACCCGCAGGCCATCTGGCGGACGCCCCGGCGCAGCGCTCTCTGGGAGCGGGCCGACGCCCGCTATCGCCGCAGCAGCAGCGGCGGCGGAGCGTGGGACAAGCACGGTCTGCCGGAGCACTGGGAGCTGGGCTACGGCCCGCTGACCTTCCGGGTGCGGCCCATGAACTTCAAACACACCGGCCTGTTCCCGGAACAGGCCACGAACTGGGATTTCATCATGGAGACCATCGCCTCCGCCGGGCGGCCCATCCGGGTGCTGAACCTCTTCGGCTACACCGGCGCGGCCACGGTGGCGGCGGCCAAGGCCGGGGCCAGCGTCTGCCATGTGGACGCGGCAAAGGGCATGGTGGCCTGGGGCAAGGAGAACGCGGAGGCCAGCGGCGTCCGGGAGCGGCCCATCCGCTGGATCGTGGACGACTGCGTCAAGTTCGTCCAGCGGGAGATTCGGCGCGGCAGCTGCTACGACGCCCTGATCATGGACCAGCCCAGCTACGGGCGCGGCCCCGGCGGGGAGGTCTGGAAGCTGGAGGACAGCCTTTGGGACTTCGTCAGCCTCTGCGCGGGGGTGCTCAGCGATGAGCCCCTGTTCGTCCTCATCAGCTCCTACACCACCGGCCTGAGCGCCAGCACCGTGGGCTATGTGGCGGACAGCATTTTCACCAAAAAATTCGGCGGCCACAGCGAGAGCCAGGAGCTGGGCCTGCCCGTGACCGAGAGCGGCCTGTGCCTGCCCTGCGGCGCCAGTTGCCGCTGGCTGCGCTGAAGTGGGCTGCGCGTATTTCTGTTTTGCTATGAGCGTACCGATTTTACAACTGGAAAACGTCAGTTATACCTATGAGGAAGCCAGGCGTCCGGCGCTGGACGGCGTGTCCCTGCGCATTCAGACGGGGGACTTCGTGGCGGTGCTGGGGCACAACGGCAGCGGAAAAAGCACGCTGGCCAAGTGCCTGAACGCCATTTTGCGCCCCACGGCGGGGCGCGTGCTGGTGGACGGCATGGACACCGCCGACGAATCCCGGCTGCTGGACATCCGCCGCACGGTGGGGATGGTGTTCCAGAACCCGGACAACCAGATCGTGGCCTCCGTGGTGGAGGACGACGTGGCCTTCGCCCCGGAGAACCTGGGCGTGGAGCCGAAGGAGATCCGGGTCCGGGTGGACGAGGCGCTGCGGCGGGTGGGGATGTATGACTTCCGCCTCCACGCCCCCCATCTCCTGTCCGGGGGCCAGAAGCAGCGCATCGCCATTGCGGGGGTGCTGGCCATGCGGCCCCGCTGCATCGTCCTGGACGAGCCCACCGCCATGCTGGACCCGGTGGGGCGGCGGGAGGTGCTGGACGCGGTGCGGGAGCTTCGGCGCAGCAGCGGCATGACCGTGGTGCTCATCACGCACCACATGGAGGAGTGCATCCACGCCGACCGGCTCATCGTCATGTCCGAGGGCCGCATTGCCATGGACGGCAGTCCCCGGGACGTGTTCTCCCGGGTGGAGGCGCTGCGGGCCCTGGGCCTGACCGCGCCGGAGACGGTCTCCCTGCTGTACAGCCTCCGGGCGGAGGGCTGGCCCCTGCCCCTGGACGCCCTGCGGGTGGAGGACTGCGCCGCGGCCATCGCCGCGTACCTGCGCCGCCCCCAGGGGACTATCACGGATTTGGAGTAACAAGCAAGATGCCGATTCTGGAGACGCGGGCCCTGTGCCATGTTTACAGCCAGGGGACGCCATTTGAAAAAACTGCGGTCCACGACATCTCCCTTGCCATCGAGGAGGGGGAGCTGCTGGGCGTGATCGGACACACGGGCAGCGGGAAGTCCACCTTCATCCAGCATCTCAACGGCCTGCTGAAGCCCAGTGCCGGACAGGTGCTGTTTCAGGGGCAGGACATCCACGCGGACAAAGCCGCGCTGCGGGCCGTGCGCTTCGGCGTGGGGCTGGTGTTCCAGTACCCGGAGTATCAGCTCTTTGAAGAGACGGTGTTCCGGGACATCGCCTTCGGTCCGAAAAATATGGGGCTGGGGGAGGCGGAGATCCGGGAGCGGGTCTACGAGGCCGCCAGCTTTGTGGGCGTGGGCGGCGAGCTGATGGAGGCCAGTCCGCTGGAACTCTCCGGCGGCCAGAAGCGCCGGGTGGCCATTGCGGGAGTCATCGCCATGCGCCCCCGGGTGCTGATTTTGGACGAGCCCACCGCCGGGCTGGACCCCGCCGGGCGGGAGAGCATCCTGGCCAACATCAGCGCCTTTCAGCGCAGCACCGGCGCGGCCGTGCTGCTCATCAGTCACAGCATGGACGACATCGCCCGCTTTGCCCGGCGTATGGCCGTGTTCCACGAAGGGCGTCTGGTGATGGACGACAGCCCCGCCCGGGTCTTTGACCGGGCCGACGAACTGAAGCAGATGGGCCTCACGGTCCCCATGGCCACGGAGATCGCCCTGGCCCTGCGGCAGCGGGGCGTGGAACTGCCCGAGAGCGTCTACACGGTGAAATACCTGAAAAAGCTGCTCCTGGAGCGCCGGGGGGAGGCGCGGCCATGCTGAAAGACATCACCCTGGGCCAGTATTTCCCCGGCGACACCCTGATCCACCGCCTGGACCCCCGGACCAAGCTGATCTGGCTGGTGGGCTATATCACGGCCCTGTTCCTGGCCCACAATGTCTGGGGCTATGCCCTGATGCTGGGGGTGCTGGTGCTGGAGGCCGCCCTGGGGCGCATCCGCCCCAAGACCCTGCTCTCCGGCCTGAAACCCCTGATCTTCATCGTGATCTTCACGGCGATCATCAATTTGTTTTACGGCAGCGGCGAAGCCCTCTGGGAATGGTGGATCTTCCGCATCACCGCCGACGGCATTCGGCGGGCGGTCTTCATGGCCCTGCGCATCATGCTGCTGATCTGCGGCAGCTTCCTGCTGACCTATACCACCTCGCCCCTCCAACTGACGGACGGGCTGGAGCGGCTGCTGGAGCCGCTGAAAAAGCTGCGCGTTCCGGTCTCGGAGCTGGCGATGATGATGAGCATCGCCCTGCGCTTCATCCCCACGCTCATCGAGGAAACCGACAAGATCATGTCCGCCCAGAAGGCTCGGGGCGCCAGCTTCGACACCGGGAAGCTGACGGAGCGGGCCAGGGCCCTGGTGCCCCTGCTGATCCCCCTGTTTGTCAGCGCCTTTCGCCGGGCCGACGAGCTGGCCACGGCCATGGAGTGCCGCTGCTACCACACCGGGGGCCAGCGGACGCGGATGAAGCAGCTGGTCTTCGCCCGGCGGGACATCCTGACCCTGCTGGTGCTGGCCGGGCTGCTGGCCGCCGCCATTGTGCTGCGGGGCCTTGGGACCTGAGGGCGCGCAGATGCGAAACATCGCTTTGAAACTCTGCTATGACGGCACGGCCTACCACGGCTGGCAGGTGCAGAAGACCGACGTCTCCGTGGCGGAGACCCTGGAACAGGCTTTGCAGAAGGTCTGCGGCCACCCCCTGCGGGTGGTGGGCTGCGGGCGCACGGACGCGGGCGTCCACGCCCTGCGCTACTGCGCCAACTTCCGCACAGACTGCGCCATTCCCATCGACCGGGTGGCCCTGGCGGTGAACACCCGCCTGCCCGCGGACATCGCCGTGCTGGACGCCTGCGAGGCCGCGCCGGACTTCAACGCCATCGGCTCGTGCATCCAGAAGGAATATGTCTACCGCATCTACAACCGCCGCATCCGGGACCCCTTCCTCCGCAGCCGGGTCTGCTTCTACCCGCCCCGGCTGGACTTTGACCGCATGGAGCGGGCCGGGCGCGCCTTCGAGGGCAAGCACGACTTCGCGGCGGTGCGCTCGGTGGGCACGGAGACGCGCACCACCGTGCGGACGGTCCACTGGTGCCGGACGGAGCGGGACGGGGAACTCTGGAGCGTCTACGTCTGCGCGGACGGCTTCTTATATAATATGGTGCGCGCCATTGTGGGCACGATGGTCTACGCCGCCATCGGCAAGCTGGAGCCGGAGGAGATCCCCCGGCTGCTGGAGACCCGGGACCGCCGCCTGACGGGGCCGACCATGCCCCCCCAGGGGCTCTATATGCACCGGGTCTGGTACGACGGTCCGGTGGGGGACATGATGGCGCGCTGAGCGGAGCGATACATCTTTGAAGCCGTGGCGCGGTATACTTTCTACACACGACAGGGACAGGGATGAAGCCATGGATGACAACAACACCTTCTCCGGCGGGCGACCGACGGGGACACAAAGCCGCAAGGCCAAACTGCGGCGGCTGCTGGCCGGACTGGCCACGCTGCTGTTGGTGCTCTCGGCGCTGCTGGTCTTCGCCCTGCGGGACCGCCTGAGCAGCGAACGCCTGAGGGAGACCTTCGGCCAGGGCGCGGAGAACACGATCCAGAGCGAGCCCTACACCTACGAGGTGGGGACCGGTCAGGTCTTCGCTGTGGCGGGCAACGGCTTCGCCGTGGCCTCCTCCTCCGCGCTGGAGTATCTGGACCGGGACGGGCGGGCGCTGTACAAGCAGCTGGTGAGCTACAGCCAGCCGGCGGTTTTTGCCTCCGCCTCCGGGGCGCTCTTCTGCGACCTGGGCACGGAAAATCTGGTCTGGCTGGACGCAGAGGGCAAGCCCCGCAGCCTCAGCCCCGCCGGGGAAGTGCTGACGGCCAGCATGAACGCCCGTGGCTATGTGGCCCTGGTCACCGCCGAGGCGGGCTACAAGGCCAAGGTCACGGTCTATGACGCCACGGCCAAGGCCCGCTACGAGTGGTGGTCCGGCTCCGGCTATGTGCTGGCGGCCCGGGTCAGCCCCGACTGCCGCGTGCTGGCGGCCCTCTGCGCGGAGGAGTCCGGCGGAACGCTGCATCTGTTCCGCCTGGACAGCGAGACGGAGCTGGCCAGCGCCGCCTTTCCCGGCGAGTTGCCCTTTGACCTGGACTTCCTGGGCAACGACAGCCTCTGTGCCGTGGGACAGACGGGCATGAGCTTCCTGGGCCTGGACGGGTCGCTGCGGGAGCGCTTCGACTTCGGGGACTACTACCTGATGGACTATGAGTTCGGGGAGAGCTTCGCCGCCTGTTACGTCAGCGCCTACCGGGGCGGCGGGGGCGGTTTCCTGGAGACCTTCAGCCCCGCCGGGGAACTGCTGGCCGTGAAGGAACAGGAGCGGGACATCCTGAGCCTCTCCGCCTCCGGCCGCTCCCTGCTGGCCATGAGCGGCGGCGGCTGGACGGTCTACAGCCCGGAACTGAACGTCCAGCGCGCCAGCGCATCCCTGCTCACCGCCCGCCGCGCCCTGCTGCGCGCCGACGGCAGCATCCTGCTCCTGGGCGCTTACGCCGCGGAGCGGGTGCGATAGAAAAAAACCGGGCCGTATGGCCCGCTGCACAAACAGAGAATTTTCATGAACGGCATCCGGCGGCGCGTCCGGGATGCGGGGGGACAGCTATGAAAACAGTCATCGACATCGTACTTATCGCCATCGTGGCCATCTGCGTCTGGACCGGCTACAAAAAGGGCCTGGTCATGGGCATCGGCGGGATTTTGGCCATCGTCATCGCCATCTACGGCGGCAATCTGCTGGCCAACGTCTTTTCCTACGACCTGGAGCCCACGCTGCGCCCCTTCCTGAACGGCTATGTGGAGGGCGTGGTCAGCGACGAGGGCTCCGGCGTGCGGACGCTGCTGGGCTGGGACCGCTATGAGTACTCCATGGACGACCTGCTGAGCCAGCACCCCGACCGCCAGGCGGAGTTCTGCCGCATCTGCTATGAGGCCATGGGCTTCGACACCGCCACCTCCGAGAGCATGGCCCAGCGGGCCGTCACCTACGCCCACGAGAGCGGCGGCAGCGTCACCGGGGCCATGAAGCACATCCTGAGCCAGTCGGTGAGCTACGTCAGCATCTTCATCGTGGCGGCGCTGCTGGTTTTGATCGTCCTGACGGCGCTGGGCAACCTGCCGAACCTGAGTTACAAGATTCCCAACCTGGACATGGTGAACGACATCGGCGGCGCAGTCGCGGGGCTGTTCACCGGCTTCCTCTTCTGCGTGCTGCTGGTCTGGGCGCTGAAGTTCATGGGTATGCTGCTGGGCAGCGCGCTGCAGGAGTCCTGGATCGGCGGCTGGCTGCTGCGGGAGAATTACTTACTGCCATATCTTGGCATCTGACCGCGCCCACGGGCTGCGGCACGGAATAGGAGAACGCTATGGAACCTGTGATCTGTTCCCGCTGCAAGAAAAACGTGGCGGTGATCTTCATCACGAAAATTGAAGGCAATCAGACGAAAAACGAGGGCCTGTGCCTGAAATGCGCCCGCGAGCTGCACATCAAGCCCGTGGACGACATGATCGGACGCATGGGCCTGACGGACGAGGACATCGAGTCCCTGCAGGGGGACGTGAGCAGCTTCATGAACGAGGGGCTCAGCGCCCTGCAAAGCATGGCCCAGAGCGCTGAGGAGGACAGCGAGGAGGACGAGGGCAAGACTGCCACCTTCCCCTTCCTGAGCCGCCTGATGGGCCAGGCCGGGCGGGACAGCGAGAGCGTTGCCCCGGCGGACAGCACGCCCAAGCCGGAGCAGTCCCACCCCCAGAACGCCCGGGAGGGCCGCAGCGCCAAAAAGAAATTTTTGGACAATTACTGCATCAACCTGACCGACCGGGCTCGCCAGGGCAAGCTGGACGCCATGGTGGGGCGGGCGGAGGAACTGGAGCGGGTGATCCAGATCCTGAACCGCCGCCAGAAGAACAACCCCTGCCTGATCGGCGAGCCGGGCGTGGGCAAGACCGCCATCGCGGAGGGCCTGGCCCAGCGCATCGCCGACGGCGCCGTGCCCTACAAGCTCCGGGAGAAGGAGGTCTATCTGCTGGACCTGACCGCGCTGGTGGCCGGCACCCAGTTCCGGGGCCAGTTCGAGAGCCGGATGAAGGGCCTGATCCAGGAGATCACCCGGGAGGGCAACGTCATCCTGGTCATCGACGAGATCCACAACATCGTGGGCGCGGGGGACGCGGAGGGCAGCATGAACGCCGCCAACATCCTGAAACCCGCCCTGAGCCGGGGCGAGATCCAGGTCATCGGCGCGACGACCTTCACCGAGTACCGCAAGCACATTGAAAAGGACGCGGCCCTGGAGCGGCGCTTCCAGCCCGTCACGGTGGCCGAGCCGAGCCTGGAGGACGCGGTGCGCATCCTCTGCGGCATCAAGAAATACTACGAGGACTTCCATGGCGTGGTCATCAGCGAGGAGATGTGCCGCCTGGCCGTCAGCCTGTCGGAGCGCTACATCACCGACCGCTATCTGCCGGACAAGGCCATCGACCTGATCGACGAGGCCTGCAGCGACGTGAACCTGCACAACCGCACCCTGGAGCGCATCAGCACCCTGCGCAAGGACATCGCCGACCTGGACAAGGAGCGGGAGATGCTGATGCAGGACATGAGCGGGGAGCACTTCGAGCGCCTGGCCCGCATCCGCAGCGAGCGCTTGCGCATGGACAACGAGCTGCTGAGCCTCCAGACCGAGGGCAAGCCCGCCCTGACCGAGGAAAACCTGGCCCGGATCATCACCCTCTGGACCAAGATCCCGGCGGAGAATGTGCGCGCCGACGAGTATGCCCGCCTCAGCGGCCTGGCCCAGCGCCTGAAAGCGCACGTCGTCGGTCAGGACGAGGCGGTGGAGCTGGTCTGCGCGGCCATCAAGCGCTCCCGGGTGGGGCTCCAGGCCAAGCGCAAGCCCGTCAGCTTCATCTTCGTGGGCAGCACCGGCATTGGCAAGACCGAGCTGGTGAAGCGCCTGGCGGAGGACCTGTTCGACACGCCGGACGCCCTGGTGCGCCTGGACATGAGCGAATACATGGAAAAGCACACGGTTTCCCGGCTCATCGGCTCGCCCCCCGGCTATGTGGGCTATGACGAGGCCGGACAGCTCACGGAGAAGATCCGGCGCAAGCCATACAGCGTGGTGCTGTTTGACGAGATTGAGAAGGCCCACCCGGACGTGATGAACCTGCTGCTGCAGATCCTGGACGACGGGCGCATCACCGATGCCCAGGGCCGCACGGTGAACTTTGAGAACACGGTCATCATCATGACCACCAACGCGGGCAGCAGCTCCAAAGGCGGCACCCTGGGCTTCGGCCAGAGCCTGAACGAGCTGAGCCGGGACCGGGCCATGAAGGCCCTGAACGAGTTCCTGCGCCCGGAGTTCCTGAACCGGGTGGACGAGGTCGTCTGCTTCAACCACCTGACGCGGGAGAATTTCACCGGGATCGCCCGGCTGATGCTGGAGGAACTGCGGACCGTCATGGAACAGAAGGGCTTCCGGCTGCGCTGGGACGAGCGCGTGATCGACTACCTGGCCGAAAAGAGCTACAGCGAGACCTACGGCGCAAGAAACCTGCGCAGGACGATCCAAAAGGAGATCGAGGACCGCATCGCCGCCGAGATCGTGGACCACTGGCGCGGCAGCGTCAAAGCCGTCGCCCTAAGCAGCGACGGCACCAAGGTGGACGTACAGCCCGACGGGAACTGAAACAAGAAAAGACAAAGGCGCGCCGCGACAAACCCAGTCGCAGCGCGCCCTGTTCGTTTTTGGGATATGTGCGTATCAACAACGAAGCCTCGCAGAGTTTCGCGCCCAAAGGCGCGAAAAAAATCAAATCCATTTTTTCCACGGCTTCGCCGGGGAAAAAATTCTTCTCGCTGCGCGAGTGTCCCCAAAGGGGGCGCTCGCGCAGCGCAATCCTCTCAGATCTGAAACCCAGCGAAGCGGTTTCAGATCTGAATCAAGCGCGGGGGTGCTTGATCTGCGCCTGGGCCGCCGCCAGACGGGCGATGGGGACGCGGAAGGGGCTGCAGGAGACGTAGTCCAGGCCGGTGGCGTGAAAGAACTCCACGCTGGAAGGGTCGCCCCCGTGCTCGCCGCAGACGCCCAGGTGGAGGTTCGGGCGGGCGGCCCGGCCCAGCTGCGCCGCCGTCTGCACCAGCTTGCCCACGCCGTTCTGGTCCAGCTTGGCGAAGGGGTCGTATTCGTAGATCTTGTTGTCGTAGTACGCGCCCAGGAACTTGGCCGCGTCGTCCCGGCTGAAGCCGAAGGTCATCTGGGTCAGGTCGTTGGTGCCGAAGGAGAAGAACTCCGCCTCAGAGGCGATCTCGTCCGCCGTCAGAGCGGCCCGGGGGATCTCGATCATCGTGCCCACCAGGTACTGCATGGCCATACCCGCGGCGGCCAGCTCCGCCTCGGCGGTCTCGACCACGATGCGCTTGACGAATTTCAACTCTTTGACCTCGCCCACCAGGGGGATCATGATCTCCGGGGTGATGGTCCACTCCGGGTGGCGCTGCTGGACGCGGATGGCGGCGCGGATCACGGCGCGGGTCTGCATCCGGGCGATCTCGGGATAGGTCACGTCCAGACGGCAGCCCCGGTGGCCCATCATGGGGTTGAACTCGTGCAGCCCGGCGATGATGGCGTGGATCTCCTCCACGGTCTTGCCCAGGGCCTTTGCCAGGGCCTCAATGTCCTCCTCCGCTGTGGGCAGGAACTCATGCAGCGGGGGGTCCAGGAAGCGGATGGTGACCGGCAGGCCCTCCATGGCCTCGTACAGGCCCTCGAAGTCGTTCTGCTGCATGGGCAGCAGCTTGTTCAGCGCCGCCTCCCGCGCCTGCGGGGTGTCGGAGCAGATCATCTCCCGGATGGCGGCGATGCGGTCGCCCTCGAAGAACATGTGCTCGGTGCGGCACAGGCCGATGCCCTCCGCGCCCAGCTCCCGGGCCTTGCGGGCGTCGGCGGGGGTGTCCGCGTTGGTGCGCACGCGCAGCTTGCGGTACACGTCCGCCCACTTCATGATGCGGCCAAAGGTGCCGTCGATGGAGGCGTCCACCGTGGGGATCTCGCCGGCGTAGATGTTGCCGGTGGTGCCGTCGATGCTGATGGTGTCGCCCTCCCGGAAGGTCTTGCCCCCCAGGGTGAAGCACTTGTTTTCCTCGTCCATGGCGATGTCGCCGCAGCCGGAGACGCAGCACTCGCCCATGCCCCGGGCCACCACGGCCGCGTGGCTGGTCATGCCGCCGCGCACGGTGAGGATTCCCTCGGCGGCCTTCATGCCCTCAATGTCCTCTGGGCTGGTCTCCAGGCGCACCAGCACCACGCGCTGTCCCTCGGCGGCCCAGCGCTTGGCGTCCTCGGCGGTGAAGACGATCTGGCCGCAGGCCGCGCCGGGGCTGGCGCCCAGGCCCCGGCCGATGGGCGTGGCCCGGTGTAGGGCCTCCGCGTCAAACTGGGGGTGGAGCAGGGTGTCCAGGTTCCGGGGGTCGATCATGGCCACGGCCTCTTCCCGGGTGCGCATGCCCTCGTCCACCAGGTCGCAGGCGATCTGGAGGGCGGCCTGGGCCGTGCGCTTGCCGCTGCGGCACTGGAGCATATAGAGCTTGCCGTTCTCCACGGTGAACTCCATGTCCTGCATGTCGCGGTAGTGGCGCTCCAGCTTGCCGCAGACCTGCAAAAACTCATAGTAGGCGTCGGGGAACAGCTCTTCCATCTGGGAGATGGGCATGGGGGTCCGCACACCGGCCACCACGTCCTCGCCCTGGGCGTTCACCAGGAACTCGCCCATCAGCTTGCGGTTGCCCGTGGCCGGGTCTCGGGTGAAGGCCACGCCGGTGCCGGAGTTGTCGTTCAGGTTGCCGAAGACCATGGGCATGACGTTGACGGCGGTGCCCCAGGAGTAGGGGATGTCGTTGTCCCGGCGGTAGATGTTGGCGCGGGGGTTGTCCCAGGAGCGGAACACGGCCTTGATGGCCCGGACCAGCTGGGTGGTGGGGTCGCTGGGGAAGTCCTCGCCCACCCGGGCGCGGTACTCGGCCTTGAACTGCTCGGCCAGCTCCCGCAGGTCGGCGGCGGTCAGCTCGATGTCCAGAGTCACGCCCTTGATCTGTTTCATGCGGTCGATGAGCTGCTCGAAGTACTTCTTGCCCACCTCCATGACCACGTCGGAGAACATCTGGATGAAGCGGCGGTAGC
>JAFXXH010000052.1 GCA_017542425.1 Oscillospiraceae bacterium | reverse complement strand
CCGACCGGGGAGGTCAGCACATGATGTCGTGCGGTATATCGATCAGACAATCATGAGGCGTAAGGTCAACTATGTACTGGAAGCGGACATCAAAGGCTTCTTTGACAATGTAGACCACGACTGGCTCATGAAGTTTCTGGAGCACGATATACAGGACAAGAACTTCCTGCGCTATGTAAAACGGTTCAAAATGTTGAATCGGCGCAGCCAACGCAAGAGTATGGGCTACGACAAGTTCCGGAGGATATGGGACTACTACATAAAGCCGCCCAAAATCATGAAAAACATCTGGAATGGTACCCCAAGGAATGCTTGAAGAGCCGTATGCGTCAATCGCGCAAGTACGGTTCCGTGAGGGGCGGCGGCAGCAATGCCAGCCGTCTACTCGACCTTTTGTCTTATCGTGCGGCTCGCTCAATGATGGGTTTGCTGATTGCTGGAATCATACACCGCATGGAATATGACGTCAAGACAGAAGAACCGTCCCCCTGTCTTGGAGAAGAACCGTC
Organism: Oscillospiraceae bacterium; assembly: GCA_017542425.1. Classification (GTDB taxonomy): domain Bacteria; phylum Bacillota; class Clostridia; order Oscillospirales; family Oscillospiraceae; genus RGIG7114. Next base: position 6,747 of record JAFXXH010000052.1, on the reverse strand, counting down.
CCCTTGTCTTGGAACCATCCCCTTGTCTTGCCCGTGTCTTAAATCTCCTCCCACCCCGCCTCGGTGTACAGCACCGTGGCGCTGCGGTCCCATGGACCCACGGGCACCGCCGGAGCCCGCTGGAGCGCATAGGCGGCCAGGGCCACGGTGGCGGCGCTGCAGCGGGGCAGGAAGCGGTCATAATAGCCGCCGCCCATGCCCAGGCGATGCCCGGCCGCGTCAAAGGCCAGGCAGGGGCAGATCACCAGGTCGAGCTCCTCCGGCGGCACCCATACGGCGCTGCGGCGGTCCGGCTCCGGGATGCCGAACGCGCCGCAGATCCAGTCCTCCGCCCCAGCCGGGCTGAGGGCCTCCATGCCGCCGTCCGGCAGACAGGCCGGGTAACAGTAGCGCCTGGCCGGGCAGAGCCGGGGCAGCGCGTCCAGGCTGAGTTCCGCGCCCACGGCCCGGTAGAGCAGCACCGTCCGCGCCCGCTGAAAGGCCGGGGACGCGGCGATGTGCCCAAGGATCAGCCGGGACGCCGCCGCCCGCGTCTCCGGGTTCAGGGCGGACCGGGCAGCGCGCATGGTCCGGCGCAGGGCAAGCTTGCGCACGTTCAGGCTCTGTTCGTCCAGGGGGATCGCCTCCCTTGTTTTCCATGAGATATGATTAAAATACTACGGTACAGACGAAAATGCAAGGGCGGACCGTGCTTGCCCTCAGCGGCTTTGTCGGAAGATGATGGCAAGACAAAAGAACCGTCCCCCTGTCTGCTCGTTGTTTTTTTGCATTTCGTGAGTTTTTTCTTGCATTATGTTTTGTTATATTGTATTATATCACCGAAACCCACTTGATCGGCGCTGGAAAGGAGACCGCCATGCTGTTTCGCTCCAAAAAAGCCCCTCCCCCGCTCCCCCCGGACCGGGAGCCGGCCATTCGGCAGAGCATCTGCACCGGGGAGATGACCGGGGGCTACATCGACGGGCCCGACGGGCGCTTCCACGAACTGCGTCTGCTGCGCGACGGGGCAGAGAAGGCCGCGTTCTGTAGGGAGATGGGCGTCACACCAGAACAGATCCGCATCCTGTACTGAGCGCCGCTGCCCCGCCGGGCGGACATTTTCCAGCCTCTTTCTGGCCATACGCCCCTTTTTTTCGCAAAAAGCCTTGTAAAACAGCTAAAACATGCTATAATTATGATTTAGTATGTGTTTCAGCCTTTTCGGTGATCGCTGCCGGAATGTGGCTGCGAAAGAAGGGAAGCCTATGAAGTTTACGGGTCTGACCCAGGAGGAAGCAAAGCGGAGCCGGGAAGCGCACGGCGCGAACACGCTGACGCAGCTCCCGCCCGATCCGCTCTGGAAGAAGCTGCTGCGGGGCTTTCGGGACCCGATGATTCGGATCCTGCTGGTGGCGCTGACGGTGCAGCTGCTGCTGTTTTTCCTGGGGCAGGCAGAGTGGTTTGAAGCGGCGGGCGTCTTTCTTGCCATTGCCATTGCCAACGGCGTCTCAGCGGTGAGCGAGCGCCGCCAGGAGGGCATGGCTGGGGCCCTCCGCGCCGAAGCGGACGCCCGGCAGACCGCCAAGCTCATCCGCGGCGGCATCCTGACCGAGCAGCACGTCAGCCAGGTGGTGGTGGGCGACATCGTGTTCCTCCAGGCGGGGGACCGCATCCCCGCCGACGGCTATCTGGCGGACGGGGCGCTGAAGGTGGACCAGGCCGCCCTGAACGGCGAGACGGAGGAGGCGGACAAGCGCCCCGCCGCTCCGGACGAGGAGCTGGACCTGCGGGATCTCCTGAACCCCGGCTGCGTCTATCGGGGCACGGTGGTCCGCGCCGGGGAGGGCTACATGGAAGTGGCTCAGGTGGGCGACAAGACCCGCTTCGGCCAGTTGGCCCTGGAGGGGCGGGAAAGCACCCCCGCCACGCCCTTGCAGCGCAGGCTGGAAAAACTGGCCAAACAGATCGCGTTCTTCGGCTGCGTCGGCGCTGTCTGCATCGTCCTGGCGGTGCTGGCCGGGACCCTGCTGAGCGGCCAGACGCCCCAAGGGGGCTACGCCTGGGTCCGCCTGGTGCTGGACGCCGTCGCCGTGGCGGTGACCATCCTCGTCTGCGCGGCGCCGGAGGGGCTGCCCATGCTGTCCTTCCAGAGTCTCAAGATGGACAAGGCGCAGGTGCTGGTGCGGAAGCGCGAGGGCCTGGAGACAGTAGGCAGCCTCAACATCCTGTTCTGCGACATGACCGGCACCATCACGGAGGGGCGGCTTTCGGTGGTGGAGCTGGCCACGGGCAACGTGAAGGGCTTTCGCAACCTCAGTGATATGCCCGGCGTCCTGTCCATGGACGTGGTGGCGGGCATCGGCGTCAACAACAGCGCCACGGCCAGCGCCGGGACCATCATTGGCGGCAACCGCACCGACCGGGCCCTGCTGGGCTATCTGCTCCAGGACAACGCCGCCGTCCGCCTCAGCCGGGAGGACGTACTGGCCTTCGAACCCTTTGACTCCAACAAGAAGACCTCCAGCGTGACCATCCGCCGGGACGGCGTCAGCACCACCTACATCAAAGGCGCCCCGGAAAAGCTCCTGCCCCGCTGCACCCGCTACATCAACGAGAAGGGCGAGGTCAAAGCCCTGGTGGAGCGCAACTACCTGACCAGCTATCTGGACACCCAGGCCGGGCGCTCCATGCGCCTGCTGGCGGTGGCCAAGGCCGCCGGGGACCGGGACGAGGGCGAGCTGACCCTGATCTGCATCATCAGCATCCGGGACGCTGTCCGCGCCGAGGCCGCCGAGGCCGTTGCCGAGGCCCGGGGCGCGGGCATCCAGGTGGTGATGGTGACCGGGGACCGGAAGGAGACCGCAGCCGCCATCGCCCGGGAGGCGGGACTGCTCTCCGACCCGGAGGACGTGGCCCTCACCAGCGGCGAGATGGCCGAGCTCAGCGACGGGGAACTGCTGGAGACCCTGCCCCGGCTCCGGGTGGTCTCCCGGGCCCTGCCCGCCGACAAGAGCCGCCTGGTGCGCCTGGCCCAGGAGCGGAATCTGGTGGTGGGCATGACCGGCGACGGAGTCAACGACGCCCCGGCGCTGAAGAAGGCCGACGTGGGCTTCGCCATGGGCAGCGGCGCCGAGGCGGTCAGGGAGGCCGGAGACATCACCGTTCTGGACGACAGCTTCTCCTCCATCGCCCGGGCCATCCTCTATGGCCGCACCATGTTCCAGAACATCCGCAAGTTCCTGATCTTCCAGCTCACGGTCAACGTGGCCGCCGTGCTGATCTGCTTCCTGGGACCCCTGCTGGGCGAGAACGTGGTGCTGACCGTCCTTCAGCTTTTGCTGGTGAACCTGGCCATGGACACCCTGGCGGCCATGGCCTTCGGCGGCGAGCCGCCAGAGCGGGAGTATCTGCGGGCAAAGCCCATCCCCCGGGACGCGGGCCTCGTCAGCCGGGAGATGCTGATCCAGGTTTTGGTGGGGGCTGCCTACATCAGCTTCATCTGCCTGGGCATTCTCTTCCTCCCCTTCCTCCGGGACCTCTTCGGCGACGTGGACCGGACCTGTCTCAAGAGCGCGGTCTTCGCCACGTTCATGATGGCCATCACCTTCAACGGCTTCAACGCCCGGACCGCCAGCCGGAACCTGCTCCGGGGCCTGGGGGACAATCGGAGCTTTCTGCCGGTCATGCTGGGCATCTTCGCCATGCAGTTCCTTTTCGTCACCTTCGGCGGCCCGGCGCTGCAGATGGAAGCCCTGAGCCTCCGCTCCTGGCTGATCTGCCTGGGGCTGGCCGTTCTCATCATCCCCGTCGACCTGCTTCGCAAAACCCTGATGCAGCGCGCCGCCACCGCCGCACGCCGCCCGTGACAGAAGTGGCACCGTACACGATACAGGGCTAAAACCTCGTAGAAAAACAGACGTTTCGACTTGATTTCACTTTTTTAAAAACAGTATTGTTTTTTGCGGCAGACTATGTTATATTTCTCTCAGGGGAATGTTATATTTTTCTCAAACGAATGGAGATTGCATATGAAACAAGAAAATTTTCAGGGTAGCTTCCGTCGTGGCCTGATGCCGCTGGTGATTCTCTCCCTCCTCAAGAACGAAGACATGTACGGCTATCAGCTCGTGCAGGAGACGGAACGCCGGAGCGGTGGGGCCATCGTGACCCAGGAGGGTTCGCTCTATCCCGTGCTCTACAAGCTGCTGGACGCGGGCTTCATTTCTGACCGCCGGGTGCTGGTTGGCAAGCGCATGACCCGGGTGTACTACCACCTGGAGGACTCCGGAAAGGCCTATCTGGAGGAGCTCTCCCGCTCCTACCAGGCCATCACGGATGGGATGTTCCGCCTGATGGACGCGAGCGCAGGCCAAAAGCAGACCAAAATCGGCACGGCAGGATAATGCCGTGGTTGCGAGCGCTGCTTCTCTCTGCGACGCAGGGAGAAGCAGCGCTTGACGGCTTTTCTGCCCGGCTGCGGACGCACGGGGCCGCAGCAAAATCTGTCCGAGAGAACATATGATGAGAGATGAGAAAGGAAGGATGCAGCGCATGGCAAACGACAGTGTTCCAATCAACTTTCGCCGGGGGCTTCTGCCGCTGGTGGTCCTGTCGCTGCTGGAGTCGGAAGACATGTACGGCTACCAGCTTGTGCAGGAGGCGGAGCGCCGAAGCGGCGGCGCCATCGTGACCCAGGAGGGTTCGCTCTATCCCGTGCTCTACAAGCTGCTGGAAACGGGTTTGATCACCGACCGACGGATGCTGGCGGGCAAGCGCATGACGCGGGTCTATTATCATCTGGAGGATGCGGGGAAGGCCCATCTGGAAGCCCTGGCCCGCGAATACCGCACAATGGTGGACGGAATGCTGCGGCTCCTGGATCGAGGGGATGGACATGAACGGGACTGACACGGCGCGGCGGTACCTTGGGGACGTGCGGGCGCGGCTCCCGATGCGGCATAAGGAAAAGCAGCGGGTCATGACGCAGCTCGCGCTGCACGTCTCGGAGTACACCTATGCGTTTCCCGAAAGCGGATACGCGGACTTGCAGGAACGCTTCGGCGCGCCGGAGGAAGTGTCCGCCATGTATGTGGACAGCCGGGACGCAGAGGAACTGTCCATAGCGCTGAATCTCCGAGAGCGCATCTGGAAGCTGTTCGTCAGCGCGGCGGCCGTTCTGGTTCTCCTGTCCGCGCTGGTCAGCGGATATGTGGTATGGCACGTACATAGCTATGGCTATGACTATGTGGTGATCGACATCTCCCGGGAAGATCAACCCGTGATGGGGGTGGACGCCCGGATCCCCGGTCTGAACGAGTTTTTGACTCAAACCTGAAAGCATCCCCCGCATTTTGAAAGGAGTGTGTTTCCCCATGTGTAAACAAATGAACCGTCTGCTGTCCGTTGTCGTCCTGGCGGCGCTGCTGCTCTGCCTGTACGTTCCCTCTTTTGCAGCAGATGATCCCCAAGCAGCCCCGCACTTCGACCAAATCCTGGTGGAGACCGCAGTTGACGGCACGTCCGCGCGCGGCGAGGTGGTGACGATCTACGGACACAAAAATTACACTGCCTATGACACAAACGGCACCGCAGTCTGGCGCATGACGCTGACCGGCACCTTCACCTATGACGGGAGCTCTTCCTCCTGCACGGGGGCCAGCCTGAGCTTCACCGCCTACGACAGCGCGTATTACAAAGTCTCTGGCAACGCCTATCCCAGCGGCAGCTCCGCCGTGGCGGACTTCACCGTGGGCTTCCGTGTGCTGGGCATCACGGTAGCTACAACCAACCATCACATGACCCTCAGCTGCGACGCCAACGGCAACCTGAGCTGAAAGCCCGCTTCTCATCTATCGACCAAATCCGGCGGCTTTTCGGAAGAAAAGCCGCCGGATTGTGCGTGAGGGGAAGAAGTCAAAAGGGACGGTGTATGCGGATTCGCCTGACGGCTTGCTTCGGTTCTGTGCTGCTGCGCGGAACGCCGAGGACGGCGTTCCCTACCGGGCGTGTGCGGATTCGCCGAAGATGGAATCAAGCCATTGCCGTGTGCTGCGGGGGGGCCGTCGGGGACGCCGGCCCCTACACGGGCCGTTGCGTCATTTCGTCTTGTCTGCTTCACCGTCCCCAATGACGCATGAAAGCAACGCTTTGTAGGGAACGGCGTCCCCGCCGTTCCGCAGCAGGAGCTATACGTCATGCACCACGTCCGGCGAATTCGCAGCCGTCCCATTGTAGGGAAAGGGCTTGCCCTTTCCGCGCAGCACATGGTCAGACATGGGAAAGCCCGGGCGAATGCGCTACACGCTTGCGAATTCGCCCGGGGTTGGCGGGTATCGGGGCGTTTCCTGCCGGAAGGGGCAAGCCCCTTCCCTACGGGTAGGCGCTTGCGGATTCGCCTTATGTTGTGGAAAACATGGGTGTCGCTGCGCGGCGCGCTGGGGTCGGCGCGCCCTACCGGGCTTATGCGGATTCGCCCAACGTGGTGCTTCGGTTTTGTGCTGCTGCGCGGAACGCCGGGAACGGCGTTCCCTACCGAGCGTTTGCGGATTCGCCGAGCGTTTATTGAAAACCCACCGCTACTGCGGGGGCGTCGGGACGCCGCCCCCTACAAGGTCTCCGCGTGCTTTCCGCCATTTCCTTCCCCCAGCGGGGCATAGGCGTTAAGCTAAAAAAGCTTGAAGTTAACATAATTTATGTGGTATCATGGTGATGAGGTGAAAGCCATGTATACCAATATGGAGCCGATAACGAGATATTTGCCGGAAGGCT
>JAFXXH010000051.1 GCA_017542425.1 Oscillospiraceae bacterium | reverse complement strand
GGCTTGCGCCGCGCCCGCCTGCGCGCCCGCCGCTTTCAGGCTGGCGCCGTAGCCCGCGCCGCTGACCGCCGCGATCACGGCCTCCGGCGCGGCGGTGCCCTCCACGCCCATGGAGTTGGTCAGGAGGCTGACGGCGCAGTTCTCCACCCCGGGCACGGCGCGGACGGCCTTCTCCACCCGGGCGGAACAGGCCGCGCAGCTCATGCCGCTGACATCATATTGGGTCAAGTTTCCTCCCCTCCCCTCTCAATGATACCGCCCCCCAGCACCGTATCGCCCGCGTAGAGCACCGCGCTCTGGCCGGGGGTGATGGCCCGCTGGGGCCGGTCAAAGACGATTTTCACGCGCCCGCCGTCCAGCGGCAGGGCCAGGGCCTCCTGCTCCCGCTGGCGATAGCGGGTCCGCACGGCGCAGCGCAGCGGCTGGGCCGGGGCCGCGCCGGAGATCCAGTGGAAGTCCCCTGCGGTGAGTTCCGTCCGGTACAGGGCCTCCTCCGGCCCCAGGGTGACGGTGTTGGCCGCCGGGTCGATGGCCAGGACGCAGAGGCGCTCATGCGTCCCCAGGCCCAGGCCCCGATGCTGGCCCACGGTGTAGCGGATCACGCCCCTGTGCCGCCCCAGCACATGGCCGTTCCGGTCCAGAAAGTCGCCGGGGCTGGCCTCCTTCCCCGTATAGCGCTCGATGACGGCGGCGTAGTCCCCCTCCGGGACGAAGCAGATGTCCTGGCTGTCCGGCTTCCCGGCATTGCGGAAGCCCTGCGCTGCGGCGATGGCGCGCACCTCCGGCTTGCTCAGCGTGCCCAGGGGGAAGCGGATGCGGGCCAGCTGCGCCTGGGAGAGCATATACAGGACGTAGCTCTGGTCCCGGGCCGGGTCCAGACCCTTCATCAAATAAAACATACCGTCCCGCTCCGCGATGCGGGCGTAATGCCCGGTCACCACGCACGCGCAGCCCAGTTCCTCCGCCCGCTCCAGCAGCGCGCCGAATTTCAGGTTCCGGTTGCACTCCACGCAGGGGTTGGGCGTGCGGCCATTCTGGTAGGCGGCGATGAAGCTGCCGATGACCTCCCGCTGAAAGCGCTCCGTGTAGTTGAAGACATAGTGGGGCATTCCCAGCCGGAAGGCCACGCTGCGGGCGTCCGCCGCATCGTCGGCGGTGCAGCAGCTCCGGCTGTCCGGCCCGTCGGAGGGCGGCGTGGGGCAGAGTTTCATCGTGCAGCCCACGCAGTCGTAGCCCGCGTCCCGCGTCAGCAGGGCCGCCACGGCGGAGTCCACACCCCCGCTCATGGCAATCAGCGCACGGTTCACGGCATTCGTTCCTCCCTTCTCAGTCCCTCGGTCAGATCGCGCACCACGGCGGAGGCCAGCAGCAGCCCCGCCGCGCCGGGCACGAAGGCCGTGCTGCCGGGGATGCTCCGCCGGGCGCTGCCGGCCAGCTCCGCCGGGTTTTCCAGCGGAATCAGGGGCTTTTCCTCGGAGTAGACCACCTTCAGATGCTCCACCCCCCGGCGGCGCAGCTCCTTGCGCATGACCCGCGCCAGGGGGCACACCCGCGTCTCGGAGATGTCCGCCACCCGGAGGGCGGCGGGGTCCAGCTTGTTGCCTGTCCCCATGGCGGAGATGATGGGCGTCCCGGCCTCCCGGGCCTGGAGTACCAATTGTATTTTGCCCGTCACGGTGTCGATGGCGTCGATCACATAGTCATATGTTGTAAAGTCAAAGTCCCCCGCCGTCTCGGGCAGGTAAAAGCACCGTCTGCACCTCACTTCGATCGTGGGGTCGATGTCCCGGACCCGCCGGGCCGCCGCCTCGGTCTTGGGCTGGCCCAGGGTGCTGTGCAGGGCCAGGAGCTGGCGGTTCAGGTTGCTTTCCGCCAGGGTATCGTTGTCGATGAGTTCCAGCGCACCCAGGCCGGAGCGGGCCAGGGCCTCCACGGCGTATGCGCCCACGCCCCCCAGCCCGAAGACCGCCACGCGGCTGCGCCGCAGCTTGTCCAGCGCCGCGTCCCCCAGCAGCATCCGGGTGCGGATGGTCTGTCCGTCCATGCTCATCCCTCCCGGGTTTCGGGGATGCCGAAGAGCCGTCTGCCGTTTTCCGCCGCGATGCGCGCCAGTTCCTCCGGGGCAAGCCCCTTCCGGGCCGCCGCTGCCACCGCGATATGGGGCAGATAGCGGCTGTCGTTGCGCGCCCCCCGGTGGGGCACGGGGGGCAGATAGGGCGCGTCCGTCTCCAGCAAGATCCGGTCCAGGGGCGTGATGTCCAGCACCGCCAGGGCCTTTTTGGCGTTTTTGTAGGTGATGGGGCCGTCAAAGCCCAGATACCAGCCCTGCTGCAACAGCAGCTCCGCCATTTCCGGGGAGCCGGAAAAACAGTGGAACACCCCTCTGAGCTTCGGTTGCTCGCGGACCAGGGCCAGGCAGTCGGCGTGGGCGTCCCGGTCGTGGACGATGACGGGCTTGTCCAGCTCCACGGCCAGGGCCAGCTGGCGGCGCAGGATGAACTGCTGCTGCTCCCGGGGCGGGTTCGTGTCCCAGTGGTAGTCCAGCCCGATCTCCCCGATGGCCACCACCTTGTCCTCCGCGCCCAGGGCGCGGATGGCCTGGAGCTCCGCCTCCCCCGCTCCGTGGCACTCCTCCGGGTGCAGGCCCACGGCGGCGTAGACAAAGGGGAAACGCCGGGCCAGGTCCAGGGCGGCCCGGGAGGAGGCCACCGTGCAGCCGGGGTTCAGGATGCAGGAGACGCCGCTTTGCGGCATGGAGGCCAGCAGCGCGTCCCGGTCCGCGTCGAAGCGGGCGTCGTCGTAGTGGGCGTGGGTGTCAAAATACATGGAGCTTCTCCTTCTATTCTTTACAATATGCCCGGAATGTGCTATCCTTTTCCACATGAAAAACCGTTTGCCGCTGTTTCGACAAAACCGGACGGGGCAGGAAACTGCCACCGATCTGTATCTTATCACATTGCTGGGGATTTTTCCACTGTTTCCCGGCCTGGAAGGCTATGCCAACATCACTTTTTCCAAATTTCTGTTTTTTATGACCGCCACCGGGCTCTGGCTTGCGGCGCTGCTGGCGCTGCAACTGCGCCAGCGCGCCCGGTTCGGCAGACCCACGGCGGCCCAGTGGGCGGCCCTGGGCTTTTTGGCCGCCGTGGTCCTCTCCTGGCTCTGCTCCCCCTGGCGCGGCCAGAGCCTGCTGGCGGCGGGGCGCTACGACGGGGCGCTGACGCTGGCGGCCTACGTCCTCTGCTTTCTGGGCGTCTCCCGCTTTGCCGTACCGAAACCCTGTCACGCGGCGGCGCTGGCGGCGGGGACGGGGCTATGCTGCCTGGTGGGGCTGCTCCAGCTTTTGGGCCTGGACCTGCTGCGTCTGTTCCCCGGGGACCTGAACTATTACGACAGCGGGCTGCGCTATTCCTCCGCCTATCTGGGCACCATCGGCAACACAAATATTCTCGACGCGGTGCTGGCGCTGGCCCTGCCGATCTGCGCGGCCCTCTGGATCTGCGGGCGCGGCTGGGCCTGGCTGCTTTCCCTGCTCCCCTGCGTCCCGGTGCTGCTGCGGGCCGGGGGCAGTGGGGTCAAGTTGGCCTTGACCGCCGCCGCTTTGCTCGGCGCGCCGCTGCTGCTGACGGACCTGCCCCGGGTCCGCCGGGCGCTGCGGCTGGGGGCGCTGGTCTGCGCGCTGGCGGTCCCCGCCCTGGCCTTTGCGCCGGAGTACGCCGACGGGCTGCTGCGGCTGGGCTTTGTTTTTTCCACCCCCTCCCTGCTCTGCGCCCTGGGCGGAGCTGCGCTGCTTCTGGTTTCGTGGATTCCCGACGGGGGAAGAAGCCCGAAACCCCGGACGCTGCGGACCTTTTTTGCCGTTCTGTCCGGCTGCGCCCTGCTGGGTGCCGTCGCCCTGGTCTGGTTTTGGCCGGGTCAGGAGGGGGCGATCTGGGAACTGCATCAGGTCCTGCACGGGCAGGCGGAGGACAGCTTCGGGTCCTCCCGGCTGCGCATCTGGCGGGAGTGCCTGGCCCTGGTTGCCCGGCGACCCCTGCTGGGGGGCGGCCCCGGAACCCTGGGGCTGCGGCTGGACATCCAGTTTGCCCGCAGCGTGGCGGAGACCGGCGGGACCCTGCGGACCTATGTGGACAACGCGCACAACATCTATCTCGCTTATCTGGTAAACTGCGGCGGCCTCGGCCTGGCCGGGGCGCTTGCGCTCTATGCCCTCAGTTTCCGCGCCGTGCTGCGGCACGGCGGGATCTGGGGCAAGGCGCTGACCCTGGGGCTGGCCGGGGCGCTGACACACGCCTGCTTCGGGCTGGGCCTCTGCCTCTCCGAGCCGCTGTGTTGGGCGGCGCTGGGGCTGGCGGCGAACGCCGACGGAAACACAAGGAAGGAGTCTGACGATGAAAAACTGGAAGCTGTCTGACTGGATGCGCGTCTGCGTGATCGCCCTGGCCGTGCTGGCCCTGGCGCTGACGCTGTACGCCCTGTACCGCCCTGAGGCTGCGTCTTTGGACGCGGAGTCGGCCTGGAGCGAAAGCGACCTGGGGCGCACGAACGCCCCGGAATTTGAGCGCGGGAGGATTTGAGCATGGGCGTTTTGGACGGACTTGCGCCGGAGCGGGTCTTCGGCTTTTTTGAGGAACTCTGCGCCATTCCCCACGGCAGCGGCAACACCGGGGCCATCAGCACCCACCTGGCGGCCTTTGCCCGGGCGCGGGGGCTGAACTATGTGCAGGACGCGCTGGGCAACGTCATCATCTTCCAGCCCGGCACGCCGGGACGGGAGGGGCTGGAGCCGGTGATCTTGCAGGGCCACATGGACATGGTCTGCGAAAAGACGGCGGACTGCCCGCTGGATCTGACGAAGGACGGGCTGCGCCTGGCCGTGGAGGGGGACGCCGTCTACGCCCAGGGCACGACCCTGGGCGGGGACGACGGCATTGCCGTGGCCATGATGCTGGCGGCGCTGGACGACCCCACGCTGCCCCACCCCCCGCTGGAGTGCGTCTTCACCGTGGACGAGGAGATCGGGATGCTGGGCGCGGCGGCGCTGGATGTCAGTCCGCTGCGGGGCCGCCGCCTGCTGAACATCGACTCCGAGGACGAGGGCGTCTTCACCGCCAGCTGCTCCGGGGGCCGGGTGGTCACGGCGGATCTCCCGCTCAGCCGAAGGGCCTGGAACGGCGCGGCGCTGCGGCTGCGGGTGGAGGGCCTGACCGGCGGCCATTCCGGGACGGAGATCGTCCGGGGCCGGGCCAACGCCGTCCAACTCTTGGGGCGGCTGCTCTACGCCATGGCCCGCCGCGCTCCCCTGCGCGTCGTGTCAGCCCAGGGCGGCGGAAAGGACAACGCCATTCCCGCCCGGGCCGAGGCCCTGCTGCTGAGCGCCGACCCGGAAGCCCACGCCGCCCTCTGCGCTTCCATGCGTGATGCGCTGCGGGAGGAGTTCGCCGAGACGGACCCGGCGCTGAACGTGACGCTGGAAGCGGCTGAGTCGGCGGAAGCGCCTATGGACGCGGACAGCACGGATCGGCTGCTGACGGCCCTGCTCTGTATGCCCGGCGGCGTTCAGGCCATGAGTCCCTACATCCCCGGCCTGGTGCAGACCAGCCTGAATCTGGGCATTCTGGAGACCCGCGAAAACGCGGCGGAGGCAGTGTTCTGCGTGCGCAGCGCGCTGGAGAGCGGGAAGGAGATGCTCACCCACCGGATCGCCGCCCTGGCGGAGACCCTGGGCGGGAGCATAGAGATTTCCGGGGACTACCCCGGCTGGGCCTTCCGCCCGGAAAGCCCCCTGCGCACCTTGCTGACGGAGGTGTATCGGGAGCAGTACGGCGCTGAGCCGCGCATTGACGCGATCCACGCGGGGCTGGAGTGCGGCCTGTTCGCCGGGAAGCTGCCTGGGCTGGACTGCGTGTCCATCGGCCCGGACCTGACGGAGATCCACACCCCCCGGGAGCGGATGCACATCGCCTCCGTGCAGCGGACCTGGGCCCTGCTGACGGAGACGCTGAGACGGATGAAGTGAAAAAAATCCCGGCCTCCCCATCGCGGGAAAGGCCGGGATGTCTTTTTTTGTCTGTTCAACGGACGCCCTGTTCCAGGCGGGCATAGATGGCGCGGATGGCGTTTTCCATGTCCTTTTCCTCCACGGCGGCGATGATGTTCAGCTCGCTGGAGCCCTGGTCGATCATGCGGATGTTGATGCCCGCTTCGCCGATGGCGGAGAAGATCGCCCCGGCCACGCCCCTGGAATAGCTCATGCCGTGGCCCACCACGGCCACCAGGGCCAGATGCTCCTCCACGATGACCGCATCCGGGCGCAGCTTCCGGCGGATGTCCTCCAGAATCGCGTCCCGGCAGCCCTGGAACAGGCTGCTGTGGACGATGACGGACATGGTGTCGATGCCGGTGGGACAGTGCTCGAAGGAGACGCCGTGGTCGGCGAAGATCTGGAGCAGGGCCGCACCGAAGCCCACCTCGGAGTTCATCATGGCTTTCTCCACCTGGATGCTGGTGAAGCCCTTGTGCCCGGCCACGCCGGTGATGGTGCGCGGCGGCAGGATGCGGGGCAGGCTGGCCACGATCATAGTGCCGGGGTCGGCGGGGCGGTTGGTGTTGCGGATGTTGATGGGAATCCCGGCCTTCTGGCAGGGGAAGACCGCGTCCTCGTGGAAGACGGAGAAGCCCATGTAGCTGAGCTCCCGCAGCTCCTGATAGCTGATGTAGTCGATCTGGCGGGGGTTCGGCACGATGCGGGGGTCGGCGGCCAGCATCCCGGACACGTCCGTCCAGTTCTCATAGAGGGAGGCCATGACCGCCCGGGCCACCAGCGCGCCGGTCACGTCCGAGCCGCCCCGGGAGAAGGTCACGATCTCCCCCTCCGGGCCGCTGCCGTAAAAGCCGGGCAGCACCGCGTTTTGCAGCGGGTTCAGGGCCGCGTAGAGTCGGCGGTTGGTCTCCTCCGCGTCCAGGGTCCCCTCCGCGTCAAAGCAGACGCAGTCCGCCGCGTCCACGAAGGGGAAGCCCAGGTAGGCGGCAATGAGCTTGCTATTGAGGTATTCCCCCCGGGAGGCCAGGTAGGCCCGGGACACCCCGGCGTTCAGCTCCCGGCTGATGATGGCGATCTCTGCGGCCAGGTCGAAGTCCACGCCCAGCTCCTGCACGATCTCCTGAAAACGCTGCTCGATCTGCGCCAGGGGCGCAGCGAAATCCCCGCCGCTCCGGGCGGCGTCCTGGCACTGATAGAGCAGGTCCGTCACCTTCACGTCATTGCCGGAGCGCTTGCCGGGGGCGGAACACACCACATAGCGCCGGGCGGGGTCGGAGCGGATGATGTCCGCAGCCTTGCGGATCTGCGCGGCGTCCGCCAGGGAGCTACCGCCGAATTTCAGTACGATCGTCTCCAAACTGCTCACCTCTTCTGGATGTTTGTACAAAGTTGCAGTTTATCTTAGCACAGCGGATATCAGAATGCAAGGACAAGTTTCGGAAAAGGGCGAAAGCTGCGCGCCGCGGTCGGGGGCTTCATTCCCGATCCAGCACATGCAGGACCCCCTGCGCCCGGCTGAAATCCACGGTCCTGAAAAAGCCCGGATAGATCGTGAGCCCTGCGCAGTCCCGCCGGTCCACCCATTCCAGATACTCCCCCGCCGGGCCGTGGTCGGTCCGCCTGCCGCTTTCGATGGCGGCCAGTTCCGGACTGAGCTGCACCGTGAAGAACACGGCCAGCTCGTGCCAGAGTACGCCGTCGTCGTCCGGGAAGAAGTTCTCGTGGATGGCGGCCAGGCGCTCCAGCTTGCAGTCCAGTCCGGTCTCCTCCCGCAGCTCCCGCAGCAGGGCCTCCTCCAGACTTTCACCGAAGCGGACCCTCCCGCCCACGGAGTAGTAAAACGCCCGCTTTTCCTGGGGATTGCGGGCCAGAAGGAGCTGATCTCCCTTTGCGATGATCGCCCCCACGCGGTAGTTGAAGCGCCCTCCGGCTGCACGGAAGCTGCAGTCTCTTGGATCGGACATCTCTCTTTCGCCTCCTGTCGTCAAGGCTTCCATTCTATCACAGCGCGATGCGCTGTCAAGCTTGACGGCGGCGGGACGACGGGGCTATACTGAGTTCGACAAACCGGAAGGAGGCTACCCCCATGCACATCCCCGTCTGCGAGACCGGCTCCCTGCACATCCAGCCCTTTGCCGAGGCCCTGCGCGGCGGCGGCGCGGCGGACTATGACCGCGCCCGCTGGCTCTTTGTCCCGGACCGCTACGACGAATACCGCTACATCCTGGGCACCCTGGGGCATCGTCCCCTGATCTGCCTGGGGGTCAACCCCTCCACCGCCGCGCCGGACGACCTGGACAACACCCTGAAAAGCGTGGCGCGCATCGCATCGGCCAACGGCTATGACAGTTGGATGATGATGAACGTCTACGCCCAGCGGGCCACCCGTCCGGACGACCTGGACCGCTGCCGGAACGAGACGCTGCACCGGGAAAACCTGCTGGCCTTCGACTGGCTGCTGGAGCGCGCCGGGGCGGCCCCGGCGGTCTGGGCGGCCTGGGGGACCGTCATCGAGAAGCGGCCCTGGCTGGCTGACTGTGTCCGGGACCTGTACGCCCATGGGCTGGCGCATGGAGCGCGCTGGTACTCCTGCGGGGCCAGAAGCAAGGCGGGCCACCCACACCACCCCCTCTATCTCCGGCGGGACGCGCCGCTGGAGGACTTCGACGCAGCGGCATATCTGGCCGCGCTGCAAGGCTGAGGAGGCGTATCATGTCCCGCATCACGGAGATCACCGATTTTTCCGCCCCCGCCCTGGACGTGTACGCCCGGCTGACGGAGCGGGAACTGCTGCACAGCGATCAGCGGCCCGAGGGGATGTTCATCGCGGAAAGCCCCAAGGTCATCACCCGGGCGCTGGACGCGGGCTATGTGCCTCTGAGCTTTCTGATGGAGCCGCGCCATGTGGAAGGCGAGGCCAGGGCGCTGCTGGCCAGATGCCCGGAGACGCCGGTCTTCACCGCCGCGCCGGAGGTGCTGACGCAGCTCACCGGCTTTGCGCTGACCCGGGGCGTGCTCTGCGCCATGCTGCGCAAAGCCGAGCCAAGGCCCGAAGATCTGCTGGCCGAGGCCCGGCGGGTGGCGGTGCTGGAGGACGTGATGAACCCCACCAACGTGGGGGCCATCGTCCGCTCCGCCGCCGCCCTGGGCATGGACGCGCTGCTGCTGACGCGGCGCTGCGCCGACCCGCTCTACCGCCGGGCCATTCGCGTCAGCATGGGCAACGTCTTCCTGCTGCCCTGGACCCATGTGGACGGGGACTGGACGGGGCTGCTGCGCAGCAGGGGCTTCCGCACGGTGGCCATGGCGCTGCGCCGCGACACGCTGCCGCTGGACGACCCGGCGCTGAAAGCGGTGGAGAAGCTGGCCGTGGTGCTGGGCACCGAGGGCGACGGCCTGGCCGACGGCACCATCGCCGGCTGCGACTACACCGTGCGGATCCCCATGCAGCGGGGCGTGGACTCCCTGAACGTGGCGGCGGCCAGCGCCGTGGCGTTCTGGGAGCTGGGGCGGCGGGAATAGAGAAAAGGCGAACCGGGGCCCAGGTGTACGGACCTGCGCCCCGGTTCCTTTTATCAAATCAATCACACCCCGAACAGCGTATAATGCACCATCCCCAGCGCCTCGCGGATGAAATAGTTGATCCGCAGCAGGGACAGGCGGGTGGTGCCGGGAACGCCGAAGACCTCCCGGCCCATGCTGCGGGCCATGTACTCCGCCCGACACAGGTGGTATTCGCTGCTGCACACGGCCACACGGGCGTCTTCCGGGATCAGGGCGAAGGAGAAGCGGAGGTTTTCCGCTGTGTTGGTGGCCCGCTCCTCCAGCAGCAGCCGACTCTCCGGGACGCCCTTGTCCAGCAGCCAGCGGGCCATGGCCTCGGCTTCGCTCAGGTCCTCTCCCCTCCCCTTGCCGCCTGTGAGCACGGCGACACAGGCCGGATGCGCCTCCAGATAGGCCAGCGCCCCGGTGAGGCGGTCCAGCATGGACAGGGAGGGCTTGCTGCCGTTGACCCCCGCGCCCAGGACGATCAGGTAGTCCGCCTCCCGCTCCGGCTCCCCGCTCGATGCCCGGATCACCGGGATCTCGGCGGCGCAGAACAGCAGCGTCCCGGCGGCCAGCACGATGGTCAGCGCAACGCGGAACCATTTGGGCGTCAGAAAGTAGAGCAAAATCACCGCGCCGAGGCCGAAAAACAGCAGCGCCATTGTCCCGTAGCCCACCAGGGCAAAGCGGAAGAAGGCGGCCAGCGCGAAACAGACCCCCGCCGCAGCCAGCCAGCCGGGGCGGGTAAGCAGCTTTTCCTTCATCCGCTCAGTTCCTCCCAGCGGAGATACAGCGCCTCCAGCTCCGCGTCCAGCGCCTCCCGCTGCGCGCCCAGCTCCAGCAGCTTCTGGTAGTCGCTGGCGTGGCGCTCCTGCTCCGCGTCCAGGGCCGCCAGCTGCGCCTCGGTGCGTTCGATCTCCCGCTCCAGCCTGGCCAGCAGCTTGGGATTGGGCTTTTTGCCCGGCGCGCCCGGTTTTGGCTCCGGCGGGGCTTTGGGTTTCTTTTCCTCTTTCCGTGTCTCGGCCTGGCGGAGGGCCTGTTGCCGCGCCCGGTAGTCCCGGAACTGGCTGAAGCTGCCCCGGTAGTCGGTGATCTCCCCGTCGGCCAGGGCCCAGATCCGGTTGGCGAAACGCTCGATGAACCAGCGGTCATGGCTGACGAAGAGCAGCGCCCCGCTGTAGTCCTCCACCGCGTCCTCGATCCACTCCCGGGAGGCGATGTCCAGGTGG